>JBBQHC010000005.1:0-57228 GCA_038323615.1 Rhodobacterales bacterium | reverse complement strand
CGCCGTCGGTGATGTCGATCAGGCGCGACATGCAGCGCACCAGCGTCGATTTACCCGACCCCGACAGACCCATGATGACCAGCAGTTCGCCGCGGCCAACCTTGATCGACACGTCGCGCACGGCGGCGATATAGCCATCCTTGCGGATCTCGTCGAAACTTTTGCCTTTGGCAGAATTGACGTAATTTTCGGGCTTGTTGCCGAACAGTTTCCAGACGTTGCGGCACGAGATGACGGTTTCGGTGGCGGGCATCGGCGGGACTTTCTGTCAGGTGATCTTGGGGGGAACGGTCCCCCCAAGATGTTTTACGCTTTGGGCCGGTTCACTCGGTCCAGGGCTTCCACACCGCCTCGTTGGCGTCCAGCCAGGTCTGCGCGGCGTCTTCCGGCTCCATATCGTCGATATCGACGAATTTCGCCATTTCCGCGATTTGCGCGTTGGTAAAGTTGACCTTCTGCAGCACGGCAAAGGCAGCCGGCCACTTGGCCTCCATCCCATCCCAGGCGGCGATCTTGAGATAGCCGTTGGCGGGGTTGCCGCAGTCATACATCACGTCAGGGTTGGGGCCGACCGACGGGTCGGTGTTGCAGCCTTCGACCCATTCGGGAAAGTTGACGAATTCGCCCGGCCAGACCGCTTCGGCAAAGTTCGGGGTCCAGTTGAACACGACAATCGGGGTCTTGTTGGTTTCGGCAGCACCCAATTCGGCCCAGATCGCCGCGGCAGAGCCAGCGTTGACGACGGTAAAGTTCATGCCCAACGCGTCGACCTTTTCGGCGTCATGCTTGAGCCAGTCCACCGGACCGCCCAGAAAACGCCCCTTGTCGCCGGTTTCCGGCGTCTCGAACAGAGCCGCACAGGCGTTCAGGGCTTCCCAATCGGGCAAGCCCGGACAGGCTTCTTTGGTCCAGAGCGGATACCACCAGTCTTCGCGCGTCACAGCATCGTGCGTCGCGACATCGACGATGCCGCCCTTGTCCATCGCGGCCCGGAACGAGGCGCCGAATGCCCCTTCCCAGACTTCGGGTTCAAAGGTCACGTCGCCCAGACGGACTGATTCATAGACCGCCTGACTGTCGGTGGTCACGTACTCGACGTTGTCACCGATGGATTCAAAGATCTTGCCGATGACGTGGCTCATCACGATCTGGCTTGACCAGTTATGGATCGGCGCAATGATCGGGTCGGAACTGTCCTGGGCTTTCGCTGTGGTGGCAGTGGCAGCGATGATCGCGGCAATGGAAACGAGTTTGAGGATTTTCATCTTGGCTCCCTTGTTTGGAATGAATAGGCGAACCGGCACTCTTGCGGCGCCGTTGCAGGGGGATCATGCCGCCTGTGCCGTGAAATCCTGCGTAGAATTATGCTGGCCCATGCCTCGAATTTCTGATGCCAAAATCTCTGGCAGGGATTAGGGTCCGACGAGGCGAGTCGCGCCCAGTCTGTCGCTGATCGGGAACCGTCGCATGAACCGCAACTCAGAACCGGACCGTCGCAGCCACGAGCCGCGCAGACCATTGCCACCGCTGGATTATTTTCTGGCCTTCGAGGCGGCGGCGCAGAACGCAAGTTTCGCCGGGGCGGCGCGGCAGATGAACATCAGCGAAACCGCGATCAGCCGTAAAGTGCGCCTGCTGGAACAGCATTTCGGCGTCGCCCTTTTTGCCCGTGGTCATCGATCGATCGAACTGACGCAGTACGGGCGCGAGTTTCTGGCCCGAATCGTTCCCGCCATCGACCTGCTGCGCGAAGCGTCGGATGACGCATCCAAAGCCGGCCTGAAACGCCCGGTTATCCTTGCTGCAACGAATTCGGTCGCGGCGCTTTGGCTGACCCCCCGGCTGCACGACTTCCGGCAGGCCAACGCCCACATCAGCATCATGCTGGTTGCGTCCGACGTGGATGACGAATGTCTGGCCGAAACCGTCGATCTGGCGATCCTGCGCGGCGATGGCGCGTGGAAGGGATACGATAGCCAACTGGTCTTTGGCGAAACCGTCTTTCCGGTCTGTTCGCCCGAATTTCTGGCGCAAAACCCCGAAGTGGCCGATATCCGCAGTCTGGCCGGCGCAGCGCTGATCGAAGTGTCCAGCAAGCATACCGAATGGATGAACTGGCAGGCCTGGCTCGGACGTGTCGGCGCACCGGCCCGCAGGATCGAACGGGCGACACTGTTCAACACCTACCCGCTGTCGATTCACGCGGCGGTTGACGGTGTCGGCGTGGCCCTGGGGTGGGGGCATCTTGTCGATCAGTTGCTTGAAACCGGCAGATTGGTGCGCCCGCTGGGCGATACCCAAGTGCGCACCGACTATGGTTACTACTTGCTGACTCCGCAGAACCACCCGCCGTTTCAAGGCCGTACCGAAGTCGCCGACTGGCTGATGCGGACCAGTGCGGCGCGGACGAAATACGCCGGTTGATGGCGCCTGCACGCGACGGATGTCGCAAGTCGCCACAACGATGTCCGAACCGGCCCTGTCGCAAATCGATTGTATCCGCCATCTTGGGATCAGAACCGACCCGAGGGTGATATGCGTTATTCCGGCTTTAGGGTGCTGAAAGAGGCACTGACAGGACATAAAGGGTGGAAACCCGCCTGGCGCGACGCCGCGCCGCAGCCGCGTTATGATATCGTCGTTGTTGGCGGCGGCGGGCATGGTCTGGCGACCGCCTATTACCTTGCCAAGGTGTTTTCGAAATCCAGCGTCGCGGTGATCGAAAAGGGCTGGATCGGCGGCGGCAACGTCGGGCGCAATACCACGATCATCCGGTCGAACTATCTGCTGGACGGCAACGAACCGTTCTACGAATTTTCAATGAAACTTTGGGAAGGGCTCGAGCAGGATTTCAATTTCAACGCGATGGTCAGTCAGCGTGGCGTGTTGAACCTGTGCCATACGGACGGCCAGCGCGATGCCTTCCGGCGCCGCGCCAACGGGATGCGGCTGAACGGTGTCGATGCCGAATTGCTGGACGCCGACGGGGTGCGCAAGATGGCCCCGTTCCTGAATTTCGACGCGGCCCGGTTTCCGATCAAGGGTGGTCTGCTGCAACCGCGCGGCGGCACGGTGCGCCACGATGCGGTCGCGTGGGGCTATGCGCGGGGGGCCGACAGCCGGGGCGTCGATATCATTCAGAACTGCGAAGTGACCGGGTTCAAGATCGACAACGGCACCTGTCTGGGCGTCGAAACCACACGCGGTTTCATCGGCGCGGGCAAGGTCGGCGTGGCGGTGGCGGGTTCGTCGGGGCAGGTCATGGCCAAGGCCGGGATTCGCCTGCCAATCGAAAGCCATGTCTTGCAGGCCTTCGTGTCCGAGGGGCTGAAACCAATCATTCCCGCCGTCATCACCTATGGCGCGGGCCACTTTTACGTCAGCCAGTCCGACAAGGGCGGTCTGGTATTTGGCGGCGATATCGACGGTTACAATTCCTATGCCCAGCGCGGCAACCTGCCCGTGGTCGAAGACGTCTGCGAAGGCGGCATGGCCCTGATGCCGATGATCGGCCGGGCCAAACTGCTGCGGATGTGGGGCGGGATCATGGATATGTCGATGGATGGCTCGCCGATCATCGACAAGACCGATATCGCGGGTCTCTATTTCAACGGTGGCTGGTGCTATGGCGGGTTCAAGGCGACCCCGGCATCGGGCATGTGCTTTGCGCATCTGCTGGCCACCGACGCGCCGCACGAAACTGCCACCGCTTACCGCTTCGACAGGTTCCGCAAGGGGCTGATGATCGACGAAAAAGGCATGGGCGCGCAGCCCAATCTGCATTGAGGTCAGTATGATTATCCCACACCCCCTGCTTGGCCCGCGCGACAGTCAGGAGTTCACCTATCTGGGCGACGTCAGCCTGATCGACCGCCCGGACTGGCAGGCGACAGGCGCTGTCGACCAGTTCCACGATTACCTTTATCTGCGTGACAACCCCGCCGGGTTGCACCGCGAATTGTGGTTTCACGAACAGGGCGACCGCAGTTGGCTGGTCGTCACCCGCGACACTCGCACGCACGAGATCACCGGGGCGGAACTCGCCCGCGATGTGGCCCGCACAAAAGGACGCTCGACATGACCCGTTTGAGTGGCGGTCTGATCGACCGGAGCCAGACGCTGTCGTTCAGTTTCGACGGCAAGTCTTACGGGGGCCACCCCGGCGACACTCTCGCCTCGGCGCTGCTGTCCAACGACGTGCGCCTGATGGGCCGGTCGTTCAAATATCACCGTCCGCGTGGGCCGCTGACCGCCGGGTCCGAAGAACCCAACGCCATCGTTGAACTGCGCAACGGGGCGCGGCAAGAACCGAACGCGCGCGCCACTGTCGCCGAACTTTATGACGGCCTGAACGCCCGCAGTCAGAACAGTGTCGGGTCGCTGCGGTTTGACTTGCTTGCGGTGAATGACCTTCTGTCGCCGTTCTTTGCAGCCGGTTTTTACTACAAGACGTTCATGTGGCCCAAGGCGTTTTGGGAAAAGCTGTACGAACCGATGATCCGCCGCGCCGCCGGTCTGGGCAGTCTGGACGGACAGCCCGACCCGGATATGTATGACAAGGGGTTCCTGCACTCTGATCTGCTGATTATCGGGGCCGGGCCCGCAGGCCTTGCCGCCGCATTGACGGCGGGCCGCGCCGGGGCCGATGTCATTCTGGCAGACGAGGATTTTCTGCTGGGTGGGCGGCTGAATTCCGAAACCCATGCCCTTGGCGACACCTCCGGCAGCGATTGGGCCAAGGCGGCGCTGGCCGAATTGGCCAGTCTGCCCAACGTCCGGGTGATGTCACGTACGACGATCATCGGGGCGATGGATCACGGCATTTACGGCGCGCTGGAACGGGTATCGGACCACCTTCGCGAACCGGCCCCCGACACACCGCGTCAGACGTTCTGGCGGATCTATACAACGCGCAGCCTGCTGTGCGCCGGGGCCACCGAACGGCCCATCGCATTTGAAAACAACGACCGCCCCGGCATCATGCTGGGGTCGGCGCTGCGCAGCTATGCCAACCGCTGGGCTGCCTGTGCGGCGCAGGATGTGGCGATTTTCACCAACAATGACGAAGGCCATCGCACCGCAGAAGATCTGTTGACCAAGGGGGTGCGGATCGCTGCCGTGATCGACAGCCGCGCAGACGCCCCGAAAACCAACCGTTACGAGGTTTTCGCCGGGTCGGTTGTGACCAATTCCGCTGGCCGACTGGGGCTCACTTCAGTCAGTGTGCGACTGGCCAATGGCGAGACCCGCAAGGTCGCCTGTCAGGGCTTGGGCGTCTCGGGCGGCTGGAATCCCAACGTGCATCTGACCTGCCACCAGCGTGGGCGACCGCAATGGAACGCAGATCTTGCCGCCTTTGTCCCCGGTGGCACCTTGCCGCCCGGCATGCGCGTCGCAGGTGCTGCGCAAGGCATATTGTCAACCGCCGGTGCGCTGTCCTCGGGTGCCGCGGCGGCAGTCGCGGCGTTGTCCGATCTTGGGATCAAGGCCAAGGCGATAACCCTGCCCAAAGCCGAAGACACGCCGTTTCGCATCACCCCGTTGTTCCACGTTCCGGGCAAGGGCCGCGCCTGGCTGGACCAGCAGAACGATGTCACCGTCAAGGACGTTAAGCTGGCGCATCAGGAAGGTTACATTTCGGTCGAGCACCTGAAACGCTATACGACCCTTGGGATGGCGACAGATCAGGGCAAGACGTCCAACATCGGCGGGCTGGCAGTGATGGCGGAAATGACCGGCAAGTCGATCCCCGATACCGGCACCACGATCTATCGGCCACCTTACACGCCGGTATCCATCGCCGCCTTTGCAGGCCGGTCGGCTGGCCCCGATTTTCGGCCAACCAGGTTGACCCCCAGCCACCATTGGGCGGCGCAGCAGGGCGCGGTATTCGTCGAGGTCGGGATGTGGCTGCGGGCGCAATGGTTTCCGCAGGCAGGCGAAACCACGTGGCGGCAGTCGGTTGACCGCGAGGTGCTGGCGACCCGCAAATCGGTCGGCATCTGCGATGTGACAACGCTGGGGAAGATCGACGTGCAGGGCACCGATGCCGCTGAGTTCCTGAACCGGATTTACGCCAATCCGTTCGGCAAGCTGGCGGTCGGCAAGGTCCGCTATGGGCTGATGCTGCGCGAGGACGGCATCGCGATGGACGACGGCACTACCGCCCGTCTGGCCGAGGATCATTTCGTGATGACCACGACCACCGCCAACGCGGTCGGCGTCTACCGGCATATGGAGTTTTGCCGTCAGTGTCTTTGGCCCGACATGGACGTGCAGATCATTTCCACGACCGAGGCTTGGGCGCAGTATTCGGTTGCCGGGCCGAACGCGCGGAAACTGCTGCAAAAGATCGTCGATCCGGCGTTCGACATCGGCAACGACGCATTCCCCTACATGGGTTGCGGTGACATTACCGTCTGCGGCGGGCTACGCGCCCGGCTGTTCCGCATTTCGTTTTCCGGCGAACTGGCATTCGAAATCGCGGTGCCAACCCGCTATGGCGACGCGTTGATGCGGCGGCTGGTTGAGGTCGGGCAAGAATTTGACGCGGTGGTTTATGGGACCGAGGCGCTGGGCGTGATGCGGATCGAAAAGGGTCACGCGGCGGGCAATGAATTGAACGGGACGACCACCGCGCTGAACCTCGGGATGGGCGGGATGGTGAACAAGAAAAAGGACTCGATCGGGTCTACCCTTTCAGAACGCGAAGGTCTGAACCGCCCCGATGCGCTGTGTCTTGTCGGGTTTCGACCGGTGAACCATGCCGACAATTTCGCCGCCGGATCGCACCTGATTGGCAAAGACGATGTGGCGAATGCGGCGAACGATCAGGGCTATCTGACTTCGGTCGCCTATTCGCCCAATCTGGGTCACACCATCGGGCTGGGGTTCCTGAAAAACGGCGCCAACCGCAAGGGCGAGACCCTGCGCGCGGTCAATCCGGTGCAGAACGCCGAAACGCTGGTCGAAGTCGTCAGCGCCCATTTCATCGACCCCGAGGGGGACCGTCTTCGTGCATGATCTTGCTGCCCTGACGCCGCTTGGCGGCGCGACTGCCAAAACCGAAACCATCGGCGCGGTGCAAATCGCGGAAATCACGGACCGGGCGCTGGCGTCGGTCACCTGCCGCGCGGGGCAGGCAAAAGCCTTCGCCACAGCGGCGAAAAAACTGTTCGGCGGCGCGATGCCCGACCCCGGCCACTGGACCGCGGGCGATCCTTTTGGCCTGATCTGGACCGGACCGGACCAATGGTTTGCCGAGGCACCCTTTGCCAGTCACGAAGACATCGCGCGGCTGATCAAGGCGGGGCTGGGCGATACCGCATCCGTCACTGAGCAGACCGACGGCTGGGTGCGTTTCGACGTGACTGGGGCGACGGTCGTCGACCTGCTGGAGCGGCTTTGTCCGGTGCCGGTGCGACGGATGCAGACCGGGGCGGCGACGCGCACGCTGTTGGAACACATGGGTTGTTTCGTGATCTGCCGGACCACCGCACAGGCGTTCAGCCTGATCGCGCCACGCTCGTTTGCCGGATCGCTGCACCACGCCCTGAGCGCCGCCGCCCGTAGCGTCGCTTAAGGCCTTAAGACGGCAGCGGTCTGTTGTCCGTAACGCGAAAGCGGTTGATGTTGGCGCGGTCTTCGGTCGGCGTGACTCCGAATTCCTCGCGGTAATGGCGCATCAGCGGCGGCACCGTTTCGTAGCCTACCGCAACCGCCACCCGTGGCATCGTTTCACGCGAAAACAGCACCAGTTGCCGCGCCGCCTTCATCCGCAGGGTGCGGAAATAGCGCGACGGGCTTTGCCCGGTCGCCTTTTTGAACTGGCGTTCCAGTTGGCGGGGCGACACACCGACATTATCGGCGACCTGCTCCATTGCAATCGGATCGGCAACATGACGTCCCAACAGGGCGACCGCGCGGGCGACGGAATCGGGCAGCATATCGGCGGTGCTGTCCTGGTGAAACGTCGGGGTCTTTTGCGGCACCCCGGCACCGCGCACGACGGGGTGCTGGAACCAGCAGGCGACCTCGGTCGCAGTATCGGCACCGAGCCGGTCGTCGATGAAACTGAGCATCAGATCGAACGCCGCCGCCGCCCCCGACACGGTATAGCGGGGGTGGTCAAAGACGATCACATCGTCGCGCATCGTCATGTCGGGAAATTCCTGCGCAAAGGCCGCCGCATAGCACCAATGCACCGACACCGGATGGCCGTCCATCAGGCCGGACCGGGCCAGGGGAAACACCCCACCACTGACGCCGCCGATCGCAACACCGTGGCGGACCAGCCGCCGGACGTGGCCTTCGGAGGCTTTCCGGTCGGTGAAATTCGACGTCGGACTGCTGAGCAGAAAAAGATAGTCGATGCCGTTGCTGTCCGACAGCTTGGCATCGGGTTCGAAAACCACCTGTGCGCTGGACCCGATCCCGGCCCCGGTTTCGGAAATGATCTGCCAAGCAAAGGCCTGACAATCACCGATTTCATTTGCTGCACGCAGCGGTTCGATCATCGACGTCAGGCAGGCCATAGGGAACCCCGGAAAAATCAGGAACCCGATGGTGGTGACACGTTGATCAGGGATCATTTGCATTTTACTATGAGGAAACTATCTTGAGTTCAGTTCAGGCGGTCCAGCCAGTCACGGATCGCGCCTCACCTTTACAGGCCAGCCACGGGCCGCATGATCCGGAGTTTGTATGTCTGCTGCATTATTGGCACAAGACCCTCACAAGGTCAGGGAACAGCGCGAAAACATCCTCGAGGTCGCCATCGGCCGCGAGGTGCGGGCATTCCGGCATCAAAGCGGGATGACCATCGCCGATCTGTCGCAACGCACCGGGCTGTCGATCGGGATGCTGTCCAAGATCGAAAACGGCAATACCTCGCCGTCGCTGTCGACGCTGCAAACGCTGGCCCACGCGATGAGCGTACCGCTGACGTCGTTCTTTCGCCAGTTCGAGGATGTGCATCATGCCGTCCACACGAAATCCGGGATGGGCGCCGAGACTGAACGGCGCGGCACCCGTGCGGGGCATCAATACAATCTGCTGGGCCATCTGGGGTCCAATAGCAGCGGCGTCGTCGTCGAGCCCTACCTGATCACCCTGACCTCGGGGTCGGATGTGTTTCCGACCTTCCAGCATGACGGTATCGAAATGCTGTATATGCTTGAGGGCGAGGTCGACTACCGGCACGGCAACAAGGTTTATCCGCTGAAACCCGGCGATACGCTGTTCTTTGATGCCGACGCGCCGCATGGGCCCGAGGTGCTGGTAAAACTGCCCGCCCGCTATCTGTCGATCATCTCGTATGTCCAAGGCAAATAGCGATCAATCCGGTCCGGTGCCGGGGCTGGTCGGTGCGCCGTCATCATACTGCGCGAGGTAGTCGAGGATCATCGGACGATTGCGGATGAATCCCTTGTAGGTCGCCAGTTCTTCGGGAAGGTCGCGCAGGACGCGGTGCAGACGGCGGCCCCATTTGGGCACAGTCACCAGATCCTCGAGCCGGATCAGATAGCAGCGAATCGGGAACACCATCGCGTTGGACCGGGGCAGCCGCCAGAACGATTGCAATTCGACCCGCAGGTATTGCTTTTCCCCGACATTTTCGGGGCGCAGAGTCGCCTTTTCCGGCCCCCATTTGTGGTAATTCTCGGGGCTGGTATCAAGGTTCGGGTTGACCGTCATCGTCCAGTTCAGCCGCCGCGCCGGAGTGCCTTGCTGGACGTTCAGCAGGAATTTCAGCGCCCGCTGAAAGATGCCCATTTCATGCGCCTTCGGCACCGGCGCGTGCCATTCGAAAAAGTTCATCCCGATGTCGAAATCAAGGCTCCAGTCGGCTTGAGTCGTCACCATCCCGCCGTCCATCCAGAGGTTGTCCTGACGCTGATCCAGCAGCGCGAAATCGCCCTGGGTCTGGCGCGTGATGTATTCCATCGGGCCGCAGGGCTGGGTGGTGTCGTCAAGAAAGACAAAACTGTCGTCGATCCCCATCGGTTTGTTGATCCAGCGCCAGTGGTCGCCGTCGCGGTGCAGTTCGAACAGGTCGGGATAGTCTTCGGATTTGCAGATCATGATCAGTTCCAGCAGATCCCACCCCGCCAGCGTCATGTGCGGCAAGGACTGACAGCGCAGCGGGTCGTCGGCCAGCACCAGCGCACGGTCACGCATTTCCGAGACATAGTGTTCGTCAACGTCGAACCGTTTTTCGAACACCGTCCCCTCGGGCCCGCTGCCGTGCGGTTCCATGTTGATCGAATACATGTAGCTGTCTTCGTGGAACGGGAACGGGAACCGCTTGATCGCCCATGCGGAATTGCGGAACGTGTAATCGTCGCGGAAGGTTTCGTCTTGGAACTGGATGGTCATGGCGGTCTCCTATCTGTCGATGACCAGCGACTTGCCTTCGAAACGGCTGACGCAGGGCATGATCTTGGTGCAGGATTTGTGTTGTTCGTCGGTCAGCCAGTGATCGCGGTGGATGAATTTGCCATCATGGCTGATCACGTCCGTCTCGCATTGGCCGCAAGCGCCGCCGCGACACAGGTAGGGGGCGTCGACCCCGGCGGCTTCGATCGCCTCCAGCATGCTCTGGTGCTGGCCGACGGTGATAACCTTGCCGGTCCGCGCCAGCGTCACCTCAAACGGCAGGCCGGACTGCGGGGCAAGGAATTCTTCCGAGTGGATCGCGTCGGACGGCCAGCCATGCGCGCGGGCGGTGTCGCAGACCCAAGCAATCATTCCTTTGGGTCCGCAAACATAGACATGCGTGCCCAGCGGTTGCCCGTTCAGCAGCGCATCAAGGTCGATCTTTTCCTGCCGGTCGTCGTGATAGATATGGACGTGCGCCGGGTGCGCCGCGCGCAGTTCATCGGCATAAGACCCCAGCGCCGCAGTGCGCACCGAATAATGCAGCTCGAACCGCCCGTTCGTCGCCGCCAACTGTTTGATTTGCGCCAGGAACGGCGTGATCCCGATGCCGCCCGCGATCATCAGATTCTTTTTCGCCCGCAGGTCGAGGGCGAACAAGTTGACCGGATAGCTAAGGACCATACGGTCGCCCGGTTTCACCTTGCGGTGCATGAACAGCGACCCGCCGCGGCCCTGTTCGTCGCGCCGCACCGAAATCGTATAAGCCGCACGGTCGCGCGGGTCCGACATCAGCGAATAGGGGTTCAGCCGGGTGATATCGCCGTCGCGCATTTCCACCACGGTATGCGCCCCGCCTGAAAACGTCGGCATCTCGCCACCATCAGTGCGGGCGAACCGAAAGCGCGTGACCAGATCGTTGACCGGGATCACGTCGGTCACGGTGACGTCAAGTTTCCGGGTTCCGGCGCTCATGCGTACAATCCCTTTGACGGTGGTACCTTTCCCGGATCCTCGGCATCGACGCAGACCCCCTGAAAGGCGGCCATGCGGCGGGAATAGTGGTCACGCACGAACAGGTGCAGGCCACAATGGGCGCAGACGAAGGGGTCGGTCGTTACCTCTTCGGTGATCCCCTTGCAATGAACGCACTGAACCCGGCGGGCGGTTGAACCGCGATGTTCGGTCTGGATCGCATCGGCAGGAAAGCCGGCCGCGATCGCCTCTTGCATCGCTTGGCCGATCAGGCCTTCGGTGCCGGCCAGATAGATTTGCAGGCCCATGTGGGCATCTTGCAGCGCCTTGTGCAGGCGGGGGACGGCGGTGGCATAGCTGGGGCCGACATAAAGCTGGGCGGGCGCGGTGGCGCGCAGGCGGCTGACAAATGTGTCGCCTGTCGCCTTGGGAATATAGATGATGTGCGCCTTTGCCATCAGGTCAGGCGCAGCGGTGGCCAGATCAAGCAGCGCCTCGGCGCCTTCGGCATCGGCGACCATCAGATGCGCGGTGCCGGGTCTGGCCGTCAGCGTGCCATAGACCGGACGGGTGATGATTGACTTTGGGAATTGGAAACGGGTCATGTTTCGATGGTGTTCCTGTCTTTCGTATCGGGGCGGCGATGGGTCCGCCGCCCCCGTTGGCGATCAGCCTTTGGCAGTGCGCCGCTTTTTGTCGGTGTCGTAGAACGGCATCGCGTGGGTGGTCGCGCCGATCTCGCCGTGGGTCGCGCAGCGCACCGTCAGTTTGGTGCCGTCATTGGCGCAGTTGACGGGCAGGCGGGCAATCGCGATATTATGCTTGTTCAGTGACGAATACATCGCCTGAGTGACAACGCCCACCTGTTTGTCGCCCTTGAATACCGGCGCGCCGTTGCCCGGCACGTTCTTGCCGTCCAGCTTGAGCCCCCAGATCTTGAACCGCTCGCGGCCTTTCAGCCGGTAATGTTCCTCGGCCCCGCGAAACCCGGTTTTGCCGGGCGAGACGGTGAAATCAAGGCCGAGTTCCCACAGCGTATCACCGGGGCCTTCGTTGTCGAAGGGATACATTTCGGAATTGTCATAGGGAAAGAACAGCAGATAGCTTTCGGTGCGCAGCAGGTCGAGGGTGGTGAAGCGGCAGGGAATGATCCCCATCGCGGCACCTTCTTCAAGAATCCGGTCCCAGATCGCGGGCGCGTCCTGACCGCGGCAGAAAATCTCGTAGCCCCGCTCGCCGGTGTATCCGGTGCGCGAAATCATCACCGGCAGACCGAACAGCGAGGTCTGCATATGGCTGAAATAATTCAGGTTGCGGATACCGGGAACATGCTTGTCCAGATAATCGACAGCCAGTGGCCCCTGCAAAGACAGATCATGCAGGTTGTCGTCGAACCTGACCGACACGTCGCGCCCGGTGGCGGCCATCGTCAGCTGTTCAAATCCGCCACCTGCGCCATGCACAACCATCCAGGCAGTTGGCCCGGTGCGGTAGATCACGCAGTCGTCGACGAATTTGCCCGCGTCGTTCAGCATCGCTGCATAGACCGACCGGCCCGGCATGATCTTTTCGACGTTGCGGGTGGTGGCGCGGTCGATCACGTGGCTGGCGCCCGATCCGGTGATATGGACCTTTTTCAGGCCCGACACATCCATCAATCCGGCTTTGGTGCGGATCGCCAGATATTCCTGTTCGGGGTCGCCCTTTTCATAGGACCACGCCGTGCCCATCCCGCTCCAGTCTTCCAGGTTCGATCCCAGTGCCCGGTGCCGGTCGCCCAGTGCGGTAAACCTCCAAGATGCTGTCATGTGTCACTCCCTTAGTATTATTGCTCGATCGGTGTCCGATTCCAGAACGTCCCAGACGGAATCCTGTCCACACATACTGGTCGCAAACATCGGTTTTGCAGCGAAGAGTTTTCGCAGCCGATGCCGCTAGAAATTAGAGGCAACGTGCCTCTTTCGCAAAGGATGGCGGCGACAAGGGCGGTTAGTCAAGAATAAAAAATTACTGGAAAGAAAAAGGTGTCGGCGCGCCGAAGGTCGAAACGACATGCCGTCTGTATTATTCTGATAAGAAAATTTGTTTCTTGGTGGTTGATAGATGAACCCGCGGCTGCTAGCCTGTTCTCATCTGGAACAAGGGAATCAGATCATGTGCGGCATTGTCGGACTTTTCCTCAAGGATAAATCGCTTGAACCTCAGCTGGGCGCGATGCTCACAGATATGCTGATCACCATGACAGATCGCGGCCCCGACAGCGCGGGCATCGCGATCTATGGCGGCGCGGGCGATGGCAAGACCAAGATCTCGGTTCAGTCGGCCAACCCCGACACGGATTTCGCCAAACTGGACGCCGAGCTGAAAAAGGCGATCAGCGCGCCGGTCAAGATGTCGGTCAAAAGCACCCATGCCGTGCTGGAAATTCCCGACGACAAAGTCGATGCCGCACGCGCGGCGATCAAAGACCTGCGCCCCGCCCTCAAGGTGATGAGCGTCGGCGACAGCCTTGAGATCTATAAAGAGGTCGGGCTGCCCAAGGACGTTGCGGCGCGTTTCGATGTGTCAAAGATGCAGGGCACCCACGGCATCGGGCATACAAGGATGGCCACCGAATCGGCGGTCACGACGATGGGCGCGCATCCGTTTTCGACCGGACCGGATCAGTGTCTGGTCCACAACGGATCGCTGTCCAACCACAACAGCCTGCGCCGGATGCTGGCGCATGAGGGCATCTTTACCGAAACCCTGAACGACACCGAAGTCGGCGCCGCCTATCTGACATGGCGGATGCAAAAGGGCGCGACACTGGGCGAGGCGCTGGAAGGCACCCTGGACGATATCGACGGGTTCTTTACCTTTGTCGTCGGCACCCATGACGGATTTGGCGTGGTGCGCGACCCGATCGCCTGCAAGCCGGCGGTGATGGCGGAAACCGATCAATACGTCGCCTTTGGGTCTGAATACCGCGCCCTTGTTAACCTGCCCGGCATCGACAATGCCCGTGTTTGGGAACCCGAGCCCGCCACCGTCTATTTCTGGAACCACTGACAATGCAGACTTTTGATCTTGAAGCCGAGGGGCTGCGCGCCCTGAACTCGACGCTGCATGCGCTGCGCGGGCAGACCAACGCAACTGCATGGGAAATCGTCAATCCCAAGGGATCGCACGCCATCGCGGTTGGTCTTGACGCACCGATCGACGTGACGGTGCGCGGATCAACCGGCTATTACTGCGCCGGCATGAACAAGCAGGCGACCGTTCGGGTCAAGGGATCGGCGGGGCCGGGCGTCGCCGAAAACATGATGTCGGGCGCGGTCATCATCGACGGCAACGCATCGCAGTACGCCGGGGCGACCGGGCGTGGCGGGTTGTTGGTGATCAAGGGCAATGCGTCGTCGCGTTGCGGTGTGTCGATGAAAGGCATCAATATCGTCGTGCATGGCAACATCGGCCATATGTCGGCATTCATGGCGCAGTCGGGCAACCTTGTGGTGCTGGGCGATGCGGGCGACGCACTTGGCGACAGCCTGTACGAAGCGGGGCTGTTCGTGCGCGGATCGGTCAAATCCTTGGGTGCGGACTGCATCGAAAAAGAGATGCGGCCCGAACACCTTGAATTGCTGGCGGACCTTTTGAAACAGGGCGAGGCCGACCACTTGGCCAAACCCGCCGATTTCAAACGCTACGGGTCTGCCCGCAAGCTGTACAATTTCAACATCGACAACGCAGCCGATTATTGAGGCCAGACGAATGAGTGATTTTCCCCATACGCCACCACGCTTTTCGGCCACTTTTACCCCTGCGGTGAACGCCGAAATTCGCCGTGCCGCAGCGAGCGGCATCTATGACATCCGCGGCGGCGGCACCAAACGGCACCTGCCGCATTTTGACGATCTGCTGTTCCTTGGGGCATCGATCTCGCGGTATCCGCTGGAAGGCTACCGCGAAAAATGCGCCACCGATGTCTGGCTTGGCACCCGGCACGCGAAAAACCCGATCCATCTGGATATTCCGGTGACCATCGCGGGCATGTCGTTCGGCGCCCTGTCCGGCCCCGCCAAAGAGGCGCTGGGGCGCGGCGCAACCGCCGCAGGCACCTCGACCACGACGGGCGACGGCGGGATGACCGAAGAAGAACGCGGTCATTCCAAAACGCTGGTCTATCAATATTTGCCCAGCCGCTACGGGATGAACCCCGACGACCTGCGCCGCGCCGATGCGATCGAGGTGGTCGTGGGGCAGGGGGCGAAACCCGGTGGCGGTGGCATGTTGCTGGGGCAAAAGATTTCCGACCGGGTCGCCGCCATGCGCAACCTGCCCAAAGGCATCGACCAGCGGTCGGCCTGTCGGCATCCCGACTGGACCGGGCCGGACGACCTGGAGATCAAGATCATGGAAATCCGCGAGATCACCGATTGGGAAAAACCGATCTACGTCAAGATCGGCGGCGCGCGCCCCTATTACGACACCGCCCTCGCGGTCAAGGCCGGGGCCGATGTGGTGGTTCTGGACGGCATGCAGGGCGGCACCGCGGCGACGCAGGATGTGTTCATCGAACACGTGGGGATGCCGATCCTTGCCTGCATCCCGCTGGCGGTCAAGGCGTTGCAGGATCTGGGGATGCACCGCAAGGTGCAGCTGATCGTGTCGGGCGGAATTCGCACCGGCGCGGATGTCGCCAAGGCGCTGGCGCTGGGGGCTGACGCGGTCGCTATCGGCACCGCCGCCCTGATCGCGCTGGGCGACAACGACCCGAATTGGGAAGCCGAATATCAAAAGCTGGGCAGCACCGCCGACGCCTACGACGATTGGCACGAAGGCCGCGACCCTGCCGGGATCACGACGCAGGATCCTGAATTGTCCAAACGCTTTGATCCCGTTTTGGGGGGGCGCCGGTTGAGCAACTACCTCAAGGTCATGACGCTTGAGGCGCAAACGATCGCGCGGGCCTGTGGCAAGAACCACCTGCACAACCTTGAACCCGAAGACCTGTGCGCCCTGACAATGGAGGCCGCCGCGATGGCGCGGATTCCGCTGGCTGGCACTGAATGGTATCCCGGCAAAGCCGGTTTCTAAGGCATAAAAAACGATAGGGAGCGATCGGAAATGGCCAATAAGCTGGCGAAGTTTGCCAAGGACAAAGGCATCAAGTTCTTTATGATTTCCTACACCGATCTGTTCGGCAGCCAGCGTGCCAAGCTGGTTCCGGCCCGGATGATCGAGGACATGGAAGACGACGGCGCCGGGTTCGCGGGCTTTGCCACATGGCTGGACCTGACCGCCGCGCACCCCGATATGATGGCGGTGCCCGATCCGGCCGCCGCGATCCAACTGCCCTGGAAACCCGAAGTCGCCTGGGTGCCCGCCAATCCGGTGATGGAGGGAAAAGCTGTCGATCAGGCCCCGCGCAACGTGTTGCGCCGTTTGGTCGACGAAGCCGCAAAGGATGGTCTGCGGGTCAAGACCGGGGTCGAGCCTGAATTCTTTCTGCTCGCTCCCTGCGGCACCAAGGTGGCCGATAAACACGATACCGCCAAAAAGCCCTGCTATGACCAGCAGGCGATCATGCGCATGTACGACGTGATTTCGACAGTCAGCAATTACATGGAAGATCTCGGCTGGGATCCCTATCAAAGCGACCACGAGGACGCCACTGGCCAGTTCGAAATGAACTGGAAATACGACGACGTGCTGGCCACCTCGGACAAGCTGTCGTTCTTTAAATTCATGCTGAAATCGGTCGCCGAACAACACGAGTTGCGCGCCACCTTTATGCCCAAACCGTTCGAAGGGCTGACCGGCAATGGGCTGCACGCCCATATCTCGGTCTGGTCCACCGATGGCAAAACCAACGCCTTTGCCGACGCCAAGAACCCGCTGGGCCTGTCCGAACAGGGGCATCATTTCCTTGGCGGGATCATGAAACACGGGTCGGCGATCACCGCGATCTGCAACCCGACGGTCAACAGCTACAAGCGGATCAATGCGCCGCGCACCGCCTCAGGGTCGACGTGGGCCCCGAATTCACTGACCTGGACTGGCAACAACCGCACCCACATGGTGCGGGTTCCCGGCCCCGGCCGGTTCGCATTGCGGCTGCCCGATGGCGCGGTGAACCCCTACCTGCTGAACGCGGTGATCCTTGCTGCCGGGCTGGACGGGGTGCGCACCAAGGCCGACCCCGGCCCGCGGTCCGACGTGAATATGTATACCGAAGGCCACCTGATCAAAGGTGGCCCGAAACTGCCGCTGAACTTGCTTGACGCGCTGCGGGCCTATGACGCCGATACCACGCTCAAGTCGATGATGGGCGAGTCGTTCTCGACAGCGTTCCTCAAGCTCAAGCACGAGGAATGGAACAGCTACGTGTCGCATTTTTCCAAATGGGAACACGACAACACACTGGATATCTGATTGTCCTTCGACTCTCCCTGAACTACGCCGCCCCAACTGGGCGGCGTTTTTTTTTGGGTCGGTTTCACTTTGTGCCGCGCCAGTCAGCCGGTCCAGCCAAGGCCGGCGGCGATCGAGTTCATCGATTGCATCAGCGGGACAGTGGTGCGCCGCGATGGTTCGCTGCGGGCGCTGTGCAACAAAGCAACCTGCAAATGGTTGATCCGGTCCAGTTGTGGGCGCAGCCGGGCGAAACGGTCTCGCATGATCGGGAATCTTGTCCCGACTGCCGCGTTGTCGGTGAGAGCATGGATCGCCGTCATGGCGCGGGCGTATTCATGGCCGACGCTGTCAAACACCCGGTCACGGATCGCAGGATCTTCAACCAGCCCGGCATATCGCGCGGCGATGTCCATATCGGTCAGCATCAGCGACTTTTCGACCTCGTCCACCATCAGACGGAACAGGCGGTGCTGCGCGAACATTTCGGTCAGCAGCCGATCACCTTCGCCCCCGCGCACCTGTCGGAATGATTGAATCGCGGACCCGAAACCGTACCAGCCTGTCAGCAGATGCCGGTTTTGCGACCAAGCGAAAACCCAAGGGATCGCGCGCAGGTCGGCAAGGCTGCTGGCACCGAAACGCCGCGCCGGTCGCGATCCGATCTTGAGCATGGCCAGTTCTTCGACCGGGCTGGCCTGCTGGAAATAGGTGATGAAACCTGGCAGGGCCAAAAGGTTGGCATAAGCAGTCTGTGACATCCCCGACAGCGCCTCGAGGGCGTCGTCGTGTTCGGGATTCATCACCTCGGGTTTGCGGTTTTGTAGATGCGTCAGCACCGATGCCGACAGCAGTTCCAACTGGTTCAGGGCGGTGCCGCGATTGGCGTATTTGGATGACACGACCTCGCCCTGTTCGGTGATCCGCAGGCGGCCGTGGATCGTGCCCGCAGGCTGCGCCGCAATGGCGCGTTCGGTCGGTGCGCCGCCCCGGCTGACCGATCCGCCGCGACCGTGAAAATAGACCGGGCGGATATCGTGGCGCGCCAGCGTCTGTGAAATCCGCCGCTGCGCCTTGTCCAACTCCCATGTCGAACAGATAAAACCGCCGTCCTTGTTGCTGTCCGAATAGCCCAGCATCACCTCGATCGTGCCGTCGCGCGCGCGGATGCTGCGATGCGCCAGCGGGACGGCCAGCAGATCGTCGAAAACGGTGGGTGCGCGGCGCAGATCGGCAATTGTTTCAAACAGGGGCACGACCTGCAGATCGACCTTTTCAGCTCCAAAACCAGCGTAGCGGGCCAGCAGGTAAACCCCCAGAATATCGTCGCTTGACCGGGTCATCGACAGAATAAACGGACCTACCGCGTCGGGGTCGACCGACAACCGGGCCTTGTGCATCAGACCAAGCAGGTCAAGTAGCTCGCGGGCTTCTGGGCCAAGCGCGGCAGGGTCGACCTGCGGCAGGTCGGGCATCGCCAGCTGGCGGCGCAGCCGATCTGACCAGTCCTTTGACCCATAGGCAGGTGCTGTGCCGGACAGCCCCCAGATTTCGCCGATCACCGCCGTCGTCACCGTCGAATTCTGCCGCACGTCCAGCGTTGCGGTGCGAAATCCAAAGGTCAGCGCCTGCCAGCGGATCGGGCGCAGGTGCCGTTCGGCGATCCGGCCTGCGCCGATCCCAACCAGGATGTCGTCCAGCCGGGCCAGATCGGCGATGAATTGCGCGACCGTCGCATAGGCCAGCGGACCGTCGTCGATATTGGCCTGCAACCGCGTGGCGATGGCGGTCAGGGCCTGACGGAACAGCTCGCCCGGATTGCGCCGTTCGTAATCGTCGGGCACACCGGCGCGGGCGATGATCGCCACGATGCGGTCGCGGTCTGCCGGCGTGACCGCGACGATCCGCGCGGTAATGCTTATCCGCGCCGCCGCCGCATGCACCGCATCAACATAGTGGCGCAGCACTGCCAGCCGTGACTGGTCAAGCGCCAGCCGCGTCACCGCGGTCGTGACATTGGGGTTGCCGTCACGGTCGCCACCGATCCACGAATGGAAGCGCACGCAGGGGGTGATCGCGACATCGGGACCGAACCGGGCAGAGGCCGCCGCGACAAAGCGGTCGAACAACAGCGGGATCGCGTCATAGACGCTGTCCCGAAAGAATTGCAGGCCCCAGTCGATCTCGTCCTTGAGGCTGGGACGTTCCAGACGCAGTTCGCCGGTCATCCACAACAGGTCGATCTCGCTTTCGATGTCGGACAGGAAATCGTCGCGTTCGCGCGGCGTCCAGCGTTGGGTTTCCAGCGCCACCAGCAGGCGATAGATCCGGCGGTGGATTTCCAGAATGGTCACGCGCTTGGCCTCGGTCGGATGCGCAGTCAGGGTGGGACCGACAGAAAGCTGACCGGCCAGCGTCGCGAATCCGGCGGCGGTCATTTCCGGGTCGATCCTGTCGATGACCCGTGCAAAGCTACCTTCGATCGCCGCCGCACCATCGCGGGCCTCGGCCTGGCGACGGTCGCGCATCGCGGTGTTCTCGTCGATGATCCGGGTGAGCTGGAACCAGATATTGATGGCCTGCAAGCAAGGAATAGCGGCGTCGTCCGAGGGCAGGTCAAGCCCCGGATCCTCGATCAGCGTGGCGATTTGGGGTGCGCGTTTGCGGATGACATTGCGCCAGAGCCGCAGCAGTTCGTGACGCAGACCGGCGGCATAATCCGCCGGTTCAGGATAGTCCAAGAGGCTGGCTGTGGCGGCAGTTTGCATGATTCAGGCGACCCGGTCGCGCGGTGACTTGCCAGCAAAGAAATCCTGAAGGTTGTCCAGAACCCGAAACCCCATCGCCTCGCGGGTGGCACGCGTCGCCGAGCCGAGGTGCGGCAGCATTACCAGATTGTCGGCCCCCGCCAACTCAGCAGGAATTTCCGGTTCGACGGTGAACACGTCAAGCCCGGCGCCGCCGATTGTGCCAAACCACAACGCACGGGCAAGGGCCTGTTCGTCAACCACCTCGCCCCGCGCGGTGTTGATCAGAATCGCCTCGGGCCGCATCAGGCCAAGACGGTACGCATTTATCAGATTCCGGTTCGCGGCACCGCCCGGACAGTGCAACGAGACAAAGTCGCAAAGCGGCAGCAGGTCGTCAATGTCATCAACCTGTCTGGCGTCGTAGCGCGCCAGAATTTCGGCGGCGACGGGCGACCGGTTCTGCACGATGATCTTCATGCCGAACCCGAAATGCGCCCGTTGCGCCATCGCCTGTCCGATCCGGCCAAAGCCGATGATGCCCAGCGTGGCACCCGATACCTTGGTTCCGATCATATGGGTCGGGCGCCAGCCGGTCCAGTTGCCCGCCCGCAGTTCGCGTTCGCCCTCGCCCGCCCGACGCGCCACCATCAGCAGCAACGTCATCGCGATATCGGCCGTGCATTCGGACAGGACATCCGGGGTATTGGTTACCGCGATGCCGTTCTCGCGGGCCGCGCCGGTATCGATATGGGCGAAACCAACGCCGTAGTTGGCGACGATCCTGGTGCGCGGCGCTGGCCCGGCAAAAACCGATGCGGGCAAGCGATCGGTGACGGTGGGCAAGATTGCGTCGTATTTCCCCAAGGCGTCGCGCAGCTCGGACTCTGACAGCGGCGTATCGTCCCGGTTCAGCGCGACATCAAAGTCCTGCGACAGCCGGGTTTCAACCGCGTCGGGCCAGCGCCTTGTGACAAGAACCTTTGGTCTGGTCATCGCTGTGCCTATGCCGCCTTTTTCTGCATGACGCGGGCCACGGTTTCGCCGATCACCGACGGATTTTCGGCGACGGTGACGCCGGCGTCGGTCAGGATTTCAACCTTTTCCGAGGCGCTTTCCCCAAAGGCCGAAATGATTGCTCCGGCATGGCCCATCGTGCGCCCTTTTGGTGCGGTCAGTCCGGCGATATAGGCGATCACCGGCTTGCTGATGTGCTTTTGGATATAGGCGGCGGCTTCGGCCTCTTGCGGGCCGCCAATCTCACCGATCATGCAGATCACATGCGTGTCGGGGTCGGATTCAAAGCGTTCCAGGATGTCGCGGAACGATGACCCGTTGATCGGATCGCCGCCGATCCCGACCGAGGTGGAAACCCCGATACCGCGATCCTTGAGCTGCTGTGCCGCCTCATATCCCAGCGTCCCTGACCGCCCGACAATGCCGACATGGCCGGGCAGATAGATGTGGCCCGGCATGATCCCCAACAGCGCCTTGCCGGGGCTGATCGTGCCTGCACAGTTCGGTCCGGTCAGCACCATCCGGCGTTCGCGCGGATAGCGCATCATGTAGCGTTTGACGCGGATCATGTCCTGCGCCGGGATCCCGTCGGTGATGCAGACGCAATAGCGAATACCGCCGTCTGCGGCCTCCATGATGCTGTCAGCGGCAAACGGGGGCGGCACGAAAACAAGGCTGGAATCCGCGCCGGTAGCCGCGACCGCCTGCTTGACCGTATCAAAAACCGGCACCCCCAATACGTTTTCGCCGCCCTTGCCCGGCACGACGCCGGCGACGACATTGGTCCCATAGTCCAGCATTTCCTTGGTATGGAATTGCGCCATCCGGCCAGTGATGCCCTGCACCACAACCCGGCTTTCACGATCAAGAAGTATGCTCATCAGATCGCCCTCTGCTTGGTGTTCTGTATCTGGTCGTTCTTCCATGCGGTGACCGCGCGTTCGGCGGCTTCCATCAGCGATCCGGCGCGGATGATCGGCAGACCGGATTTGGCCAGGATTTTCTGGCCTTCCTCGACGTTGGTACCTGCCAGCCGGACGATCACGGGCACATCGACCGGGTTGGCGGTCAGCGCCTGCACCACGCCTTCGGCGACCCAGTCGCAGCGGTTGATCCCGGCAAAGATGTTGACAAGGATCGCCTGCACATTCTCGTCCGACATGACCAGACGGAACGCCTTGGCGACCCGTTCGGGCGTTGCCCCGCCGCCGATATCAAGGAAATTCGCAGGTTCCCCCCCGGCCAGCTTGATCGTGTCCATCGTCGCCATCGCCAGCCCGGCACCGTTGACGATACAACCGATCTGCCCGGCCAGGCCGATATAGGCCAGACCCCGGTCGGCAGCGCGGGCCTCGCGCGGGTCTTCCTGGCTTTTGTCGCGCAATTCGGCGACGTGGGGGTGGCGGAACAGGGCGTTGGTGTCGAACGTCATTTTGGCGTCCAGCGCCATCACCCGGTTATCGGCGGTAATAACCATCGGGTTGATCTCGACCATCGTCGCGTCCAACTCGCTGAACGCGGCATAGCAACCCTGCAAGGTGCGGACCATTTGCTGCGTCAGGGCGGCGGGAATTTTCAGGGCATAGGCGATTTCGCGGGCCTGAAATTCCTGCAAGCCGACGGCAGGTTCAACGGTCGAGCGCACGATGGAGTCGGGCCGTTTCTCGGAAATCTCCTCGATCTCCATGCCGCCTTCGGACGAGGCGACGATCATCACCCGCTGCGATGTGCGATCCAGCACAAAGCCGACATAAATTTCGCGGACAAAATCGACGGCGTTTTCTACATAAACCCGGTAGATGCCTTTGCCTTCGGGTCCGGTCTGATGGGTGACCAGTTTGCGGCCGAACATTTCGTTTGTGGCGTCCTGAATTTCATGTTCGGAATCGCACAGTTTGACGCCGCCCGCCTTGCCCCGGCCCCCGGCATGGACCTGCGCCTTGACGATCCAGCGGTTGCCGCCCAGTTCACGGGCGCGATAAGCCGCCTGTTCCGGGCTGTAGGCCAGCCCGCCCTGCGGCACCGCGACGCCGAACCGGGCCAGAATTTCCTTGGCTTGATATTCGTGAATATCCATTGTCGCCGCTCCCTTGTCCCGTTGCTATTGCGCTGCCATCGGCGTCTTGTAGGCCTGCGCCAGCCTGTCCATCGTCGTATCCAGATCGACCGACGCGCCCATATCTTTCAACGCCACGGCAAAGCGCCGGACGATCTCGGCAATCGCGGTTTCGGACAGTTGGTTCAGGATGCCGATGCGCACCTGCACCGGTTCTGACAGGGTCGGCCAGATGCCAAACCCTTTGGCACGACAGCCCTGCACCAGTTCCTTTTCGCGCCCCGCCAGACTGTCCGGCAGGTTCAGCACGACCAGCGAGGTCATGTTCGACGTGACTGTGCAGCCCATGCCGGTCACCGCGTCGCGCAGGGCGCGTTCGTGGCGGGCGTAGTCTTGGGCCTTTTGGGCTTTGCCGTGTTGCAGGTTGATCCGCAGCGCCTCGTGAAACGCCGCCACCGCATAGCCGGAGTGGGTCCGATGGTAGCTGCCCGCCGCCACGTCCTTGCCATCGACGATGCCCCAGTGGCGGGCTTCAAGCAGCGGGTGGTGGTCGTAGGTGTAACAGCCGTTTTCGGTGACCTCGGCGATATAGCGATCGCTGAAACTGACCGGCGCATAGGTCAGCGGCAGGCACAGTACGCCCTTTTGCGGACAGGACGCCCAACCGACGACGCCGGGGAAATCGTCGATGTCGAAATCCGCGATCCCCAGCGACGATACCGCGTCGATCAGACCCATGACTCCGTGCTTTTCGCAGGCATCCGAAAAGGCGCGCAGATCGTTGATCCGCCCTGAACCGGTTTCCCAATGCGCCATCATCGCCCATTTCGGCTTATTGTCGGCCAATGCGGTGTCGATCACCTTTGCCGAAAACGACGTGCCGTGGTCAATGTTGATGACTGTGACGTTTGCCGGTTTCGGGTCCAGCGGATTGGCCCGTAGATCCTCGCGGCTTGAGGCCTTCATCCGCAGGGTCAGGGCGTCGATGCTGCTGAAGGTGCCGTTGGCAAATGCGACAACCGTGTCACCTGGCAAAACCGCGCTCAGCAGGCAGTCAAGCCCGCTCCATCCGGTCCCGGCGACGCCGAAAGTATAGACGTTCCTGGTGCCCCAGACCTGCCGCAGCATATGTTTGCATTCGACCATCCCGCGCAGGACGTCGGCCTGCATGTGATCGGCCATCCCGGCATTGGCAAAACTGGCCAGCACCCGCGCATCGGTGTTGCCCGGCCCCGGTCCGGCTGCCAGCGTTTCGGGGATTTCCAGGCGTGGGAAAAGTGCGGTCATGGGATTGTCCTGCTTTCGGTCGATGGTTGTCATCATGTCCAAAGGGTCGTGGCGGCGGTGGACCGCGATTCCGTTCGGTCAACTTTACTTACCGTGATGAAAAGCCTCCTCGACAATTTCCACAACATTCCTTTATCCTGCTTTCAGGCAACTATTAGGATAGGTTGTTACCTACCCAAAAGGGTAGGTATGCGATGGTATGCAGAAATTTACCTACCTGATCGGGTAGGGTTTAGGGTTGGAAATGCCGGAACCAAGCGGGAAAGCAGCTGTTACGGTCATGTTAGCGGATAGCAATCCGATGATGCTGACCGCGATGTCCGAGACATTCGACAAAGACCCCCGATTCTCTTTGGTCGCCACTTCGGCCACGGCCGAGGGGTTTCTGGGTGCGGTGATGCGGATGCCGGTGCAGGTCGGGGTCATTGACTGGAATCTGCCGGCCCTTGGCGGGGCCAAACTGATCGACGTGCTGCGCGCCCAGCCCAATGCGCCGCAGTTGGTGGTCTATGGTGACGATACCGGCGATACCGCCCGCAAATCGATGTCGGCCGGTGCCGCCGGTTTCGCGCCGCGCAGCGGGACCGCCGAACAGTTGCTGGACACCTGTCTGTCGGTCGCCAAGGGGCAGATGGTGTTCCCGTTTCTGGACGTGCGCACCTTGCGTCAGGATCCGATCGACCAGCTGTCGAACCGCGAACGCATCCTGCTCGAGGCACTGTCAAAGGGGCCGACCAACCGCGAGCTGGCCAAGGAGTTCGACATCAGCACCAACACCGTCAAGTTCCATTTGTCGAACCTGTTCGATAAACTGTCGGTCAAGAACCGCACGCAGGCGATTGCCTTCTATTATGCCAACAGGGCGTCGCGGGGGGATTTCTGAAACCGTCACACCTAACCATCAGTCAAAAAATATTCTTGACTGGAAACACTGAATCAGCCGATGCCTGCCGACAACGACCACCACATTCCAAACCCCGCCAAACCCCAAGGAGCGTTCTCATGTCTTTCCACGTCATTCAACAGGCCCCCGCACGGCTGAACCGCAGCGAACTGGCCGTGCCGGGCAGCCAACCGCAACTGTTTGAAAAAGCGGCGAAATCCGACGCAGACGTAATTTTCCTCGATCTCGAGGATGCGGTTGCGCCGGATGAAAAACCGCAGGCGCGGAAGAATATCATCAAGGCCCTGAACGAACTCGACTGGGGCAAAAAGACCATGTCGGTGCGGATCAACGGCCTTGATACGCACTATATGTATCGGGATGTGGTGGACGTGGTCGAACAGGCCGGTGAACGGCTCGACGTCATCATGATCCCCAAGGTTGGCACTGCCGCCGATGTCTATGCGATCGACATGATGGTCACCCAGATTGAAGACGCGATGGGCCATAAAAAGCGGATCGGGTTCGAACATATCATCGAAACCGCGCTTGGGATGCAGAACGTCAGCGCCATTGCGGGCGCATCGAAACGCAACGAAAGCCTGCATTTTGGCGTCGCCGATTATGCCGCCAGCACCCGTGCCCGCACCACGATCATCGGCGGCGTGAACCCGGATTATGCCGTTCTGACCGATCCCGATGCTGCCGGCGACCGCGCGGTGCATTGGGGCGATATGTGGCATTATGCGCTGGCCCGGATGGTCGTCGCCGCCCGTGCCAACGGCCTGCGCCCGATTGACGGCCCGTTCGGGGATTTTTCCGATGCCGACGGCTATCGCGCTGCTGCACGCCGCGCTGCGGTACTGGGCTGCGAAGGCAAATGGGCGATCCATCCCAGCCAGATCGCGCTGGCCAACGAGGTAATGAGCCCGTCGGAGGCCGAAGTGACCAAGGCGCAGCGCATCATTGCGGCGATGGCCGAAGCCGAAGCAGCCGGTAAGGGTGCGGTGTCGCTTGATGGCCGCCTGATCGACTATGCCTCGATCCGGCAGGCCGAGGTGCTGGTCGAAAAGGCACGCCAGATCGCGTCGAACTAGGCCCGTGTCCGACCTGCGTGACACCGCGCTGGCGCTGTTCGCGCTGGCCTGTCAGGCCGCCGATCCGGCGCGGGCGCTGACAGTCGCGCTGGCCACAACACCGCTGCCGCGCCCGGACCCCGGCGGCAGTTATCGGATCGTCGCCTTCGGCAAGGCGGCGGTGCCGATGGCGGCCTGCCTGATCGACAAAATCACTGGCACGGCGGTTGCCGCGCTGGTCGTGACGAACGCCGAAAATGCCCGCGACCTGCCGGGTGCGACGGTGTTGGTTGCGGGTCATCCGGTGCCGGATGAAAACGGCGCGGCGGCGGCGCGGCAACTCGAGTCGTTTGTCGGTGCAGCGAATCCTGCCGACCGGGTGATCGCCTTGGTGTCGGGGGGCGGGTCGGCGATGCTGCCGGCCCCGGTCGCCGGGTTGACCCTTGCTGACAAGGCGGCGCTGAACCGGGTTCTGCTGGGTGGCGGCTTTGATATCACCGAGATGAACGCGGTCCGCCAGCAGGTGTCGCGGCTGAAAGGTGGCGGGTTGTTGCGGGCGACGGTGGCCCCGGTGACGGCCTACATCCTGTCCGACGTGATTGGCGACGACCTGCGCGTCATCGCTTCGGGTCCGACGGTCGCGCCGATCGGCACGATCGCCGCCGTGCGGGCGATGTTGCAGGCGCGCGGTGTCTGGGACAGCATCCCGCAGGCCGTCCGCGATGTGCTTGACCGGGCACCGGACGACGCGTCGCCGATGCCCAAAGCCACCAACATCCTGATCGGGTCGAATCGCAAAAGCCTTGACGCCATCGCGGCCCAAGCCAACGGCGCGACAATCGTCGACGATCATCTGACCGGCGACGTGGCCGACGCGGCGACCCGCATCGTCGCGGCAGCAAAGGCCGCCCCGGTAACCATTCCGACTTGCCTGATCTTCGGCGGCGAAACCACGGTGACGTTGCGCGGCACCGGCCTTGGTGGGCGCAATCAGGAACTGGCGCTGCGGGTCGCGATGCTGATGGCGGGCGCCACGCGACCGTGGGTATTTCTGTCGGGCGGCACCGACGGGCGCGACGGGCCGACCGAGGCGGCGGGCGGGGTGGTAGATGGTGGAACCATCGCCCGGATGCGAGTGGCAGGTGGCGATCCTGAGGCGCTGTTGGCCAACAACGACAGCCACGCGGCGCTGCGGCTGTCGGGCGATCTGGTCGTTAGCGGGGCCACGGGCACCAACGTCGCCGATGTGCAAATCATGCTGCTGGGCTCGTTGACCTGACTGTCAAAGACCGGCGCGCACTGTCGTCCTTGCCAGCGCCGACAGCAGATCGGTGCGGGTCACAATCCCGACGATCCTGCCCGCCGCGATCACCGGCACCGCCTCGGCCCCGCCATCGGCCAAAAGCGGCAGCAACGCCGATGCGGGCGTGTCTGGTGCCACAGTGGGCAGACCGGTCGTCATCACCTCGGATGCGCGCAGGACACCGGCGACCCGGTCGCGCCGGATTGCTGCCATTGCCGCCCCGAACCCGACCTTGCGGCGCATCGCGTCACGGCGAGCGCGCCGGATCAGGTCAAGCTGAAACACCACGCCGCATAGCGTGCCATTGTCATCCACAACAGGAATCGACGAAAATCCGTGTTTGCGGAACAGATCTGCCAGCTGTGACGCCCGCGCCTCTGGCCGCACGGTGATCAGGTCGCGCGACATGATCGCGCCACAAGTCAGCACGCCCAAGGCATGCCCCGCCGCGACTTGTTCAGCAGCGGCGATCAGCCGGGCCAAATCTTCGACCCCAAGGTTGGCAGATTGGCGATACTCGGCCAGAATTTGCGTCAGTTCTTCTACATCAAGCCCCAACCGCTGCTGCGCTGCCTTGTCGGCGGTCGCATGGGGCCCTTCGGCCTGCGGTTGGCGAAACGGATAGACCCGCCCATTCAGCCGGTGCCACAGGATCGCGATGACAACCAGCGCAACAGTGCCGGTCAGCACCGGACCAAGGACAAAGCGCAGCCCGCCGGCGTCCAGCATCGCGGGGTTCAGCGCCGCAGTCAGGGCCACCGCACCCCCCGGCGGATGCAGCGCGCGCAGAACGAACATCGCTGTTAGCGACAGCAACGCCGCCGCGCCGATCGCAACAGCCGGATCGTCTGTCACTTGATGCACCGCCAGCGCCATCGCCGCCGAGGCTGTATTGCCGACAACCGCCGACCACGGCTGCGCCAGAGGGCTGTTGGGCAGCGCGAACAGAATCACCGCCGTCGCCCCCATCGGCGCGATCAATAGTCCGCCGGTCGGGGATGCTCCGGACCACAGGATCACTGCGGCGCAGATCAACAAAGCGACGCCTGCACCGGCTGCGCCCGCGATCACCTCGGCCGGGCGTGGCCATGCGATGACCGGCCCCAACGCGCGCAAAACCGTCGTCAGCCGCGGCATCGTGGCTCTGCTGCCGTCACCGTGCGGCCAAGGTCTGGACTCCGGTTTCTGTCACAATCTCATCCATCCCGATGTCATGCGGCTGGGGATAGATCGTCGCGATCCGCGCCGCCTGCAATCCGACCCCGACCACCAGCGGGCGCGGGTTCAGCGCGGCCAGCGTGCGGTCGAAATAGCCGCCGCCATAGCCCAGCCGATACCCCGCAGCGTCCCACCCGACCAGTGGCGCAAGGGTCACATCGGGCGTCACCGCAGGGCCGTCGGCGGGCACCGGAATTTTCCAGAACCCCTGAATCATCTTACAATCCTGGGTCCAGACCCGAAACTCCAGCGGCGCGCCTTGCGTCACCACCACGGGCAGTGCGGCCCGCGCACCTCGCGCCGCCAACCCGGTCAGCCAGTGGCGCAGATTCAGTTCCGCCTTGATCGGCCACCACGCGGAAATCGTCAAACCGTCCAGCGATTCGAACCGTGACCCGAGCAGGTGGTCGATGTGACTAGCGATTGTCTCGGACGCGTCGTGCCGCACCGCGACCGACATCGCCGCCCGTTCGTCCAAAAGGCGCTGTCGTTCGGCCTTGCGCCAGCGGGCGATGTCGGCTGCCTGGGTCGGATCTGGATCTGGATTATCCTGCATTTTCAGTCACCTGTTTTAGTCGCGCCAAGGCTGCGCTCGCCTCGGCCATGATCGCCGCAATCCGTTCCGCCGCCGTTGGCAGATTGTCAATCAGCGCCGCACTTTGCCCGGCATAAGCCGCCATCACCTCGAGATCGCCGGTCGTGGTGCGCAGCGGTGAATCCGTGCTGAATTTCATCAGGGGTCGCCCCGCATCCGCCCCGATCACGTCGTGCGCTATCTTGTCGGGAAGATGCCCCATCAGGTTGGTCCCCAATGCATCGGTCAGCGAATTGCGGATCACCCGGACCGGCGAATGCGGTGGCCAGTTCAGGGCAAAAGCGTCGGTGTAAACCGTGTCTTCGGCGCCGGCGGCCAGCACCCGCGCCTTGTGAACGTCATGCGCAAAGGATTCCACCGTAGCCAGAAAAGCAGTGCCGCAATGGATGCCCTGAGCACCCAGCGCGATTGCCGCAATCAGGCTGGCGCCGGTGGCAAAGCCGCCCGACGCGATAACCGGCAGCGGCACGGTGCGCGCCACCTGTTCCACCAGTATCAGGGCCGCCACCGTACCATGCACATGACCCCCGGCCTCGACCCCCTGGACGATCAGCACATCGGCCCCCGCCGCCGCTGCGGCCCGCGCCGCGTCCAGCGATCCGACCTGATGCAGCACAAGGCATCCCGCCGCCTTGGCCCGCGCAACGGCGTCCGGCACCACATCCCAGAAAAAACATATCGCGGACAAATCGCGGTCGATGCAGGTGCCCAGTTCGGCGTCAAACAGGACAGGATCGGATGCCGCCGGGATCAGATTGACGGCGAATGGCCGGTCGGTCTGGGCCCGCACCGCGTCAATTTCCGCGGCGATGAATTCGGGGCTTTCGCGCACCATGCCGAGGATTCCATAGCCCCCCGCCCGCGCTACTGCCGCCACCAGTTCGGAACGCGCCACCCCGCCCATACCAGCCAGCAGGACCGGAACATCGCAGCCCAATAATTGACATACGGGTGTCCGCAGGCGGGTCGTGGTCATGATAAGGCTCCTTTGATGGCGGAGACATGGCGCGATGCCACCCCGGAGGTTAACTTATTTTTCCTACAGAGAATATATCTTTCAGTTCCGTGCCATGACTGCTGCTTCAGCGACCATTATGCCCGCTTTTTCGCCCTTTCAGAAGTCTCCTCAGCACATCGCGCTCTTCTATCGAGGATGATCTGCTCAGACAGGGCGAATGAACATGCGCTCGGTCTCGTCGTCCTTGGGCGCGTCGCCGCGGATGGCGCGATAGGCGTGCCAGGTGGCATGGCCAAGGATCGGAAAGACGACGATCAGTCCGGCAAAGGCCGTCGCGACCGATAGCAGGAACAGCACCAGCACGATGCCCCCCCAAGCCAGCATGACGGGCAGATTGCGCCAGACCATCGCCATGCTGATCCCCAGAGCCGACAGCGCATCGGTGCGCTCGGTCAGCAGCATCGGCACGGCAAAGACGCTGATCGCAAAAGAGAACGCCGCGAACAGCGCGCCGACCGCGCCCCCGACCAACAGCAAGGCCCAGCCGGTGGGGGTCAGAAACAGCATCGGCAGGATCTGGTCGGTTCCCGGAAACGGCACGATACCGAAGAACAGCGCCCAGATCAAAACTGCCGCCCGGTTCCACAACAGGAACAGCATCAGCAGGATGACGCCCATGAATAGCACCTGATAGCCCGAGCGTGGTCGCACGAAAACCATTCGCGCAAAGCTGGTCCGTTCGCCGTCCTCAAGCCTTCGGCTTTTCTCGTAAAGCCCGTTGGCGATCAGCGGGCCGACCACCATGAATCCGGCCAGCGCGGGGAACAGGATGAATTCGTATTCGAATTGGAACAGCGCCCAGACGATCAGGGCAGAGACCAGAAAGACGCCAAAACCGTAAAGCAGGCTGGGCAACGGATTGGTCCACAAATCGGACCAACCCGCGCGCAGCCAGTCAAGCGCGGTCCGCCACGGCAGGTCGCGGGCATGCGGGTTTTCGCGGGGCAGGGCCGGAACAACCAATGGGATGCCGCCGTGGGCGTCGTCGGGTGGCGGCGGGGCGTCGGGGTGATCACCTAGCATGATGGTTTCGCCGCGCGCAGGGCTGCGACGCCTTCTGACTGGGGTTGCAGGGCGCAATCGGGCTTTGAGGAAAACGCGACGGCGATCAGATGCGCATTGGCACCGACAAACAGGGCCGTAACCAGACCGACGGCGGCGAGCGCGAAAATGCGCGGTCCGGTCCAGAAACGCGGGTGGGTCATGGCGGTCATTGTGCGGCCTCCTGTCCGAGTTGTTGAAGATAGACAGCCAGGATCTTGCGTTCGGTTTCGCTCAGGCGGCCTTCCCATGCGGGCATCCAGCCTTGGCGTCCGTCCCAGATGGTGCGGAACATCGTCGCGTCGTCGCCGCCGTAGATCCAGAAATCGTCGGTTAGGTCGGGGGCGCCAAGGTCGGTGTTGCCTGCGGCGTTGTCGCCGTGACAGCTTGCGCAGTTGTTGGCGAATATTTCGGCCCCGGCGGCGATCGTATCAGCCGGAGCGTCGGTGCCCGAAAGCGACTGGACATAATCGACCACGGTGCGGATTTCCGCGCTGGTCAGCATGCCGTCGCGCCCGAAGGCAAGCATCTGTGCCCACCGGGTGTCGGGATGGGTCGAATTGATGCCGACCCGCAGCGTCTCCATGATCGTGTCGGTATCGCCGCCCCACAGCCACGCGGCGTCGATCAGACTGGGAAAACCCGGCCCCCCGGCAGCGTTCTGTCCGTGGCAGCCGGCGCAATTGTCGCCAAACAACTGGTGCGCCGTGCCATTCACACGGGCCGCCAATTCGGGATCGGCCAGAATCGCATCGGCGGGCAAGGCCGTGATCCGGTCGGCCCAGTCAGCCCGGGCAACATTCGCCAGCACGATCTGCTCCGCCACCACGTGCCGCTGATCGAAGCCAAGGATGCCTTTTGTGTAGGTCGTCACCAGCGGCCAGGTCGGCAGCAGCACCCACATGAAAATGGCCCAGATATGGGTGACGATGATAAAGAACCAGACGGCGCGCGGCACCCGCGTGTTCAGTTCGGTGATGCCGTTCCATTCGTGGCCAGTGGTCTGGTGCCCGGTGAGGGGGTCGCGTTCTTTTACTGACATGGACGATCCTCCGAGCGGGCGACATCGTGCCGGGCGGGTCCGTCTTCATCATCCAGAATACTGTTCGCCGCCTTGTTGAACCGGCCCCCGAGCGCCGGCCAGAAGGCATAGGCAGTGATCCCGATGGACAGCCCGACCAGCCAGAAAAGGCCAAAGGATTTCGCCATGGCAACGAGAAATTCGTGCGATACTTCCATCGTTTACTCCTCGGCCTGCGGTTGGATTTGTTCGGGCAGATCGGTCAGGTGGCCTAGGATCTGCAGATAGGCGACCAGCGCGTCCATCTCGGTCACGCGGTCGGTCCGGCCATCGAATGTGCGCACCGCCGTGGCGTCGCCGTAACGGTCAACGACGCCACTCGCCGCATCGCTATCGGGGCGCGTCTGAGCCTTGGCGTCCAGACTGGCATTCGCGATCATCTCGTCGGTATAGGGGACGCCCACAGTGCGCAGCGCGGCAAGCCGGTCCGGCAGGCTGTCGGTTTCAAGGTCCGCGTCGAGCAGGAACGCATATTGCGGCATCACCGATTCCGGCACCAGATCGCGCGGATTGACCAGGTGGCGGACCTGCCAGTCGTCCGAATACTTTTCCCCGATCCGGGCAAGGTCGGGCCCGGTCCGTTTCGACCCCCAGAGCATCGGGTGGTCGTACTTGCTTTCGATCGCCAGCGAATAGGGGCCATAGCGTTCGACCTCGTCGCGCAGGGTGCGGATCATCTGGCTGTGGCAGGCATAGCACCCTTCGCGGATGTAAATATCGCGTCCGGCCTGTTCCAGAGGAGTGTAAACACGCATGTTCGGATCGGTTTCGACGGTGTCGTCGATGGTGAACAGCGGCGCGATTTCGACAAAGCCGCCGACCCCCGCAGCAAGGATGATGCCAAAGGTCAGCGCCATCGAATGCCGTTCGGCCCGGTAGTGGGTCTTTGCATGAAATTCAAAGAATTTCGCGAAGGGTTTCAGCAGGGTTTTGAACATGGGGCTACTCCGCGGCCGGCACTGCCGGCTCCAAGGCTTCGGACGATGTCGGATAGTCCAGTGCGGGTGACTGGCGCGGCACGTGGCGGATCGTCATGATCACATTCCAGAAGGCGATGCAGGCACCGATCAGGAACAGCAAGCCGCCGAAGGCGCGGGCGATATAGTAGGGATGCATCGCCACCAGACTGTCGACGAAGGAATAGCGCAGCGTGCCGCTTTCGGTATAGGTGCGCCACATCAGCCCTTGGGTGATGCCGCTGTTCCACATCGCGAAGACGTAGACGACGGTGCCCGACAAGGCCAACCAGAAGTGCCACTCGACTGCCTTCCACGAATACATCGTTTCGCGCCGCCAGAGCACCGGGGTCAGGGCATAGATCGACCCGAAGGTGATCAGCGCCACCCAGCCCATCGCGCCGGCATGAACGTGGCCGATGGTCCAGTCGGTATAGTGCGACAGGGCGTTAACTGGCCGGATCGCCATGAACGACCCCTCGAAAGTGGACAGGCCATAGAACACCGCCGCCACCATCATGAACCGCAGGGTGGCGTCGTCGCGCACCTTGTGCCAGGCCCCGTTCAGCGTCATCAGCGCGTTGCCCGCCGATGCCCATGACGGCACCAGCAGCATGATCGAGAACGTCATCCCCAGGGTCTGCACCCATTGCGGCAGGGCGGTATAGTGCAAGTGGTGCGACCCGGCCCAGATGTAAAAGAACGTGATCCCCCAGAACGACAGGATCGACAGCCGGTAGGAATAGATCGGCCGTTCCGCACGTTTGGGCAGAAAGTAGTACAGCATCCCAAGGAACCCAGAGGTCAGAAAGAACGCCACCGCGTTGTGGCCGTACCACCACTGGGTCATCGCATCCTGCACACCGGAAAAGGCGGAATAGCTTTTGGCGCCGGTCCAGGACGCCGGGACCGCAAGGTTGTTGACGATATGCAGCACCGCAACGACCAGAATGAATGCAAGGTAGTACCAGTTGGCGACGTAGATGTGCGGCTCGTTCCGGCGGGCGAGCGTGCGGATATAAAGGACGAAATAAACCACCCAGACGACGACCAGCCAGATGTCGGCATACCATTCCGGTTCGGCGTATTCCTTGGATTGGGTGACGCCCATCAGATAGCCGCTGGCGGCGACGACGCAAAACAGGTTGAACCCCAACAGCACGAACCACGGCGAGACCTGATCGGGCATCCGCGCCCGGCTGGTGCGCTGCATGATGTGGAACGACGTGGCGATCAGGGCATTGCCGCCGAAACCAAAGATCACACCGGACGTATGCACGGGGCGGATCCGGCCAAAGCTGGACCATGCCGCATCGAACCGCAGATCGGGCCAGGCCAGTTGTGCGGCGACCCAGACACCCACTGACATCGCGACCACCGCCCAGAACAGCGCAAGGATGATCCCGACTTTGGTCGGATCGTCGTAGTAAGACGCGCTGCGGTCTTCTGTCGGTTCCGGGTCGTAAGTCGCGCGGGCTACAAGGAAAAACAAGACGGCGCTGAACAGCAGGACGATCCAGCCTTGCGCCCCCATCACGTCGTTGCGGCCCGCAGCGGCCATGATCAGACCGATCAGAACGCCGATGCCGGTGATCAGCATCGCCTTGGTGCGTTCGGCACCTGTCAGGTTGGACATCATCGGATGGTCTCCTTGGGCTTGGCGGACGTCCGCGCAATCTTTGCAGGTAACGGTTTGTCGTCGTCGAACAGGATGCGTTCGGCATCGCCCGACAGGTCGTCGTATTGATGACTGCGCAGGCTCCAGAAAAACGCGGCCAGACCGACGACTCCCATGAACAGGGTCACTGGGATGAGAATGGTCAGGATCGTCATGCTGCGACCTGCTGACTGCTGACGCTTGGCGTGGGCTGCGGTCGCGGCGTTTCGGCCCGGTTCAGGCGCAAGGCGTTCAGCGTGACAAGGATCGACGATCCCGACATTGCCAGCGCCGCGATCAGGGGCGTCACCAGCCCGGCCACAGCCAGCGGGATCGCGATGCAGTTATAGGCGATGGCAAGCGCAAAGTTTTGCCGGACGATGGCGGCGGTTTCACTTGCGACGCGCCAGGTCGCCGGCACAGCGTCCAGCCGGTCGCGCAGGAAAATGAAATCGGCGGCTGTCCTGCCGGCGTCCGACGCACTGGCAGGGGCCATCGACACATGGGCCGCCGCCAGCGCCGCCGCATCATTGAGCCCATCACCGATCATCAGTGCACGGTGGCCATCGCGGCGCAGGGCGTCAAGTGTTGCGATTTTTTCGGCTGGGGTTGCGCCATGTCGGACGTCCGCAATACCCACCGCGCCCGCGATCCGGTTTGCCCGGTCGGCGATGTCACCTGACAGCATGGCGACCGGAATACCCGACCCTTTGAATGCGGCGATGGCGTCTGCCGCGCCGGGCCGCAGCGTTTCGGTCAGATCAAAGGAACTGGCCGCGCCGCCCTGAAACGCGACTGCGGGGCTGCCTGTTTGCGCAGAATCCTTGGCGATCTCGGCGACCCAGTCGGCGCGACCCAGACGCGCAAGGCGACCGTCAACCGTGCCTTCGACACCAAAGCCGGGCAGTTCGGTCGCGCCGCAAATCGTTGCGGGCAGGTCAGTCAGGTGCTGCGCAATCGCGCGGGCTGCCGGGTGAATGGCATGCTGGGCCAGGGCCCTGGCCGCTGACCGGATCGCCGGATCATCGGGAACCGCACCGATCGTCGGGGTTCCTGTGGTCAGCGTCCCGGTCTTGTCGAACACGGCGTGGTCGATCCCGGCCAGCCGTTCAAGGGCCGCGCCATCCTTCATCAGGATACCCATCCGCATCAGGCGTCCGGCGGCCACAACATGCGCGACCGGAACCGCTAGCCCAAGGGCGCAGGGACAGGTGATGATCAGGACGCTGATTGCGACAAAGGCCGAGGTCTGCCAATCGCCGCCCGTCGCCAGCATCCATCCTACAAAGGTCGCCAGCGCCAAAGTATGAACAACCGGGGCGTACAGCCGCGCGGCGCGATCCGCGATGCGGACATATCTGGCTCGCCCGCCTTCTGCGGCGGTTTGCATCTGTATCATCTGCGCCAGAAACGATGTGTCGGCGGTGCGCAGTGCCCGCACCAAAACCGTGCCCGTGAGGTTCAGCGTTCCGGCCTCGAGCATATCGCCGGGCCCGGCGGTGACGGGCATCGCCTCGCCAGTGACAAGGGAACGGTCAAGATCGGTGCCGCCGTCCACGATGATCGCATCGACGGGCACCCGTTCGTGCGGGGCAATGGACAGGACTGCGCCCGGAGGCACGTCTGCCAGTTGCACATAAACAAGGGTTCCGTCGTCCTGCCGGACCATCGCGCCACGGGGCGACAGGCGGGTCAGTCCGGTGACGGCGCTGCGGGCCTTTTCGCGCATCAGATGATCCAGATACCGGCCCGCCAGCAGAAAAAACAGCAGCGTGACGGCGGCATCGAAAAAGACATGCTCGCCGCCGCGCAGGGTCTCGAACAGGCTCAGGCCCAGCGCCAGCAACACGCCCAGAGAGATCGGCACATCCATGTTCGTGCGGCGCGCGCGCAGGGCCGCGAGGGCCGACCCGAAAAACGGCTGTCCGGCATAGGCGACCACCGGAACGGCGATCAGGGCCGAGACGAGGTGGAATGTTTCGCGGGTCTGCGCCTCTGCCCCCGACCAGACGCCGACCGACAGCAGCATGATGTTCGCGGCCCCAAAACCGGCAATCGCCAGGGCGCGCAACAGCCGCCCGCCGGCCGGATCGGTGGCCAGATTGTCCGGGCCGCCGGCATCGGCATGCGTCGCGTCAAACCCCAGCGCGGCCAGATTTTCGATCATCGGCAGGGGGTCGGTCGCTGAACTCGCAAGCGTGACGCTGGCCTGACGCAGGGTCAGGTTGACCCGCGCCGACACCACGTCGTCACGCGCGTTCAGGCTCCGTTCGATTGCCGCAACGCAGGCGCCGCAGTGGATTGCCGGCACCGACAGCACGATGTGGCCATGCCCGTTCGCCAGCGGGCGCACGCTGGCGCGGGTCTGGGCGCGATCCAGCGGGCTGGATTTTGCCACCCGATCTTGCACTCCGATTTCCGGCACTTTGCCTGCTCCCGCGTTCCAGCCGTGATCGCCGCGATTTGGTACCGGCGCGGCCCCGTTATTCACTGGTGCCACACACGGCGGGGCAGTGGTTTGATACGGATCAAGTTTCTTTCCGTTTTCGGCAGTAGGCTGCTGGGCGTAAACGAATGTCGCATCCGCCTTGAGGAGCATCGACGTTACCTATGCCACACAACCTTGCACCTTCCAACTTTGGCGTGGCGTCCGCTTTTGACGCTTGTCTGCGGACGCAACTCGATCTGTGTCAAAGACTCGAAGATCTGGCGGATCAGCTTCCTTCAAAGGTTGATACCCGCGCCGCGACGATTCTTGCGAACCGGCTTCAGTCAACGCTGCGCCGATGTCACCAACTGGAAGAGACTGTGATCTTTCCCGCCCTGCTGACGGCGGATACGGATGTGCATGGGATTCTTGATCGGCTGCGCAAAGAGCATCAGGAGGACGAGGATCACGCCTGCGATGTTCGCGATACCATCCGGGCCTTTGTCACGGCGGGCAACTGGGATGGCGCCGAAAATCTGGGATATATGCTGCGCTGTCAGTTCGTGTCCTTGCGGCGGCATCTGGCCTTTGACCGCGATTACGTCCTGCCGCGCTTTCAACAGGCCTGAAAGCTTTGACGATCATCCGCCCGCTGCGGTCTCGAGCGCGGCCAGATCGCCAATGGTGACGCGGCGATTCTTTTGAATGGTGATGACGCCCGATTTGCGCAAATGCGTCAGTTGGCGGCTGACCGTTTCGATCGTCAGACCCAGAAAGTCAGCGATATCGGACCGCCCCAGCGGAATGTCGAAGTCTTTCGAGAAGCCATCAGAATAGGGGTCGATATGCCGACCCAGCAAAAGCAGGAACGACGCGACTTTTTCAGCCGCCGATTTCTGGCCCAGAATCATCATCCATTCCCGCGCATCGTCCAGTTCGCGCAGCGCCTGTTCATGCAGCCGATGCTCTAGGTCGGGCGACTGGCGCACCATCTCTTTGAGAGCCGACCGGGGAAATGTGCACAAGCGCACCGTGCTGGCGGCCTCGGCGCCGACTTCGCTGCTTTCGGCAAAGGGCCGACCCAGAAAATCCGGTGCGAACTGAAGACCCACGATCTGTTGACGTCCATCGGGCAACAGCATCGTCAGTTTCACGACACCGCTCAGGATATTGGCATAGCCGTCCGCCGGAACCCCGGCTGCGATCAGTTCGGCGCCCGGTCCGGCCTCGCGGCGCCCGGACTGACGCCCAAGTTGCATCAGTTGCTTGGGGTCGAGCGCACCACAGATGCCCTTGTGACGCGCCTCGCATGCCTGACAAAGGGAAGGCACTTCGGAATTGTGGATATCCAGTCGCATCATGGGCGTCTTTCCGGAGCTTGTCGCGACCGCAAAACCACTTTTGCAGGTTTCATATTCTGTTAATTCATTGCGCCGCCGCGCACTGCCTTTGCCTATTGGTCTGCGTTCATTCAGTCATGGATATAGAATTTGAGCCCCAATCCCAATCCGTTTCGCTACATCACACTTCGTCGGGCCTTTTGAAACCGCAAAGTTGGGAAGGTCGGGTGCGCCCATTGATCATCGGCTGAAACCGGTGTCGGGGTATCGGCGCGGTAATATCACCCCGTGGGATCCCCGGCATCAAAAGGTTCTGAGCATGCAGGGGATCAATATCTGCTGTTCTGTCGCCGCCGGTTTGCCGATCAAGTCGAAAGCCGTGTCAAGCATCGCCGCGACATCCTGTTCGATCATTCCCACGTTGCCGGGCAGGAACGACCCAAATGGATCCCAGTCAAAACAGCCATATCTGACCAGTTCCGCCTTGCTGGTCAGGGCGCGATACCAACGCACGACGCCTTCGAGAGAGATTGTCGAGTTGACGAACAGCCCCGTTGGTCCGTCCGGAATGACGGATGCCAGCGCCGTCGCGGCCTTTTCCGCTGAATAGCCGGTGGCCATGATATGCGACCCCGGCACTGTGATGGCGCGTTCGCGGTGTGCGGCCAAGAACCCGTCAAGTCGCACGGCGGTATTGTGGTCAGACCGCCGCCCGCCGACGAACCGCAGCGGCCCACGCCACCCCAAATCGGTTTCGCAGCGATCAAGGATCAGCCGCGTCAGGTCTTTCGCGCCGCTGTAGTTGTCCGAAATGACGGATGTGGCGGCATGTCCGGGCAGGTCCAGATTGATCGACTGAACGCCCGACGCGTTGCAGAACGCCGATATGCGGTCGGGGTCTGTGGCGCCTGTCGAAATCAGGCATTCGGCCTGATAGGAAATCAGCTCTCTGGCGGCCTCGAACTCCAATTCGGGATCGCGCTGGGTACAGGTCACCACCGGAAAAAATCCACGGGCGCGGGCCATCGCCTCGAACTGTTCCGAGATTTCGCCAAAGTAGCGGTTGTTGTATTTCGGAACGATCATCCCGACGATATGGGATCGTTCACGGCGCAGCAGGCTGGCGGGCGCATTGACGGCATACCCCTGTTCCTCGGCAAGACGGATGATGCGATCTGCGAGTTTTTGACTGATTCGCCGCTTTTTCCATGTCCCGTTCAGAACCGAACTGACCGCGCTTGGCGATGCGTCTGCCAGCGTAGCAAGGTCGTAAATCGTTGTTCTTTTTACATCTTTTTCCATCTCGACTTTCGCGGTTCGGGGTCATTTCAGACCCGTCCAGAAACATATCTTGACCGAGATCAATCGATGGAGCAATCTAGCGCAATCGATTGTGCAAATAGGCAATCGATTGCGCATACAGATGTGATGCGTTGGGAGGAGGCCATATTGAACCACAGCAATCCGAGGTATCGGGCGGCACAAGGTTCGTTGTCATTTCCTGACGCGGCACAACCGCACAAGCGGGCGCCAACCTAGTTTGGAGGAGAGACAAGATGACCAAGACCGCCCTTTACGCGTCAGTATCGACGCTTGCCGCAGCCCTGTTCGCCACGGCCGCATCGGCGCAGACAGTGGCGTTTCTGATGCCCGATCAGGCATCGACGCGTTACGAAGAACACGACTGGCCCGGATTCGAGGCCGCGATGACCGCGCTGTGCGCCGATTGCACGCTGATCTATCAGAACGGCAACGGCGACGTGGCCCTGCAACAACAGCAGTTCAACTCGGTGATCGCGCAGGGCGCGACGGTGATCGTGCTTGATCCGGTCGATTCATCTGCCGCCGCGGCGCTGGTCGAAATCGCCCATTCGCAGGACATCAAGGTCATCGCCTATGACCGTCCGATCCCGGCGTCGCCTGCCGATTTCTATGTGTCCTTTGACAACGAAGGCATCGGTTATGCGATCGCGCAGTCGCTGGTCGAACATTTGCAGGCCAATGGCGTGCCCGATGGTGCTGGCGTTCTGCAAATCAACGGGTCGCCGACCGATGCCGCTGCCGGTCTGATCCGTGACGGTATTGATCGCGCGCTGGATGCGTCGCCCTATGTCACCTTGTCCGAATTCGACACCCCCGATTGGGCACCGCCAAAGGCGCAGGAATGGGCTGCCGGGCAGATCACCCGATTTGGTGCCGAAATCATGGGCATCGTTGCTGCCAATGACGGCACCGGCGGTGGCGCGATTGCGGCGCTCAAGGCCGCTGGTGCCGACCCGCTGCCGCCCGTCACCGGCAACGACGCGACGATTGCCGCGTTGCAACTGATCATCGCAGGCGACCAGTACAACACGATTTCCAAACCATCCGAGATCGTGGCAAAGGCCGCCGCCGACGTCGCCTGGACCTTTATCCAGGGCGGCACACCCGAGGCCAGCACCTCGCTTTACGACACGCCGTCGCAACTGTTCGTGCCCGCCGTCGTGACCCAGGAAAACATCAAAGCGGAAATCTTTGATGCGGGGATCCAGACGCCTGCCGAGGTCTGCACCGCCGAATATGCGGATGCTTGTGCCAAGTTGGGCATCACACAGTAAGTCAAATCAAGGTGCGGTGCCGACACTCGGCACCGCACGCACTGTCTGTGGGAGGAGAATGTCATGGCCGACGTCAACACGGCACCCGCCATCGGGGATCTGCTATTGCGCCTGCGCGGTGTGGGCAAACAGTTCGGCGCTGTCACCGCGCTTGAGGGGATCGACCTTGACGTTCATGCTGGCGAGGTTGTCGCACTGGTCGGTGACAACGGCGCGGGGAAATCGACGCTGGTCAAGGTTCTCGCCGGTGTGCACCAGCCGACGTCCGGGACCATCGAATATCTGGGCAAACAGGTCACCCTCGACACGCCCGGCAAGGCGCTGGAAATGGGCATCGCCACGGTCTTTCAGGATCTGGCGCTTTGCGAAAATCTGGACGTGGTTGCCAATCTTTTTCTGGGTCACGAAATATCTCCCTGGCGGATGGACGAGGTGCAGATGGAGGTGCGGGCCTGGACCTTGCTCAAGGAACTGGCGGCACGGATTCCATCGGTCCGAGAACCCGTCGCGTCCTTGTCGGGCGGTCAGCGCCAAACCGTCGCCATCGCCCGCTCGCTCCTGTCCGACCCGCAGATCATCATGCTGGACGAACCGACTGCCGCGCTGGGCGTCGCCCAAACCGCCGAAGTCCTGAACCTGATCGAGAGGGTCCGGGCGCGGGGTCATGGCGTCATCCTGATCTCGCACAACATGGAAGATGTCCGCGCCGTGGCCGACAGGATCGTCGTGCTGCGTCTGGGCAAGAACAACGGGATCTTTACCGCCGAGACCTCGCATCAGGAACTGGTCGCGGCGATTACAGGCGCCAGCGAAAATTCGGTCTCGCGCCGCGCCGCCCGCAAACTAGAAGAAATGGATGAAGTCTGATGGCAAACACTGTTCAGAGCGGCGAAAAATCTGTGCGGCTTGATCAGGCCGACACACGGGTGCGCCAGGACGCTGGCCTGATCGGTGCGCTGCGCGGGTTCATCGACCGTGTCCGGTCGGGCGATCTGGGGATGTTGCCGGTCGCCATCGGCCTTTTGATCATCTCGGTCGTGTTCAGCCTGCTGAACCCGGTTTTCCTTGCACCCAACAACCTGGTGAACCTGTTGTTTGATGCCGCCGCCGTCGGGTTCATCGCCCTTGGCGTCGTCTGTGTGCTGCTGCTGGGTGAAATCGACCTGTCGATCGGGTCGATGAGCGGTCTGGCCTCGGCCATCATCGGGGTGCTTTGGGTGAATTCCGGCTTCCCAGTCATCGTCGCCATCGCCGGTGCCTTGGCGATGGGCGCCCTTGTCGGCATGCTTTACGGCTTTTTGCGCAACCGCTTTGAGATGCCCAGTTTCGTGGCGACGCTGGCGGGGCTTCTGGCGCTTTTGGGTTTGCAACTTTACATTCTCGGGCCGACCGGATCGATCAACCTGCCCTTTACCTCGCCGCTGGTCCGGTTCGGGCAAATCCTGATCATGCCCGCGTGGCTGTCGTATCTTGTCGCGGTCATTCCGGGCATCCTGATCGTGTTTGGCGGAATGCGCACCAATCAGGCGCGGGCCGCCGCCAACCTGTCTTCGACGGGCATGAGTGTGGTCATCGTCAAGGCGGTGGTGCTGACGCTGGCGCTGGTTTTCTCGGTCTATTATCTGGAACGCGGACGCGGCGTGCCGCTGATGTTCGGCGTGTTCACCCTGTTCGTCGTGCTGTTGAACTATGCGCTGACACGCACCAAGTGGGGCCGGTCCTTGTTCGCCGTGGGCGGCAACGCCGAGGCGGCGCGGCGGTCCGGCATCGACGTCCGTCGCATCCGCATGTCGGCCTTTGTCGCCTGTTCGACGTTTGCGGCCCTGGGCGGGGTGTTTGCGGCGGCGCGTCTTGCCTCGGCCAGCCAGCAGGCCGGATCGGGCGATGTGAACCTGAACGCCATCGCGGCGGCGGTAATCGGCGGCACATCGCTGTTCGGCGGCCGGGGGTCGGCATGGTCGGCCCTGTTGGGCGTGCTGGTCATCATGGCGATTTCGAACGGTCTGACCTTGCTCAACCTCAGTTCGTCGCTGCGCTATATGATCACCGGCGCGGTTCTGGCCGTCGCCGTCATCGTCGATTCGCTTGCCCGCCGGTCGCGTGCCAGCCACGGCCGCGCCTGAGGGTATGAATATGACATTTTCGATGGACAAAAAGACGGCGGCGATCACTGGTGCGGCATCGGGGATCGGGCTGGAGTGTGCCCGCATCCTGATCGAACAGGGCGCAAACGTTGTGCTGATCGACCGCGCTGCGGATCGGCTGAACGCGCTATGCGAGGATCTGGGCGACCGCGCCAAACCGCTGGTGATCGATCTGCTGGACGGGCCGCAGGTGTCGGGCATGGTGCCCCGGATCGAGGCGCTGGTCGGGCCGCTCGACATCTTTCATGCCAACGCCGGGGCCTATGTGGGCGGGCCGGCGGCAGAGGGTAATCCCGATGCGTGGGACCGGATGCTGAATCTGAACGTCAACGCAACATTCCGCGCTGTGCAGGCGGTTTTGCCCGGAATGATCGCGCGCAGGACCGGCGATATCATCTTTACCAGTTCCGTCGCCGGTGTGGTTCCCGTGGTTTGGGAGCCGATCTATACCGCGTCGAAATTTGCCGTTCAGGCGTTTCTGCATGCCACCCGACGGCAGGTTTCCGAATATGGCATCCGCATGGGTGCGGTGCTGCCCGGCCCGGTCGTGACGGCCTTGCTGGACGACTGGCCCCGCGAAAAGATGGAGGAGGCGCTGGCCAACGGGTCGCTGATGCAGCCCCGCGAAGTGGCGGAAGCGGTGCTGTTCATGCTGACCCGCCCGCGTGGCGTCGTGATCCGCGACATGGTGATCCTGCCCAACAGCGTCGATCTCTGATCGCTGCCAAAGGGTCGATCTTTGATCGCTGCCAAAGGAGAGACAATGACCCGGACAAAGACCCAGACCGGCGGCTATCTGCTTGGCATTGATGTCGGCACCGGCAGCGCCCGCGCCGGGGTTTTCACCACCGATGGCCGGATGGTCGGCACCGCCAAATGCCCGATCGCGATCTATCGTCAAGGCGGCACCATCGTCGAGCAATCCAGTGATGACATCTGGGGCGCGGTCGTGACATCGGTGCGCGGCGCGTTGAAAGCGTCAGAGGTCGGGGCCGATGCGATCCGCGGTATCGGCTTTGACGCGACCTGTTCGCTGGTGGTCTTGGGCGCGAATGGCGCGCCTTTGCCGGTGGGCGATCCAGGTCATCCCGAACGCAACATCATGGTCTGGATGGATCACCGCGCCCTTGAACAGGCCGAGCGGATCAACGCCGGTGGCCACCGGGTTCTGGATTACGTCGGCGGCCGCATCTCGCCCGAGATGGAAACGCCCAAGCTGCTGTGGCTCAAGGAAAACCGGCCGGATGTCTTTGCCAAGGCCTGGCAATTCATGGACCTGACGGATTTTCTGACCTGGCGGGCGACCGATGATCTGGCGCGGTCGATCTGCACCGTCACCTGCAAGTGGACCTATATGGCGCATGAAAACGCATGGGATCGGGATTATTTCGAAACCGTGGGTCTGGCGGAACTGGCCGATGAGGGGTTCGCCCGGATCGGCACGCATGTGGTCGCCGCAGGTTCTGCGCTTGGCACCGGGCTTGGCCAAAGGGCGGCAGAGGATTTCGGGCTGATGCCCGGCACGCCGGTGGCGGCGGGGCTGATCGACGCCCATGCCGGTGGAATCGGGTCGGTCGGGGCCACGGGCGGCGGCGGCGCAGAGGCCAATCTGGCCTATGTCTTTGGCACCTCGTCCTGCACCATGACCACGACGCGCGAACCGGTTTTCGTGCCGGGTGTCTGGGGGCCGTATTATTCGGCGATGGTGCCGGGGCTGTGGCTGAACGAAGGAGGGCAGTCGGCTGCGGGTGCCGCGATCGATCATCTGCTCGATTTTCACCCCTATGCCGCCAAGGCACAGGCCGAGGCGGCGCGGGACGGGCTGCCGTTACCTGTCTGGCTGGCGCAGCACGCTGAAACGCTGTTGGGCGAGAATTCCAATATTGCGGCGCTGGCGGGCGATATTCATGTCGTTCCCGAATTTCTGGGAAACCGGGCCCCATATGCCGATCCGCAAACCCGCGCGGTGATTGCCGGTCTGGGGATGGAGCGCGATCTGAACAGCCTTGTGGCGCTTTATATCGCGGGGCTCTGCGGCATTGGCTACGGACTGCGCCAGATCGTTCAGGCACAGGATCGCGCCGGTGCCAGGATTGAACGCATCGTCATCAGCGGCGGTGCGGGCCGTAGTGAGATGATTCGACAGCTGCTGGCGGATGCAACCGGCGTCGAGGTTGCGGCACCGGCGGCGGAAGAGCCTGTTTTGCTGGGCGCCGCGATCCTTGGGAGCGTCGCGGCCGGCGTCCACAAGGATATCCCGCAAGCAATGGCTGCGATGTCCTCTTTCGCGGCACGCTACATTCCACAGGCGGGCACGCCGCGCGACATGCACGACGCCCGGTTCAAGATATTCGAACAGTTGCAATCGGTGGCCAGACAGGTGGCAAATCGCCATTCGGGCGCCGGTGATGGCGATATGTCGGATTAGTGTATTCGGCCATCAGTTCGCGTTGCGCTGTTCTCGTGGGTGCGGGTCAGGTGACTTGTACGGCACTTCATCGGGGTAATGGCCGACCCGGCGCGATTTCAGGCCCAATATCCCAAGGCTGCGTCGCGCCCGGTGCGCAGACCGATGCGCTGAACCGGGCAAGTGCCGGTGCCATCATGATGCCATAGCCGCCTTGGCCGGCAAGCCAGAAAAACCCCGCCACCTTGGGATCGAACCCCACAACCGGGGCGCCGTCGGCAACAAAGCTGCGCAACCCGGCCCAGCTATGGACAACCTTGTTGACCTCGATCCGGGTTTCCCGGCTGATCCAGTCGGCCAGCAGGGCGATGTCCATATCGTCGGCCCATGCGTCATGCGGATCGGTCGGAGTCGCGTCGCCCGGCGATGCCATGAGCCGACCCGCGTCGGGCTTGATATAGATGTCGGTTCCGGCGAAATCGACGGCGGGCAGGGCGGACACGTCAAGGCCGACTGGTCCGTCGATGATGATCCCCGTGCGGCGTTTGGGGACAAGGCCGATGCTGTCTGCCCCCGCCAACGCCCCGATCCGATCTGCCCATGCTCCTGCGGCATTGATGATTGTTGCGGCCAAATAGGTGTCTGTTGGGGTCGCGACGGCCCAGTGACCGTTAGCGCGGGTCAATCCGACCACCTGCTGTTTGGTTTCAATCACGGCCTCGCGCCTTTTGGCACCCTTCAGGTAGGACTGGTGCAGCGTGGCGACGTCTATGTCGGTCACGCCTGCCTCGAATGCTGCGCGTGTCACCCGGTCCGGGCGCAGAAACGGGACCATCGCGCAGGCCTCGGCCGGATTGATTTCAACAACCTCTTGTCCGGGTTCGCTCAGGGCAAGAACCGGATCGAGGCTCGCCTCGGCCCCCGGTATCGCGACCGTCAGCGCCCCACGGGCCGTCAGCAGTGGGGTGTCGCAGAACCCGTCGGGGGGCGATGAAAAGAAGGCCTCGCTGGCCATATTGATCTTGCGCACCGTCGCGCCGCCAAAGTTACGGGTGAACAAGGCGGCTGACCTGCCGGTGCTGTGATAGCCCGTCGTCGCCTCTGCCTCGAGCAGCAAAACGCTACCGTTTGCGGCAAGTTCATAGGCGACGGATGCGCCCGATATGCCGCCGCCGATGACAAGGAAATCGTAAATCACACGGGCAGCCTTTGCTTTTCAATCATGACCGCCGCTTGGCGCCCCGTGCCAGTTGGCGCCCAATTCCTTCAATATGCAAGAAAAACAAAAACCGTTGACAGCTTGCAAGTTTTCTTTCTTAATCGGGTGAACCTTTGGGAATCCCTGATGTCCAAACCCCTGCGTGACAGATTGACGACTGCCCTGTCCTCTGCCTCCAAGGCGGACAAGGTGTTGGCCAACTACATGCTGACCGAACTGACAAATCTGCCGTTTGAAACTGCTGGCAGCATCGCGATGAATGTCGGGGTAAGTGAACCCACAGTCGGGCGGTTCTGCCGGGCGATCGGATATGACGGCTTTAAGGATCTCAAGAAGAACCTGCGTAGCGAAATGGGCGACGGGCCTTGGCTGATCGGTGACCGGCTGCGCGATCTGCAGGCCCGCACCAAAGCTGGCGAGGATCAGTTGGGGCGCGGTCTGGAGCTGGAAATGGCCGCGCTTGTCGCGGTTTACGAATCCGCGCACAGCCCCGAATGGGATACCGTGGTCAAGCGGTTGGCGCGGGCAAAATCGGTTTATGCCTGCGGGTTTCAAACCGAACGCGGGATGGCGCAGATTTTCGTCAACCAGTTGCAATATCTGCGCGACGGCGTGCATCTGCTGGACCTTGCCAGCGGTAACTTTGCCGAAGTTCTGGCCGTGCAGGGCGCCGACGCCGCCCTCGTGATATTCGAGGCGCGCCGCTATTCCCGGCACGCCCAACTGCTGGCCGCCGAGGCCAAGGCGTCGGGGATTCCCGTCACCCTGATCACCGACCCCTATTGCGATTGGGGTCACGCTGTCGCCAGTGAAATTTTCGTCGTCCCGACCTCGTTCAACCTGTTCTGGGAATCCACCGCCCAGATGGCCAGCCTTGCCAATCTGTTGGTCAACGGCGTGTTCATGGAACTGGGCCCGCAGGTCGAGGACCGGATGAACAAGATCGCCCGCCTTTACAGCCGTTTCACGGGTCACGTCGGCGACCCGGTTTCGGCACGCACGGAGACTGCCATCACAACCTGATCTACTTTTCACATATAGGGAACGCGCCATGCGATATTCGACCAAGAACAGACTTCTTTCAGGATCGGCTATCGTCACAGCCGCATTTCTGGCGACCGGAGCGATTGCACAAGAGGCGATCATCGCCTTTTCCAGTGGCGAGTTGGGTGCCACGTCGTATGATCCAATCCGGTCCAGCAACCTCAACACCGCGACGTCGATGATCTATGACCGGCTGGTCGAACAGGACGCCGACCAGTCGTTCCATCCCCACCTTGCCACCAGCTGGGAAGAATCCGCAGACGGTATGGAATGGGTGTTCAAGCTGAAGGAAGGCGTCGCGTTCCACGACGGCACCCCGTTCAACGCGCAGACCGTCGCCGACTGGATCCCCGATTTCATCGACACCGAAAACGCCTATCTGACCGCCGCCATCGCCTCGGTCGAGGTGGTGGACGACCTGACCGTCAAATTCGTCATGGCGCGGCCTGAACCGAACCTGCTGTATAACCTCGGGTCTGCCTTTATGGGCATCCCGTCGCAGGTCGCCTATGACGAGTTGGGCGAGAATTACGGCGTCACCGGCGCAGTCGGCACCGGCCCGTTCAAGTTCGAAAGTTTCGATATCGGCCTTGAAACCGTGCTGGTGCGCAACGACGACTACGCCTGGGCGTCTGATCTGTCGGCGAACCAAGGCGCGGCGCATCTGGAACGCGTCACCTTCCGCGAGATCCCCGACCAGTCCACCGCGTTTCTGGAACTGAAAACCGGCGGCGTCGATATTCTGCTGGGCGTGCCGACCGATTTTCTGGAAATACTGGCGGCCGAACCCGACGTCAGCGTCATCCAGATGCCCGGCACCGGGATCATCTACATGCCGATCAACGTCACCTCGGCCCCCTTCGACGACCCATTGGTGCGCCAGGCAACCGGGCTGGCCATTGATCAGGATGCAATCCTGAATTCGGTTTATAATGGAGTCGGTGCCGCCGCCCACAACTTCCTGATTTCCTCTTTGCCCGAAGCCACGGTGGCCGATGGCCTGAACGTCAGCCATGACCCAACCCGCGCCGGCGAACTGCTCGATCAGGCTGGATGGATGATGGGCGAAGGCGGTGCTCGCATGAAGGACGGCAAACCGCTCGAGGTCAAGCTTTTCACCGAAAACTCGACCGAATTCAACCGCTTGACCCAAGTCGTTCAGGCCCAGTTGGCCGAAGTCGGAATGGTGGCGGATATCACCGTTTTCGACAGCTCGACGATCCGCGACGAATACAAGGCCGACCGGCACCAACTGGCCGTGCGCGGTTATGACTGGAACAATTCGGACATCCTTGATTGGTTCTTTTCGGGTGAACGGCTGGGCTATCCCAACGTGTCGATGTGGAATGACCCCGAAGGCGAGCGGCTGAACAAGATCGCCATGACCGAAAGCGCGACCTCGGCGCAGCGGATCGCCAATTTCACCGCCTATCACGAATATATCTTGAGCCAGTACCTGTTCGTGCCGATCTATCAGCCGACCACGAACATCGCATACAACGCCACCCGCGTGTCGGTGCCTGACCCAGTACGCGGCACCCGGTTCCGGTCGCAGACGCTGATCGACATCACCATGGTCGAATAACCTGCGCGTGGCCCCCGTCTGATCGGGGGCCACGACCTGATACGATAGAAAGGGGGTCGCCATGCTGGCACGCTACACGTTCCAACGCATCCTGATGACGATCCCCGTCTCTATCGCAATCTCCATCGTCATTTTCATGATTGTCCGCCTGCTGCCGGGCGATCCCATCGACAACCTGATCCGGGTCGGTTCCTCCCCCGCGGCACGGGCGGAACTGGTCGCCAAATACGGCCTCGACAGGTCGCTGATCGCGCAATATTTCACATGGGTCAGCCAGATGTTTCGCGGTGATTTCGGCGATGCCATCGTCTTGCGCCGCCCGGTCGCCGACCTGATCGCGCAGAACCTGCCCTATTCGCTGACCCTTGGGGGGCTGGCATTTCTGTTCTCGTCAGTGTTCGGGATGATCCTCGGCACCGTGTCAGCGATGACCCGCAATCCCTTTGTCGAACGCTTCGTGCGCGGCTTCATTCTGCTCGGTTCAACCGTGCCGGGCTTTTGGCTGGCGCTGCTGCTGATCCTGCTCTTTTCCGTGCAGCTCGGTTGGTTCCCGGTGTCGGGCGCACGCGGCTGGGACAGCCTTGTGTTGCCGGTCATGACCATCGGTTTTGGTGGCATCGCCCTTGTCGCGCGCGTCACCCGGGTGGCCCTGATGGACGCCGGACGCGAGGATTTCGTGACCCTGCTGCACGCCAAGGGCCTGTCGCGCGGCACCATCCTGCGCCGCCACCTGCTGCCCCACGCAATGCTGCCCGTCGTCACCATTCTGGCCTTGCGGATCGGCTGGATCCTGGGCGGTGCCGTCACCGTCGAATTCGTCTTTGGCCGCCCCGGTCTGGGGTCGCTGTTGATCCGCGCATTGGGCCAGCGAGACTATCCCGTCGTCCAGGGCTGCCTGCTGATGCTGGCACTGGCCGTGATGCTGGGCACCCTGATCGGCGACGTGGCCCAAGCCGCGATGGACCCCCGTATCCGCGAGGCAAAATCATGACCACACGCACGATGGCCGCTCGATCCTTCGACGCCTTCGCACGAATGAGCGTCGGTCGCGCCTTTGGCTCTACCGTGGGCAAGATCGCAGGCGGGTTCATCGTTTTGTTGGTCCTGACGGCGATATTCGCGCCGTGGATCGCACCCTTTGATTATGCCGCGCAGAACCTTGCCAATGGCAACACGCCGCCCGCGTGGCCGCATCTGCTCGGCACTGACGAATTTGGCCGCGACGTGCTGTCGCGCGTCATCTATGGCGCCCGTACGTCGTTGTCGGTCAGTGGCACCGCGATCGCCATTTCAATGACCGTTGGCATGACGTTGGGGGCGGCAGCTGGCAATTTCGGCGGTTTCTTTGAACGCGCCGTGATGACCGTGGTCGACCTCACGTGGTCGTTCCCCGATATCCTGATCGCACTGATTTTCGTCGCCATAATCGGCCCCGGCCTGACCTCGACCACCTTTGCCATCGCCATCGCCTACCTCGCCCAATTCACCCGGCTGACCCGGGCCCAGATCGTGCGGCTGAAGCGCGAGACGTTTATCGAGGCGACGATCAATCTGGGGGCCAAACCCGCCCACATCCTGCTGCGCCACCTGATGCCCAACGCCATCGCACCGGTGATCGTCGTCGGCATGCTGGCGATCGGCGACGGGATCGTGCTGGAAGCCACCTTGGGCTTTTTCGGCCTTGGCGCACAGCCGCCGACCCCCAGTTGGGGCGCGATGATGTCGTCGGGCACCGCGCAACTGTTCCTGTCGCCGTGGGTCATCATATTTCCGGGTATCGTAGTCGCCGTCACCGTCATCGCGGTGAACCTGTTCGGTGACGAACTGATCCGCGCCCTCGACATCCGCGACCGGCTGCGGGGGGCATGAGCATGTTGCAGGTCCGTGACCTTGGGGTAGCCTTTGGCGCGGTGCAGCCGCTGGCAGGGGTCAGTTTCGGCATCGACAAGGGCGAAACGCTGGGCATCGTCGGCGAAAGCGGTTCCGGCAAAAGCCTGACCGCGATGTCGGTCATGGGCCTGTTGCCACTGATCGGCGGGCGCATCACCGACGGGTCGATGCAGTTCGATGGCCAAGACCTGACCCGGCTGGCCGAAAAGGACTACCGCAAACTGCGCGGCGGACGGATCGGGCTGATCACCCAGAACCCGATGACATCGCTCGACCCGCTGCAAAAGATCGGGCCGCAGGTCGATGCCGTCGCGGTGCTGCATCTGGGCATGACCGGCGCGCAGGCACGGGCGCGGACTGTTGAGATCCTCGGCACTTTGCGGATTCCCGAACCTGCGCTGATCTGCGACCGCTATCCGCATCAGATGTCGGGCGGCATGAAACAGCGGATCGTCATCGCGATGGCACTGGCCGCCGACCCCGATCTGCTGATCGCCGATGAACCGACCACGGCGCTGGACGTGACGGTGCAGGCGCAGATCATCCGTCTGCTGGATGATCTGGTCAAACAGCGCAATCTTGCCCTGATCCTGATCACCCATGACATGAGCGTCGTGGCGCAGACCTGCGACAAGGTCGTCGTGATGTATGCGGGACGGGCCATCGAACAGGGGCCGGTGGGGGCGATCTTTGACGCGCCGCAGCATCCCTATACCCAGGCGCTGATCGGCTGCATCCCGCGCGGTCTGGCGGATGGTGACCGGATCGAAGGCATCCCCGGCACCGTGCCGACGGTGATGAACTATCCCAAGGGATGCCCGTTTCATCCGCGCTGTGATCGGGCGCAGCCGACTTGCGAAACTGTCGAACCCGTCCTCACACCGCGGGGCGACGGTGCGGTCGCCTGCCACTTTCCGGGGGCCGCGCCATGACGAATCTGCTGGAAGTCCGCGACCTGTCGAAACGGTTCAGCAGCGGTGGCGGCCCGTTTCGCAGGGCGCGGTCGATGCAGGCGGTCAACGGCGTGTCATTCGATCTGCCCAGGGGCCGGGTGATCGGCGTTGTGGGCGAAAGCGGTTGCGGCAAATCCACCCTGGCGCGGCTGATCCTGCGGTTGATCGAACCCAGCAGCGGGACGGTGCAGTTCAACGGCGCCGACCTGTTGGCCAAGACGGCCAGCCAAATGCGCGCCCTGCGGGCCGACATGCAGATGGTGTTTCAAGACCCCTATTCGGCGATCGACCCCCGCTACACCGTCGCCCGCGCCGTTGCGGAGCCCTTTGGTATTCAAGGCCGCACGCCCAAAGGCAGCATGGCCGACGAGGTGGCGGGGTTGCTGGACATGGTTGGCCTTGACCCTGGACTGGCCGGCAGTTTTCCGCACCAGATTTCGGGCGGCCAAAAGCAACGCGTCGGGATCGCCCGGGCACTGGCGTTGCGCCCTGCGCTGCTGGTGCTGGATGAACCGACGGCATCGCTTGACGTGTCGGTGCAGGCGCAGATCATCAGCCTGTTGCAACAACTGCGCGACGACCTTGACCTGACCTACCTGTTCATCAGCCACGACCTGAGCCTGGTGAAATACTTCTGCGACGAAATTCTAGTGATGTATCTGGGTCGCGTCGTCGAGGCGTTGCCCGACACATCCGCCCCGGCCCGCCATCCCTACACCCGCACCCTGATGGACAGCACGTTTGAACCCGACCCAAAGTTGCGCCGTACCATCACCCCGCTTGAGGGTGAAGTGCCAAGCCCCTTTAACCTGCCTCCCGGCTGCGCCTTTGCTGACCGCTGCCCGCAGGCAACAACACTTTGCCGGACGCAAACGCCGACGCTGGACCCCCGTGGCGGCCATCCGGTCGCCTGTCATCACCCGATCTAAAGGACCACAATCTTGGGCTTTCGTATTCTGTCTGCTGAAATCAGCCATGAAACCAACACGTTCAATATCCGCCCCACGGGGCTGCAAAACTTTCGCGACCGCTATCTGCTGGACGGCCCGCAGGCCATTGCGGCGCGGGGCGACAGCAACACCGAACTGGCCGGGCTGCTGGATACCGGGCGCGATCACGGCTGGGACATTACCCATGTGATCAGCGCCGCCGCCGGTCCCGGCGGGCCTGTGACTCGCGAGGCATTCGAGACGCTGATCGCGCCGTTGTTGGCTGCCGCCGATCAGGACTGGGACGGGATCTTTTTGATCCTGCACGGCGCTATGGTGACCGCCGATCACGAGGACGGCGAGGGCGAAATCCTGCGTCGTTTGCGCGCCATTACCGGCCCCGAGCAGCCCATTGCCGTCACCCTTGACCCGCACGGCAACATCACAAAGGCAATGTGCGATCTGGCGCAAATCCTCGTGTCGTTCACCACCTACCCCCACGTCGATATCCGCGCCACCGGACGGCGCACCGCGGAAATCCTGCATCGCACGATGTCGGGCGACATCGCCCCCCACACGCTGCGCGCCCACCGCCCGATGCTGGAAGAAGCCAATGGCGGGCGCACCGACATCGGCCCGATGATCGACCGGCACGCGCTGGCTCGCGCCTACGAGGCCCGCGCCGACATTTTTGCGATCAGCATCAACGGGGCCTTCCCCGAAGCCGACATTGCCGAGGTCGGACCGACGGTCCTGATCACATGCGCGGGCGATCCTGTCGCACATCAGGCGATCATCGAAAAACTGGCCGACGACATCTGGGATCGCCGGACCGAGACGCTGAACACTTATCTGACCTGCACCGAGGCCGCAGAGATCGCTGCCGACTGGCACCCCGATTCCGGCCCGTTGATCATCGCGGACTATGCCGACAACCCCGGCGCCGGGGGATACGGCGATGCCACCGCGCTGCTGGCGGCCTTGTTGGACGCTGGCGTCAAAAACGCGTGTTTCGGCCCGCTGATCGACGCCAAGGCTGCCGCTGACCTGCAAGCGTCGGCTGTCGGCAGCACGGTCAGCCTTTCTATCGGCGGCATTACTGCACCAAAGATGGGCGGTGGTCCCTTGCAGGTGAGCGGCACAGTGAAATGGGTGGGTCAGGGCCGTTTCACCGGCAACGGTCCTATTTTGGGCGGGTTGGAGCGGAACTTTGGACCGACCGTGGTTTTGACGGTCGGCGACATCGACATTCTGATCGTCAGCATCGCCCATCAAATGCTGGATCTGAACCAATTCGCAACCTTCGGGATTGATCCGACCCGGAAATCGGTCATCGCCCTGAAATCAATGCAACACTTCCGCGCTGCTTTCGCGCCGATCGCCGGACGGATCATCGTCTGCGATAGCGGGGCGATCTGCACACCGAACTATGCCTTGCTCAACTACCAGAAGGTGCCGCGCCCTATCTTTCCGCTGGATTGAAAGGCTCGGGTCAAAAAAATACCTAAATTAGTGGCCCATGACCGCCCCGGACATCTGGCCGCTAAAATCGGACACTTGGGCCTTGACCTTCCCGTTACAGTAACCCCCAAGTGTTGATGGACAGCGACGTCGCCACTTCACGGCGGATGGGCGAAAGCAGTTAAAAGGACGCGTCATGGAACATGCAGGCCACAACCATTCACATCACCAGACTGACGGTGACACCAAGGCAGGCGGTCATGTCGACCCGGTTTGCGGAATGCGCGTTGCGGACAAACCCGATGCCCGCAATGCAACCTTTGGCGCCGAAACGTTCTATTTCTGCTCGGACGGCTGCCAGACGAAATTTAACGCGGACCCCTGGTTCTATGCCTCGGGCAATGCCGCCAAGCGGGGCAAGGTCGTGCAAGCGGGCGTTCAGTATACCTGCCCGATGCACCCCGAGATTGTGCGTGACGTGCCGGGCAGTTGCCCGATCTGTGGCATGGCGCTGGAACCGATGACGCCGTCGGACGAACCCAGCAAAGAACTGACCGACTTCACGCGGCGGATGTGGATCAGCGCCGCTGCGGCGGCGCCGCTGGTGATCCTGACGATGGGCGAGTTTGTCGGATTCCCGGTGCGGATGTGGATCGGCCATGAGATCTCGACCTATATCGAATTCCTGCTGGCCACGCCCATCGTCCTGTGGGCGGCGCTGCCATTCTTCGAACGCGGCTGGCAGTCGGTCGTCAATCGGTCGCCAAACATGTGGACGCTGATCTCGCTCGGGGTCGGGGCGGCCTATATCTATTCGCTGTTCGCAACGTTTCTGCCCGGCGTGTTCCCGGAACAATACCGGATGGGCATGGGCGTCGGCACCTATTTCGAGGCGGCCGTGGTCATCGTCGCGTTGATCTTTGTCGGTCAGGTGCTGGAATTGCGGGCCCGCGAACGCACCGGCGACGCGATCCGCGCTCTGCTCGACCTAGCACCGAAAACCGCCCGGCGAATTCTGGACGACGGCACCGAATACGATGCGCCGTTGGAGAACGTGATGACCGGCGACCGGCTGCGGGTCCGCCCCGGAGACAGTATCCCGGTCGATGGCGAGGTGATCGAGGGGCGGTCGTCTGTCGATGAAAGCATGCTGACCGGCGAACCGCTGCCGATCGAAAAGACCACTGGCGACAGCGTGACCGGGGCAACGATCAACAAGAACGGATCGCTGGTGATCGTCGCTGCCAAGGTGGGGGCCGATACCGTGCTGGCGCAGATCGTCGAGATGGTATCGAACGCCCGCCGGTCGCGGGCGCCGATCCAAGGCCTGGCCGATAAGGTTTCGGCCTATTTCGTGCCAACCGTCGTGCTGATCGCGCTTGCGGCCTTTGCAGCGTGGATGTTGGTCGGGCCCGATCCGGCGCTTGTCTTTGCGATTGCGGCATCGGTGTCAGTGCTGATCATTGCTTGCCCCTGCGCGTTGGGGCTGGCGACGCCGATCTCGATCACCACGGCGGCGGGGCGTGGCGCACAAGCCGGCGTGCTGAT
>JBBQHC010000004.1:0-59041 GCA_038323615.1 Rhodobacterales bacterium | reverse complement strand
CGCAGATGACTGCCGCGAAATACATGCTGGGCGCACTGGTTTTGATTGCCACAGCCGCGATGCTCGGCGGTAATCGGGCGATGATCGAACAGACACCTCTCGCCATGTGGCGTGTGGCGGTTGCCGCGCGCGAATGCATCGGCGACGAGATGATCTATCGCAACATAAGGATGCGTTGCGGAACACCGTTATCATTCGCGGACTTGCGCAAGCTGGAAATGCGGGCTGACAACCGGAAATTGGGCCAAACAAGCATTGTCGAGGTGCTGCGGGTCGGAAACTGACGCTTGCCCGACCTTATACCCCGCCCCGCAATGTCGGCACATCCAGACTCGCGAACCCGTAGTGCCGCAGCCAGCGCAGGTCTGAATCACAGAACGCCCGCAAATCGGGGATCCCGTATTTCAGCATTGCCAGCCGGTCGATGCCCATGCCGAACGCAAAGCCCTGCCACTGCGCCGGGTCGATCCCCGCCGCCGACAGCACCTTGGGGTGGACCATGCCCGACCCCAGCACCTCGAGCCAATCGTTGCCTTCGCCGACGCGGACCTGCCCGTCGACCCATGCGCATTGCACGTCAACCTCGGCAGAGGGTTCGGTGAAGGGAAAGTGCGAGGCGCGGAACCGGGTTTTGACGGCGATGCCGAAATAGGCGCTGAAGAACTCCTCGAGCACCCATTTCAGGTTGGCCATGCTGATCGTCTTGTCGATCGCCAGACCTTCGATCTGGTGGAACATCGGGGTATGGGTCTGGTCGTAATCGGCGCGATAGACGCGACCGGGGCAGATGATGCGCAGCGGCGCGCCCTGCGCCTCGAGCGTGCGGATCTGTACCGGGCTGGTGTGGGTGCGCAGTACGTGTGGCGGACGGTTATCGCCGGGCGCGCGGTGGGTATAGAACGTGTCCATTTCGGCCCGCGCCGGATGGTGGCCGGGAATGTTCAGGGCGTCGAAATTATACCAGTCAGACTCGATCTGCGGCCCTTCGGCGACGGCAAACCCCATGTCAGCGAATATCGCGGTGACTTCGTCTGTTACCTGGCTGATCGGGTGGATCGTTCCCGCCGGACGGCCCCGCGCCGGTAGGGTCACGTCAAGCCATTCGCCACGCAAACGTTCATCGAGCGCGGCATCGCCCAGCGCGGCCTTTTTCGCGGCCAATGCCGAGTTGATCTCGTCCTTCAACGCATTCAGGGCGGGGCCGGCGGTCTGGCGTTCTTCGGGCGACATCTGGCCGAGGGCGCGCATCTGCAAACTGATCTCGCCCTTTTTGCCAAGGGCGGTGACGCGCAAATCCTCGATCGCCGCCTCGTCGGCGGCGGCGGCGATCAGGCCAAGGTATTTCTGTTTAAGATCGTCCATCGGCGCCGTCTTTCCCACAGTGTCGCGCGGTTGCTACCCTTCCCGCATCAATCGTGCAAGGGACCGGGCGGCAGACGCCCGGCAAATGGACGCAGGGATAGCGGTGTAACGGTGCGATAGGTGCGCCAGACCGTATCAGCGTCCTGAAAGCGAATTGGCCAGCATGGTACTTGAGCGATACTTGCTGTTTCAGCAGATGAGAGTACGCTGCTCGCGCCCACGCAGGTCACCAGTCAAGATCGGACTTTTGCATTTTTTGGAGCACCAAGTAACGGACAAGGACGGCTTGCGAAATGGGGCCTTTCCAATCTGGAGTGCAATGAAATGAATGATGCTTTGGCAAGTGATGCTCCCCGCATGGGGCCGCCATGGATCGAGCCTGAGATACAGCAGAAGATCGATTGGCGCGACGGCGACGTTGTGATTTCTGTGCCCTTGAAAAGTGGCACAACATGGACAATGAACATAGTTCATCAGCTGCTTACCGGGGGGGCGACAGATTTTCGCGACATTTACGAAGAAGTGCCGTGGATCGAATTTCTAGGCTACCCGGGGCAGCCCCACCAAGAGGTCCTTGACCGTGTGAGTGCTATGCCCGCCGCCCGCCGCCGGGCATTCAAGACGCACTCTGCACCTCCTGATCTGCCTTTCAAATCGACCGGGTCGGGCCGGGACGTCAAATACATCGTCGTTTTCCGCAATCCCGAAGAGGCACTCGTCTCTTTCCGGCCGTTCCTCGATAAACACTCGGACGAATGGTTCGACCTTTGGGGGATGCCGCGAGAGGCGCTGTGTCGCCCTGACTTTCCGTCATTCTATTCGGATATCATCGACGGTCACGAAATGCAGGGCGCACTCTTTGGTTTCTTGGCCGCGTGGTGGCCACTGCGGGACGAGCCTAACGTCCTTTTCATGCACTACTCGGATATGAAGCGAGATCATGAAGCATCAATCCGAAAAATAGCAAAATTTCTGGGCGCCGAGCCGGGCGGCGATCAGTGGCCGACAATTCTTGAGAACACATCCTTTCCGTGGATGAAGCAGCATGAAAGCAAATTTGAGGCGCGCACTGCCGGCAAGGTTCCGATTCTCAAGTCTGGCGCAATGATCCGCAAGGGCCAGGTTGGCGAGGCGAAATCTGACGGTATGACGGACGAAATTTCCCGACACCTGCGTAACGTGGGCGGCCAGATTTGTCCCGACGCCGCAGCCGTCAATTATTTATACGGAGCGGGCGAGCTTTCCTGACGGAATCCTAACCTGACCGCATCACCGAGTGTGTGGCTGCGAATGGTTGAGTTCGCCGGGCAATGACGACGCTGCCATCTTTGCATAGCTTGCACGCCTGATCCTTGGGATGGCCTGCCCATCCGACACGAAAAAAGGGCCGCCCCATGTCGGGACGGCCCTTGTTCTTTGGAATGGCGGCGGTGCTAGGCCGGCAGCGCGGCCTTGGCCTGCGCCACGATGGCGTTGAACGCATCGGGTTCGTTGACGGCCAGATCGGCCAGAACCTTGCGGTCAACCTCGATCCCGGCCAGCGCCAGACCGTTGATGAACCGCGAATAGTTCAGGGTCTCGTCGACCATGCGCACACCGGCGTTGATCCGCTGGATCCACAGGGCGCGAAAGTTGCGCTTGCGGTTCTTGCGGTCGCGGGTCGCATATTGGTTGGCTTTATCGACGGCCTGCGTCGCAACCTTGAAGGAGCGCGAGCGACGGTCGTAATAACCTTTGGCCGCATCAAGAACCTTCTTGTGACGGCGATGGGTGACTGTACCACCTTTTGTACGTGACATATCGGCTCTCCTTAACGGTCGTAGGGCATGTAGGACTTGACGATCTTGGCGTCGGGCGCTGCCAAAATCGTGGTCCCGCGGGCATCACGAATGAATTTCGTGCTGCGTTTGATCATGCCGTGGCGTTTGCCGGCCTGACCTGCCTTGACCTTACCGGATGCGGTCATCGAAAAACGCTTCTTGGCGCTCGATTTCGTCTTCATCTTGGGCATTTCCATCTCCTCTGACGAGTGCTGAACGCACGACTCGGCATGCCACTTTGGCCGGACGCGCGGGTTGAACGCCGCCGTATAGGCGGGCATCCCGGCCTTGACAAGGGGCTACTTGATGATGCGGGCAACCACGCGGACAAAGACATCAGGCGTGTTTTTCAGGGTATAGGCACCGGGTCGATCGTTGACCGCCAGCACGATCAGACCACCGCCGATCAGCACCATGATCGCCGCCGCACGCGGCGCGCGGCCATCCGAAATGGCACCGATAATCGGCGGAATTGAAAAGGCGGCAATCACCAGCCCGATCACGAAAAACAGGTCGGCATCCATGACCTTGACCCCTTAACAGCTAAATTATGGCAACCTACTCTGGATCGGCGCTGTAAATCAAACGTTCCGCGCATGGCGCGACGCGCAGGATATTGGTGGACCCCGGCGTGTTGAACGGCACCCCGGCGGTCACGATGACCATGTCGTCCTCGGTCGCGTTCATTTGATCGCGCGCAGCCCGGACCGCGGCGATGACCGCATCCTTGAACCGGTGTACTTGCCCGGTAATGACACAGTTGGTTCCCCAGCTCAGGCTTAGCCGCCGCGCCGTCTTTTCAACCGAGGTCAGCGCGATGATCGGCACCCGTGGACGTTCACGGGCCACCAAAAGCGCGGTCGTGCCGGATTGCGAGAAGCAGCAGATCGCCTTTACGTGGGTGGTTTCTGCAATCTCGCGGGCGGCGGCGACGATGCCGTCGGCAACCGAATGGCGCTGCGCCTTGCGCGAGGCCTCGATGATTTCGGTATAGGTCGGATCGGCCTCGACCTCCAAGGCGACATTGTCCATCGTCTGCACCGCTTCGACCGGGTAATTCCCTGCGGCGCTTTCGGCGCTCAGCATGATCGCATCGGCACCTTCGTAAATCGCGGCGGCGACATCGCTGACCTCGGCGCGGGTCGGCATCGGGCTTTCGATCATCGATTCCAGCATCTGGGTCGCGACGATCACCGGCTTGGCCGCAGCGCGACACTTGCGCACCAGTTGTTTCTGGATCGGCGGCACGCTTTGCACCGGCAGTTCGACACCCAGATCGCCACGCGCCACCATGATGCCGTCACTGGCCGCGAGGATTTCGTCGAATGAATTAACCGCCGCAGGCTTTTCGATTTTGGACATGATCGCCGCCCGGCCCTTGGCCAGCGTCCGCCCCTCTTCGACATCAGCAGCCCGCTGCACAAAGGACAACGCCAGCCAATCGACACCCAATTCGCAGACAAATTCCAAATCTTTGCGGTCCTTGTCCGACAGCGCCGCCAGCGGCAGCACCACGTCGGGCACGTTGACCCCCTTGCGGTTGGAGATCGTGCCGCCGACGACCACGGTGCAGTTGGCGAAATCGCGGCCGCAATCCTTGACCTTGAGGCGGATCTTGCCGTCATTCACCAAGAGCGACGCGCCGGGCTTCAAGGCATCGAAAATCTCTTTGTGTGGCAGGCAGACGCGGGTTGCGTCGCCGATCGCCTTGTCCAGATCAAGGCGAAAGTCCTGCCCCGCCTCCAGTTCCGCCTCGTCATCCTTGAACACGCCGACGCGCAGTTTCGGCCCTTGCAGGTCGGCCAGAATCGCGATCGGCGACCCAACATCCTTTTCGACCTGGCGAATGATGCCGTGGCGCACCTTGATTTCGGCATGATCGCCGTGGCTCATATTGAGGCGGAACACGTCCGCCCCGGCCTCGTGCAGCTTGCGGATCATCTCGTAATCGTTTGACGCGGGGCCAAGGGTGGCGACGATCTTGACGTTGCGGTGGCGTCTCATGCGAAGTCCTTTGGTGACAAATCAGGTGGGTTTACCGCTAACAGCGGGGTTGTCCCCTTATTGCCCAATTCACTTTGCACCACAACTGGCCTATTGGCGGGCGGATGTCTGAAATCATCGATGCGACAACGGATGCCTATGAAATCAACGGTGCGGCCCGTGGGTCGCGCTGGCTGGTGACCTGCGATCATGCGTCAAACCGGGTGCCGGATTGGGTCAACGGCGGCGATCTGGGGCTTTTGCCCTCTGACATGACCCGTCACATCGCGTTCGATGTGGGCTCGGCCGGGTTGAGCCGCGAACTGGCCCGCCTGCTGGACGCCCCCGCAATCCTGTCGCGGTTTTCGCGTCTGGTGATCGACCCGAACCGTGGCACCGATGACCCGACCCTGCTGATGAAACTCTATGACGGCACGATCATCCCCGGCAACCGACATGCCGGGCCGGACGAGCTGGCACGGCGCAAGGCGGCGCTTTATGACCCCTACCACGCCGCCTATGGCAATCTTGCCGCCCGCACTGGCCGGGTGATCTGCGCCGTCCATTCGTTTACCCCGCAACTGCGCGGACGGCCTGTTCGTCCCTGGCAGGTGGGTATCCTTTACAGCCATCTTGACGAACGTCTTGCCCTGCCCCTGATCGCCCGGCTGGGGCGCGAGTCGGACCTATGCGTCGGCGACAACCAGCCCTATAGTGGCCACCTGCCGGGCGACGCCATCGACCGGCACGCCTTGCAAGCCGGGCGGCCGAATGTTCTGATCGAGTTGCGCAATGACCTGATCGCTGACGCCGACGGACAGACTTATTGGGCCGCACGACTGGCCCCGATCCTGACCGAAGTCTTGGCCGAATCCGGCCTGTGAAAGGACACCACATGGATGACCAGACCCGCATTGAACTTGAGGCCGCCGCATTTCGCGCCCTGCGCGACCACCTGATCGAAAACCGCCCCGATGTGCAGAACATCGACCTGATGACCCTCGCCGGATTCTGCCGCAACTGCCTGTCGCGCTGGTATCAGGAAGCCGCCGAGGCGCGGGGGATCGCGATGACCAAGGACGAGGGACGCGAAGCGTTCTACGGGATGCCGTTCGCCGACTGGCAGGCCCAGCACCAGACCGATGCGGACCCGGCCAAACAGGTCGCATTCCGCGAGGCCTTTGCCGCCAACCTGGGGGCCAAGCGATGATCGCCGGGGCCCGCGCGGTTCTTTGGGTGCGGTTGGACCGGCCCGGCAACAATGCCTGCCGGTTTGCCGAAACCGGAGGCGACCTGCTGATCGAAGGGTCATTGATGGCAGAGGGCGAAGAAGACATGCACTATCGCATCCGGGCCCACGAATCCGGTGCGACCCAGCGGGCGCGGATCGACATCGCCGACCAGATGCACGTCATTGAACGCACCCCCGAAAGGATCTGGACGCTGAACGACGTGGCGACCGATATCGGCCCCACCGTCCGCGACATCGACCTTGGCCTCACTCCGGCGACCAAGACACTGGTCATCCGCCGCCTTGATCTGGCGATTGGCGACGCGGCAGAAATCACCACCGCATGGCTCGACCCGTCAGATTGGGGGCTGAAGCCTTTGCGCCAGACCTATCGGCGGACCGGCGAACTGACCTACGACTACACCGCGCCCGACTACGACTATGCGGGCGAATTCGTGGTCGACGACTATGGAATCGTGCGCACCTTTCCGGGACTCTGGCAGGCGCAGGATTAAGTTACCCGAGGTTCAGATCGCCGCCTTGCGGCTTTCCTCAAGGTAGATCTCGCGCAACCGCGACGCCACCGGACCTACTTTGCCCGACCCGACCGGGGCCGCGTCGATCTGCACCACCGGCATCACGAACATGCTGGCCGAGGTGATGAACGCCTCGTCCGCCGCCTGCGCCTCGGCGACGGTAAACGGGCGTTCTTCGACCTGCATCTGCGCCTCGGCGGCGAACCGCAGGACAGCGGCCCGGGTGATGCCGTGCAGGATTTCATGGCCCAGATGCCGGGTGATGATCGTGCCGCCCTTGACGATATAGGCGTTGTTGGACGTGCCTTCGGTGACATGGCCGTCCTCGACCATCCAGGCATCATCGGCACCGGCCTTTTTGGCCATCATCTTGCCCATCGACGGATAAAGCAGCTGCACCGTCTTGATGTCGCGCCTGCCCCAGCGGGCATCGTCGATCGTGATGACGGTCATCCCCTTTTTCGCCAACGGACTGTCGGCCATCCCCGGCTTGTTTTGGGTGAACAGCACGATGGTCGACGGGGTCGTGGCGGGATCGGGAAAGGCGAAATCGCGATCCCCCGGCGACCCACGGGTGATCTGGAGATAGATCATGCCGTCGGTGATATCGTTTCGCTGGACCAGTTCGCGATGCACCGCCAGCAAATCCTCGGTGCCGATCGGACTGGCCATATCAAGTTCGGACAGCGACCGTGCCAGCCGTGCCGCATGGCCGTCGAAATCGATCAGCTTGGCGCCCAGAACGCTTGTTACCTCGTAAACGCCGTCGGCCATCAGGAACCCACGGTCGAAAATGCTGATCTTGGCCTCGGCCTCGGGCAGATAGTCGCCGTTCAGATAGACGGTGCGCATATTGTGATCCTCCGAACCCCAATTGCGGGGCGCAGCGCGGTCTTGGGCCAGTCGTTTCGGCCCGTCAAGGGCGGTCCCGTTCGCGGCGCCACTTTGGCCGCCTAATAGTCGCGCATGCCCAATGTGCCGAACGTGCATTGGCGGCTGCAATCACTGGCGTCCTTGCCGATGTTGTCGGGGTTGAGGCTTAGCGCGACAGCCGGACCTTCGAACCGCAGATCGTCGCATTCGCTGTCATTGGGATAGGGGCCGCTGTCGTCGCCAAAGGCCACCGCACTGCATTGGGTCGCGGCCAGCGACGCGCCCATTTCCCAGCGTTTGATCTGGCCCGACTGATACAGGGCGCTGCAATCGGTGGCGTCCATTCCGACATTGGTCCAGCTCAGGCCATTCGCCATGCCGGACCCAAAGAACCGTCGATCATCGCATTCGCCGTCATTGGGGTATTCCCCCGCGTCGCTGCCAAAGGCGATCCCGTCAACGATCATGCCGGGGCCGACCGGCGCAGCCACCGGGGCCGGGGCGCTATTGGCCAGCGTGATCGTGCCCGCCTCGAATGCGGCGCGGCAGTCGCTGGCGTCGTGTTTGATATCTTCGTCCAGCAGCACCGTCGTGGTCATCCCCGCCCCGACAAAGCGCGGATCGTCACATTCGCCGTCATTGGACCATTCGCTTGAATCATCGCCAAACGGGACCGACTGGGCCATCGCGGCCCCCGCAGCCAACAGAAAAACCGCAATCGTCGCTGACAGAACCCGCATCTGAAATCCTCGTTGAAAACTTGGTGCTGGGGTCAGAATACCCCACCTTTGCGGCAATGCAATCGCGCGGATGCGCTGCCCTGCGTTGCATTGTCCCCCGACCCGGCCTTATATCGGCGCTGCGAGCAGGAGGCATCCATGACCAACTACCTTGAATTCGAAAAACCGCTGGCCGAAATCGAAGGCAAGGCCGAGGAACTGCGGGCGATGGCGCGCGGCAATTCCAACATGGATGTCGAAAAAGAGGCCAAGGCGCTGGACAAGAAAGCCGCAGACATGATCAAGGCGCTTTATGCCGACCTGTCGCCGTGGCGCAAATGTCAGGTTGCCCGCCACCCCGACCGGCCCCACTGCAAGGATTACATCGACGCCCTGTTCACCGAATACACCCCGTTGGCCGGGGATCGGAACTTTGCCGACGACCACGCCATCATGGGCGGTCTGGCCCGGTTCGACGGCCTACCGGTCATGGTCATCGGCCATGAAAAGGGCAACGATACCAAATCGCGCATCGAACATAATTTCGGCATGGCCCGGCCCGAAGGCTACCGCAAGGCGATCCGCCTGATGGACCTTGCCGACCGTTTCGGCCTGCCGGTCATCACCCTTGTCGATACCCCCGGCGCCTATCCCGGCAAGGGCGCCGAAGAACGTGGCCAGTCCGAGGCGATCGCGCGGTCCACCGAAATGTGTCTGGCGATCAAGGTGCCCTTGATCAGCCTGATCATCGGCGAGGGCGGTTCGGGCGGGGCAGTCGCATTCGCCACCGCCAACCGGGTCGCGATGCTGGAACATGCGGTCTATTCCGTCATCAGCCCCGAAGGCTGCGCGTCGATCCTGTGGAAAGACGCCGAAAAGATGCGCGAAGCCGCCGAGGCCTTGCGCCTGACCGCCCCGAACCTGCGCGAACTGGGGGTTTGCGACCTGATCATCAAGGAACCCGTCGGCGGCGCCCACCGCGACCCGGCGGCCACCTTTCAGGCGGTGCGCGAGGCGATCACCAGCATGTTGCAGGATCTGAGCGGCAAATCCGGCAAAGACCTGCGTGCCGACCGGCGGCAGAAATATCTGGGGCTCGGGTCCAAGGGGCTTGCGGCCTGACTTGAGGGGGCTGGCTGTTGCCGACGGCTATGTCACTAGCGGCGCAGAAAGAACGGCTTCGGATGCGGTCAGCGCCGCTCATCCCTGATTTTCCAATTCCCGTCTGCGCCGCATGAGGCGACCAAACGCTCGGCGCCATTCACGGTTACGCCGTTCGGTGAAAGTGCCGATCAATATGATGATCGCCAAAATGACCGTCTGTAACTCGATGGCCCGGGGCGCATCGCCGGCGGAAAACTGGTAGAATTGCGCCAGCAAGTGTTGGAAAGGCCGATGAAGCAGGTAAATCGAGAAAGTGAAACCGGCCAACCACGCGACCGGCTTGCCGCCCCGGACCAGGAACGAGTCCGGCGAAAACCGAAGCTGTCGTGCTGCCACGAATCCAGCTATGACAAAGATTCCCACAATGTAATCGGTGATAAACTGCACCGAATGGTCCAGAGCGAATATGTCCGGAATAACCTGTTTGACGTAATACACAACACGACCGGGGATGGTCGCCATGATAAATGCAACTAGCACGGTTGGCGACGCAAAAAGTGCAATCCAGGCAATGCGTCTGGTCGGATATTTCAAGTCAGGGCGACGGGCGAGTTCGACGCCGATCCACCAACAGGGCAGCAGCAAAGCGATCTTTGGCCCGCCGACAAGTGCGATTACGACGACGGCAAGCGCGCGCTGACGCCCTTTCAGGAAAGCAATTGCGCCATAAAGTATGTAATAGAATACTTCGTAGTTCAGTGACCAGAACGGGCCGTCCGACGGCACTTCGACCGCCTGAAACCAATCCTCGGCTTGAAACAGAACGACAACCGGAATGCGCCACCATTGGCCCCATTCCAGGACAAATGCGCGCCATTCTGACGGCCCTGAATACCACGCAAAGCCTCCGGCCAACAGATAGCTGACCAGCAGCGCCGGGAGGACAACCGAATAAATCCGGGCGGCGCGGTTTATCGCATACTGCCGCAAGCCAGCATCGGGATCGGTCGTTGATTCAATGATAAAGCCGGACAAGGCGAAAAAGACAATGACCGCAGCCGGTGCAAGTTCAAGAGAGCCGGGAACGACCGGAATCAGGCCCGACACCTGCGCATGTGCCACCATCACGATTAAAGCGGAAGTAACCCGGATCAGGTCAAGATATACGGAAAGGCCATGTTCAATGCGCGGTTTCATTTGCTTTGCGTCCGGAAACCTGTGGCCAGCTTATACGACCTTTGGCTCCGATCAACGGAAATTCGCGGTCAGCCCGGACTGACTTATGCCTTTCGCCCAATCCAACTGCGCCTCGGTTTCCACGGCACAGGGCCGGACCAGCCGCAGCCGTGTCAAAGCGGCGCCGGGCGCTTCACCCGCTGCGATCATCAGACGCAGCACGGCCATTCCCGACCTTCCGCAGCCGCCGTGGCAATGCACCAACACCCGGTTGCCCTGTGCCAGAATTTCAAGCACCAGAACCTGCACTGCCGGCCATGCCGCCTGCACGTCGCGACCGGGCGCACCAAAGTCCGCCACCGGCAGGTGCCGCCACCGGGTTCCTGCCGCCGCCAGATCGTCGGGCAACCCCGCCGCGCCGTTGCGGGCCAATTCGGCCAGCGGCGTCATGCTGATAACCAGCGCCGGACCCCACGCCAGCAACCGCGCCCGATCCGCCGCATAGGCGCCGGTCCGCCCCGGCATCGGCGACAGCGCCAGCGTCCCGCCGCCCGCCGCCAATCTGTAAATCGCAAACTCTGTCACCCGCGCCGCCCTTCTGTGGTGGACCTTGGCCGCCACCATGCTTACCTTATGCGCCAGACCGACCCGAAGGACATCATGACCGAAACCGCCTCCGCCTATCAGGTTCTTGCCCGCAAATACCGGCCCGAAACATTCGCCGATCTGGTCGGGCAGGATGCGATGGTGCGCACCCTGAAAAACGCCTTTGCCGCCGACCGGATCGCGCAGGCCTTCATGATGACGGGGATCAGGGGCACCGGCAAGACGACGACGGCGCGGATCATCGCCAAGGGGATGAACTGTATCGGGCCAGACGGTCAGGGCGGGCCGACAACCGACCCCTGCGGGGTTTGCGAACACTGTGTGGCGATCATGGAAGGCCGGCACGTCGATGTGATGGAAATGGACGCGGCCAGCAACACCGGCGTCGCGAATATCCGCGAAATCATCGATTCGGTGCATTACCGGGCGGCCAGTGCGCGCTATAAGGTCTATATCATCGACGAAGTGCATATGCTGTCCACCGGGGCGTACAACGCCCTGCTGAAAACCCTCGAAGAACCGCCCGCCCACGTCAAATTCATCTTTGCGACGACCGAAATCCGCAAGGTGCCGGTGACGGTGCTGTCGCGTTGCCAGCGGTTCGACCTGCGCCGCATCGAACCCGAGGTGATGATCGCCCTGCTGCAAAGGATCGCGGCGTCTGAAGGCGCCCAGATCAGCGACGACGCGCTGGCGCTGATCACCCGTGCCGCCGAAGGGTCGGCGCGTGATGCCACGTCGCTGCTGGATCAGGCGATCAGTCACGGCGCAGGCGAAACATCGGCCGATCAGGTCCGTGCGATGCTGGGGCTGGCTGACCGGGGCCGTGTTCTCGACCTGTTCGACATGATCCTGCGCGGGCAGGCCGCAGCGGCGCTGACCGAACTTTCCGCACAATACGCCGATGGCGCCGACCCGCTGGCGGTGCTGCGTGACCTTGCCGAAATCACCCACTGGATCAGCGTCATCAAGATCACGCCCGACGCCGGCGAAGACCCCACGATCAGCCCCGATGAACGTGCGCGCGGGCAACGGATGGCCGCCGACCTGCCGATGCGGGTGCTGACGCGGATGTGGCAGATGCTGCTGAAATCGCTCGAGGAAGTGGCGATTGCCCCGAACGCGATGATGGCCGCCGAAATGGCGGTGATCCGGCTGACCCATGTCGCCGACCTGCCGACCCCCGACGATCTGATCCGTAAACTGCAATCGGCGGCACCCCCCGCGCCGACCGGCGGCGGCATCCGGCCCGCACAACAGACCGGCGGCACGACCTCTTATGCTGCCCCGGTGTCTGGCGGCGCGCAGCCCGTCAGCGAACTGGCCGTCGACGCGCTGGCCCGGTTTGCGCGGTTCGAGGATGTCGTCGAACTGATCCGCGCCCACCGCGACGGCAAGCTGCTTTATGATGTCGAACGCTCGCTGCGGCTGGCGAAATATCAACCCGGACGCATCGAGGTCGAACTGACCGACGACGCCGCCCCGGACATTGCCCAGCGGCTGGGGTCACGTCTGCAAGCCTGGACCGGCAACCGTTGGGCGATTTCTGTGGTCAGCGATGGCGGCGGCAAGACACTCTACGAGGTTGAAAACGCGCAGCGCGTCGCCGAACACGACGCCGCCCGCGAACATCCATTGGTGCAGGCGGTGCTGACTACATTCCCGAAATCGAAAATCGTCGCGATCCGCAGCGCCGCCGCCCTGACCCACAAGGCCGAAGCCGAGGCGCTGCCCGAAGTCGAAGAAGAATGGGATCCCTTTGACGACGCCTGACCCTTGTTCGCAGCGCCCCGCGCCCGTATCTGATCACCATCAAACAGGAGAACATGACATGCTCAAAGGTCTCGGCGGTCTCGGCGATATGGCCAAGATGATGAAAACGGCGCAGGAAATGCAGGGCAAAATGGCCCAACTGCAAGAAGACATGCACAACATTATCGTCGAAGGGCAGTCCGGTGCCGGGCTGGTCAAGGCGACAGCGACCGCCAAGGGCGAGCTGAAAACGCTCGACATCGACCCGTCGATCTTTAACGGCTCTGACAAGGAAGTCGTCGAAGACCTGATCCTGGCCGCGATCAAGGACGCCCAGGGCAAGGCCAGCGACCGCGCTCAGGCCGAAATGTCGAAACTGACCGAAGGCATGGGCCTGCCCGCCGACATGAAACTGCCGTTCTGACGATGCTTCTTTCGAGCGATAATGGCGCCGCCTGCCCCGCACGCCGGTGCCGAAAGGCATGACCGACGGCACCAAGGACATCGAAACGCTGATTGACCTGCTCGGAAAGCTCCCCGGTCTTGGCCCCCGCTCGGCCCGCCGCGCCGTGCTGCACCTGATCAAGAAACGCAAACTGCACCTGATGCCGCTGGCCGAAGCCCTGCACCGGGTCGGCACCACGGCGCGTGAATGTCTGAACTGCGGCAACATCGGCACGACCGATATCTGCGACATCTGCACGAGCGACAAACGCGCCACCGGCGAGATTTGCGTGGTCGAAGACGTTGCCGACCTTTGGGCGATGGAACGGTCGCAGGTGTTCAAGGGCCGCTATCACGTCCTTGGCGGCACCCTGTCGGCGCTGGACGCCGTCGGCCCCGACGAGCTGCGAATTCCGCAACTGATCGACCGGATCGCGGCGGAACACGTCACCGAGATCATTCTGGCGCTGGGGGCGACGATCGATGGCCAAACCACGGCGCATTATATCGCCGACCAGTTGCATGGCGTCACCGTCACCACCCTGGCCCAAGGCGTGCCTGTGGGCGGTGAGCTTGATTACCTTGACGACGGCACGATCAGCGCCGCGCTCAAGGCCCGCAGGGCGCTTTAGGCGATGGACCTCGCCTTGCTGCGCACGTTTCTCGAGGTCGCCAATACCGGATCGTTCGTCGCCGCCGCCGATCGGCTGTTCGTGACGCAATCCGCCGTCAGCCTGCGGATCAAGCGGCTGGAAACCGATCTGGGCCAGACCCTGTTCGAACGGTCGAAGTCCGGTGCCGAGATGACTCCGGCGGGGCAGGCCTTTGAACCCTATGCCCTGCGTCTGATCCGGATCTGGCAGGAATCCGGCCAGCAGATCGGCCTGCCCGAAGGTTTCACCCGCTATCTGAACATCGGCGCCCAATATGCCCTTTGGCCGCGGCTTGGCTATCGCTGGATCGACGCGATGCGGGCTGAAATGCCTGATCTGAGCCTGCGCGGCGAGGTCGGTCAGCCCGAACGCATCACCCGGCTGTTGCAGGAAGGGACGGTACACGTTGCCCTGCTCTATACCCCGCAGCTGCGGCCCGGTTTGACCATAAAGCCGGTGATGGAGGATGAACTGGTGCTGGTCGCGGCCCTGCCCGACCAGACGCTGGACAGCCTGACCGGGCGCTATGTGTTCGTCGATTGGGGGCCCGAATTTGCCCAGGCGCACACCATTCACCTGCCCGGTCTGACCAGCCCCGGCCTGACTCTCTCGATCGGGTCGATGGCGGGCGATTACATCCTGTTGCGCAAGATGGCAGCCTATCTGCCGGCCCGTTTTGTCGGGCGGCTGATCGATCAGGGGCAGTTGTTTCTGGTGCCCGACGCGCCGGTCTTTCCGTTTCCGATCTGGTCGGTCTGGCGCGATGACATCGACCCCGATCTGGCCGCCAAAGCGGCCCGTTGCCTGCTTCTGGTGGCCAATGACCTTGATGCCGGTCAGGCCGACGTTCTGGATCAGTTGCGCGACATCAACGAAGATCATGAAATCGAGACGCTGACGATCGGCGGCAATGGCGTAGATACATAGCCATATATCGTCTTAACTGCGATTATTATTCGTTTTGCTCGTTTTAATTTTCCCGCCATACACGGCCCATGGCACAGAAAGATTTCCATCGCCCGACCTATCTGCCCGCGCCCGACGGGCTGCGGCCCTATATCGTCGAATTGTCGCTGAACGGCGGCGAATCCCATGTGGGGTTTTGCGTCGGTGGGTCGCAACCCGGTCCGAACATCCTGATTTCCGGCACCACCCGGCTGACCGGTCAGGTGTTCCAGCGGCTGCTGCTGCTGCCCAGCCTGTCAAGGCTGCGCGGCAAGCTGTTTCTGGTGCAACTCGACAAACTGGCCGCCCAGACCGACATCGACCTGATCGCCACCCGGCTGATCAAAGACATCATCGACGACCAGATGTTTCTGCCCTTTATCAGCGCCGCCGATATGCACCCCGACATCTTTGAGACCGCCGTCAAGGATGGCTATTGGTCGGTTCTGCGGCTCTGCGCCGAAAACGGCATGATCTCGGGGCGTGGCGTCTCTCCGCGCCCGCCGCTGTCGACGCCCGGTGGCGATTTCATCCCGTTTTCAAGCCACCACGCGCGGCGACCAATTTAGTCGTTTAGACCGGCCGACAGGACAAGGGGCGCATGACAATCTCGCGGCAAACGGGCCGCCTACGACCTGTGTGAACCGCTTCAACCGGTGGCGCAGGGCGGGGCATTTGGCGCGTACTCTGGAAGCAGTGTGAGTAACTTACGACGTCGATATCCAAATGATCGACAGTTCCTCGGTCCGGGTTCATCAACACGGGGCCAATCATTGCCCGGCAGGCGAAAGCATACTTTCGCCGGGAGGGGGCCCGAAAAAGGGGGGCGATCCGGTTGCCCTCCCGACAATTGCAAGCAATCATCTTCCGAGTGGGACATGGGTCGCCCGCGCGGCGGGGTTGACGACGAAAATCCATGCGCTGGTTGATGCATTGGGCCGTCCGATCCGGCTGAAACTGACCCCGGGCCAGGCCCAAGACGGGCGCTTGGCGGCGGACATGTTCGGAACGGTCCGCGCCGGTCAGACCGTGTTCGCCGACCGCGCCTATGACAGCGACGCCCCGCACGAAACGCTGACCGCGCGAGGGGCGTTCGCCAACATCCGGCTGATGCCGAATGGGGTGCGCCTGTTCCCCTTCGACAGAAACCTTTACAAAGCGCGCAACGCCGTCGAGCGGTTCTTCAACAAACTCAAGCGCTTCCGCGCAGTGGCTACCCGATACGACAAACGCGACGACAACGACCTCACCTCCGTCCAGCTCGCCTCAATCCGTATCTGGTTGTGGACTTATGTGTCGGTGACCTAGACTGCAATCAGTTTGAAGCCGACTGCCTTTCCCCAGTGCATGTGGACTGCAACATTGCGAAATCCGTTCGCGTCGTAGGATCGCATGGCTAGCCGAAACGCATCGTAACTCTTGGCGTAGCCTTCGTTGCGGTCGAATTTCTTGTGCCGAGTATTGAGCAACAACAGGATCGAATGCCGCGTGATCCGGCACATCTCATCGACCACGACCATCCAGTCGTCCGGGTGGCAATAATGTTCGATTGCCTGAGAGCACATCGTCACGTCATATGATTTGTCCGCGAAAGGGTATGGCATGATGCCGCAGTCGAAAATAGAAATCGGCAGGTCGATCGATTCGCAGATATAGCGATATGGCCAGTCCTGCTGCGCACCCTCGATGATCGGCAACCCGGTGTCGTCCAGGTCACGGGTGAGCGTCGCGTTGAGGGGGCGTAGCGTTGTCACTTCCTGCCCCTGTCGCGGCATCACCATGTTGGCATAGTCGCAACCCATGACCCGGTGCCCGAAATGCCGTGCCACCTCGAGCATCGCGCCATGAGTTGTGGAAAGTTCAAGCACATCAAGCGGCGGCGCGCCAGATCGCATCAGCTCAGGCATGTAGCGTTGCGTCCGGTTCCACGCGCGTCGGATGTTAGCCTCCCGGTCGGCGTATTTCTTCATAAGCATCGCGTTGCGCGCGATCCCCTCGCCGCAGAGCTGGTAGGGCGCAAGCAAACTGTCGGGCGGTGCATCGCCGAAGAGATCGTCCCAGTCACCGCGGATGGTCTCACGTTTGATCGCACGACGCACAACTCTGGCTTCAAGCGGGTTCGTCTGGACAACATCCTCAATTGGACAACTGCCTAATGTCATAGCCTGCTCCGCATATAACTCTTGGGCTTTTCTCACCCTTTCAACCTCGAGGAAAGGAGCTAGGCAGGAAATGCGGCGGAAATGTGTCGATCGCCCGCCATGACGCGACGATGAATTTCAACCGCGCGGATCCTCGTCATCGTCGTCTTCATCATCATCGGGCAGATTGAAGAAACTGTCGGCATCCGGCGTCTTGCCGTCATCCTTGTCGCGCGGATCGTCGCTGTTGTCGGACAGGCTGAACGTCTCGAGCCCGGACATCGACGACGGCATCTTGGGTTCCGGCGCCATCCCGAGGCTTTGTTCGGTGCTGACCAGCTTGCGCCGCTCGTCATCGGTCATCACGCCGCCCTCTTTGGCCTTTTTGGCGTTGGCCTTTTGCACTGCGGCGTCCAGTTCGGTCTGTTTGCACAGTCCCAGCGCCACCGGGTCAATCGGGTCGATGTTGTTGATGTTCCAGTGCGACCTTTCGCGGATCGCCTGAATCGTCGGCTTGGTGGTGCCGACCAGTTTGGAAATCTGCGCGTCGGATAATTCGGGGTGAAACTTGACCAGCCACAGGATCGACGCCGGACGGTCCTGCCGTTTGGACAGCGGCGTATAACGCGGCCCGCGCCGCTTTTCCTCGCCCAAGGCGGCGGCGTTGTATTTCAGTTGCAGCTTGTGCATCGGGTTCTTTTCAGCCGCCGTGATCTCGTCCTGGGTCAACTGGTTGTTGGCGATGGGATCGAAGCCCTTGACGCCCGCGGCCACATCGCCATCGGCAATGCCCTGCACCTCGAGGTCGTGCATGCCGCAGAATTCAGCGACCTGATGAAACGTGAGCGTCGTGTTGTCGACCAGCCAGACGGCGGTGGCCTTAGCCATGATGGGTAGTACGGACATGTCATCTCTCCTTCAAACAGACCTTCCCCGCGCCCTTGAGGGGGCAGACCCACATGGGCCGGGTTCACATTGTCGGGGAACTTGAGCCGTATATAGTCGGCATGACCAAAAGAGAAAAGATCAAATGTTGCGCCAAATTCTTGCAGCGGCCCTTGCGTGGATGCCGTTCGCCCCGAACGCCCGCGCCGAAGGGGTGGCAGGCGCATTCGATTACTACGTTCTGTCGCTGTCATGGTCGCCCAACTGGTGCGCTATGGAGGGCGACGCGCGGGAGTCACCGCAGTGCGATCCGTCGCAGGATTTCGGCTGGGTCATGCACGGTCTTTGGCCGCAATATGAAAACGGTTATCCGACCTATTGCCGCACCACCTTTGCGCCGCCCAGCCGCGCCCAGACCACCGCGATGGCCGATATCATGGGCACATCGGGACTGGCCTGGTATCAGTGGGACAAGCACGGCACCTGTTCGGGACTGGCCCCGGACGCCTATTTCGCGCTGGCCCGGCAGGCCTATGAAATGGTGGCAATACCGCAGGCGTTCCGGCGGTTGACCAGCCAAGTCACCCTGCCCGCGTCACTGATCGAGGAAGCTTTTACCGACAAGAACCCCGGCCTTGACGCCGACGCGGTGACGATCACCTGCCAGCGCGGCTATATTCATGAAACCCGGATCTGCCTGACCAAGGATTTGGCGTTTCGCGACTGCGGCGCCGACGTGGTGCGCGACTGCACACTGGACAGCGCGATCTTCGATCCAGTCCGCTAACGCGGTTCTGGTTTCAACGGAATCGAAAGCCTCATGCCGCTCCAGCGCCTTTGACCTCAGCCTTCGACCCGCAACACGATCTTGCCGATGTGATCGCTGGTTTCCATCCGCGCATGTGCGCCCGCCGCATCGGCCAGATCAAATTCGCTGTCCATCACCGGCGCGACGCGGCCCGCCGACAGCAGCGGCCAGACCTTTTCGCGCAGGTCATCAGCAATCCGCGCCTTGGCCAGATCGGACTGCGGGCGCAGGGTGGAGCCGGTAAAGGTCAGCCGCCGCGTCATCAGTTGGGCCAGATTGATCTCGACCTTGGGGCTTTGCTGAAACCCGATCTGCACCAGTCGACCGTCATCGGCCAACGCCGTCAGGTTGCGCGAAATATAAGGGCCGCCGACCATATCGAGGATCAGGTTGACCCCGCCGACAGCCTTCATCGCCTCGACAAAATCGGCGTCGCGGTAGTTGATCGCCTGTTCCGCCCCCAAGGCCAGACAGGCGGCGCATTTGTCATCAGATCCGGCGGTGGTGAACACCCGCGCCCCGAACGCCGCCGCCAGCTGGATTGCCGTCGTGCCAATGCCGGACGATCCGCCGTGAACCAAAAACCGCTCGCCGCCCTGCAATCTGCCGCGCATGAACACGTTGGTCCAGACGGTGAAAAACGTCTCGGGCAGGCAGGCGGCCTGTTTCAGGGACATACCGTCCGGCACCGGCAGACAATGCGCCGCCGGTGTCACGACATATTCGGCATAGCCGCCGCCGGGCAGCAGGGCGCAGACCTGATCGCCGACCCTCAAATCATCCACCCCCGGCCCGATCGCCGATACGACTCCCGACGCCTCGAGCCCCGGCAAATCGCTGGCACCGGGCGGCGGCGCATACTTGCCCGCGCGTTGCAGCGCGTCGGGGCGGTTGACCCCGGCATAGGCCACCTTGATCTGCACCTGTCCGTGACCCGGCACCGGCACCGGGCGTTCAACCACGGTCAGAACTTCGGGCCCGCCCGGTTTGGCGATCTCGACGGCGCGCATCATTGCGGTGTCCAATGGCCGGGCAGGTCGGGAGGCATCGCCCTGCGCGGCGGTTTGAAGGCCGCGGCAAACCGTGTGGCGACCCCGGAAAAAGGGCGGAACAGCGGGCTGGCTGCGACCCGCGCCTTGACCTTTTCGACCTGCATCACATCGGCGATGCGGCGGTCGATGAAATCGCGGGTGGCAGACCCGTCGGCGCTGGCATCGCCCAGCCAGAACAGCACGACCGACCCATAGACGCCCGACAGGATCGCGCGTTTGGAATACCAGTTCAGATCGTCCGAGGTATCGCCCAAGGCGTCCCAGATCGCATCGGCGGTGCCCCAGATCAGCGCAGCCCCCTGTGGCGCCAGATGCGGCAAGGCGAACAGGGCGCTGCCCCGGCGCACGATGTCCTTGTCGGCCCCGGCCAATCGCAACCAGACCAGATGAGCCACCTTTTCGCTGTAGCGCAGGCCGGTCGGCGGTTCGGCCTGCCACTTTGCCAGCATCTGCGCATCGCCCCTGCGGTGATAGGCCACAGCCAGATCGATTGCCCCGCGCGGACAGGCGGCGCGGGCAGCCTGCGGCGACACGCCCGAGTCGGTGATGGCGTCCCTGAACGCCGATTCAGACCACCCCTCGAACACGACATGAGGTAGAATTGCTTCCAATAACAATGACTTGGGATCGTCTGACATGGCAGGTCTCCTTTGACACCCATACTAGACAAGGGATCGGCGCTTTGCTATACGGCGCGTTCCTGCAATTATTGCAAATCCAACTTAGAGAGGTGGTGAAAACCACATGCAGGTTAGTGTTCGTGACAACAACGTCGATCAGGCTCTTCGGGCCCTGAAGAAAAAGCTGCAGCGCGAAGGCGTTTTTCGTGAAATGAAGCTCAAGCAACATTTCGAAAAGCCGTCGGTGCGCAAGGCCCGTGAAAAGGCCGAAGCGATCCGTCGTCAGCGCAAGCTGGCGCGGAAAAAGTTGCAGCGCGAGGGGCTTTTGTAAGCCGCTTTCGACTGAAACGACCGGAAAAAACGACCCCCGTATGCGTCACGCTGCGGGGGTTTGTTTTTGCGTCAGGACGGCGGCCGCTGCACCGTCACGTCGCCGGTGTAGGCAATGCTCGACCCGCCGGTGTTGTCAGTGTCGCAAAACAGCCCCACCGTGATCAGCCGACCGGCATCGCTGCGCCCGCTGACATAGGCATAAAGCGCCTCGAGATCGACCTTTTCGGCGCGCCACTTGCCGGAATTGGCGGCCAGACCGTCAACCACAAGATGCTGGAACCCGCCGATCACCTTGTAATCGCCGGGGGCGAAACGGGCATTCGACCAGATGACTTCGGCAGCATAAGTGCTGCCGGCAGTGTCGGTGAATTCAAGGTACAGGCGGGCCGGATGATCGTCGCCTGCGGGCGTCGCCTCGTCCACCTCGCCCGACACCGGGCGCTCGACAAACCAGTCCCAGGTCATCAGCGGGTAATCGGCAATCGCGATGTCGGTGGCGCGCAGCAGCCGCGACCCGCTATTGTCAGTCTGGCAGCGTAGCGCGCCCTTGCCCTCGAAGGTGACAAAGGACAGTTGCATCGGTTTGGTGAACCAGAACTTGCGGTGGGTCCATCCGGGGGGCAGCCGGTCAAGATCAAACGGCGTCGCAAAGGGCAAAACCCGCACCGCCGACACATCGGACCCGACGATCGGATCGCGCCGGTCGATCGGGCTGGGCCGCAGCTCCCAATATCCTGCAACTCCGCCGAAAAGCAGGATAATCAGGATCAACGATATGCGGCGGGGCGACATGCAAATGTCCAAATCTGAAACTGTCGGCACCATGACAGAGGATCGCCCGCTGGCAAGGCCCGATTGACTGTTACAGCGGCAGCGCGGTGGTCTGACGCACGGTCCGCAGGGCGAAGGACGACTGCATCGTCTGCACCCCCGGCAAGGCCGCCAAGTAGCGGCGATGGATCTGCGCGAAATCGTCGGTATCGGCTGCCACGACCTTGAGCAGGTAATCCGCCGACCCCGCCATCAGGTGACATTCCAGCACGTCAGGCACCCGCGCCACCGCCCGTTCAAAGGCATCCAGCACCTCGTCAGCCTGCCCGCTAAGGGTGATTTCGACGAAAACCGTCGTGCGCCGCCCCATCTTGCGCGGGTCCAGCAGGGCGACATATCCGGCGATTACCCCGTCTTTTTCCAGCCTTTGCACCCGCCGGTGACAGGCCGAGGCAGACAGGTTCACCTGATCCGCCAGATCGGCGTTCGACATCCGCCCGTCCCTTTGCAACGCTTCAAGGATTCGGCGGTCGATATGGTCGATCTCCATTTGGCGCAGGTTCCTTCGATATCGCGCCTGTTTTGCGCAGATTTCTTTCAACAAGCCGACCATATTCCGCAGAATTCCGCAAGACATTGCGCCCCGACAAGCCGATGCTGCGCCAAACAGCATCAGGGAAAAGCACATGCATATCGGTTGCCCGAAAGAGATCAAACCGCAGGAATACCGCGTCGGGATGACCCCCAATGCCGCCCACGAGACCGTGGTGCATGGCCATACCGTGACGATAGAAACCAACGCTGGCACCGGGGCCGGGTTTACCGATGCGGACTACATCGCCGCCGGGGCGAAAATTGCCAAGACCGCCGCCGAGATCTTCAAAGCCGCCGACATGATCGTCAAGGTCAAGGAACCCCAGGCGGGCGAACGCAAGATGCTGCGCGAGGGGCAGATCCTGTTCACCTACCTGCACCTTGCCCCCGACCCCGACCAGACCCGCGATCTGCTGGCGTCCGGTGCCACCTGCATAGCCTATGAAACCGTCACTGACGACCGTGGTGGCCTGCCGCTCCTCGCCCCGATGTCCGAGGTCGCGGGCCGTCTGGCCCCGCAAGTCGGTGCATGGACTCTGCAAAAGGCCAACGGCGGACGCGGCGTGCTGCTGGGCGGCGTTCCCGGTGTCGGCCCGTCCCGCGTGCTGGTGCTGGGCGGCGGTGTCGTCGGCACCCACGCGGCCAAGATCGCCGCCGGGATGGGGGCCGATGTGACCGTGCTGGATCGGTCGATCCCGCGTCTGCGCTATCTTGACGACGTGTTCGGCGGGACGTTCAAGAATTCATACGCCAGTGCTGGCAACACGATGGACTACGCCCGCGAGGCCGATCTGATCATCGGCGCGGTCCTGATCCCCGGCGCGGCGGCACCGAAATTGATTTCGCGCGTCCAGCTTAAGGAATTGAAACCCGGCGCGGCGCTGGTCGATGTGGCCATCGACCAGGGCGGCTGTTTCGAAACCTCGCGCGCGACGACGCATCAGGATCCGGTTTATGATGTCGATGGGATCATGCACTACTGCGTCGCCAATATGCCCGGCGCGGTGGCGCGGACCTCGACGCTGGCCTTGGGCAATGCGACTATGCCGTTCATGATCGCACTGGCCAACAAGGGCTGGAAAGCCGCCTGCAAGGCCGACAAGCATCTGGCCAACGGGCTGAACGTCCATGCCGGGCAGCTAACCTACGCGGCGGTCGGCGCGGCCTTGGGGATCGACGTCGTCGATACTGCATCCCTGCTGTGAAACGAAAAAGGCCCGCCGTGCTGGCGGGCCTTTCGCAACAAGGGAACGAAAATCAAGCGCGGCGCAGGGCGTCGCGGATTTCGGTCAGCAGTTCGACTTCGCTAGGGGCGGTGGGGGCATCGGCTGGCGCGGCTTCGTCTTTGCGAATGGCAGCCTCTTTCATCCGGTTGACCGCTTTGACCAGCATGAACACCACCCATGCGACAATTAGAAAGTTGATGATCGCAGTGACGAACGACCCGTAGGCAAACACGGCGGCCCCGCTGTCGCGGGCGGCGGCAAGACTGGCGCCTTCGGCCACGGTACCCGACAGCACGATGTACATGCTGGTGAAATCGACGCCGCCAAGGATCAGCCCGATGAACGGGTTGATCAGATCATCGACCAGTGACGTTACGATGGCGGTGAACGCCACCCCGATGATGATGCCGACGGCAAGGTCCATGACATTGCCCTTGGCGATAAAGTCGCGAAATTCTTTTAACATTGTCGTCCCCACATAAGAAAAACGCGCCGTGCTTTCATGCCGGCTGCGCAGTGCGTACCGTCATAACGCCATATCCACAGAAATCTAAGTTTTTTTGATCCGGGGTCGGCCAAGGACGTGACGGGCTGAAACGACTGGAATATCACCCCCGCCTCTGTCGGTTGGATTCTCGATCGCCCGGCGGTGACCAAGGCGAAGAATACCGCCAACCCCAAAGGTTAATCCGCGACCTGAAACCCGGCCTCGGCCATCAGGGCGTTGGAGCGGGTTTCGACCGAGGCCTGCAACTGCGCCATGAACTGATCAACCGGCAATCCGGCGGGAATACGCGGCAGAAACTCGACCACGGCCAATCCCGGTTTGCGGTAAATGCCATGCCGGGGCCAGAAAACGCCGACGTTGCAGGCAACCGGCACGCAGTCCTGCCCCAATTCGGAATACAGCACCCCCGACCCGATCTTGAACGGCGCCTTGACCCCCGGCGCGATCCGGGTGCCCTGGGGGTAGATGATCAGCTGCCCCGGCAGCGCCCGCCCGGCGGCCACATCGGCCACCATCTTTTTGATCGCCTGCCCGCGCTTGCCGCGATTGACCGGGATCGACCCGATGCGCAGGGCGTACTGGCCAAGGATCGGGGCATAGATCAGGATCCGCTTCATGATGAATTTGCCGCGCGGCACCGCGCCGTAGATCATGAGGATATCAAGGAATGACTGATGCTTGGCGGCAATCATGACCTCGTCGGTGGGGGGGGTGCCGCGCACTTCGGTACGCAGGCCGATCATCCAGGCCGCGCTCCACCTCACCCAGCGGCAATACATATGGCAGGCCGCAATCGCCCCCCGGCGCGACACGATTGCCCACGGCAGATAGATCAGCGCGATGACCAGCATCGCCAGATACATCGATCCGATGAAAAGCAACGACCGCACCCATTGAATAGCGTAACTCATGACCCCTCCCGCAGGGTGCGCAGCGCCGCCGCGCGGGTTGCGACAAATGCGACCACGCCCGCCAATGGCGGAATGATCAGCGGGGCAAACCAGCCGGTGCCCTGAAAACCCAGACCCGTGAGGAACCCGCCCGCGGTGTCTGCGCTGGGCAGCAGCAGGATCGCCAGCATCCCGGCAAAGGTGCCGACCGCAGCCCCCGAAAAGGCGCGGATCGTGAACCGGCGCACAAAAGCGCCCGCGATATAGACGTCACGTGCGCCGACAAGGCGCATGACCCGGATCACGCCCGCGTTGGCGGCCAAGGCAGCCTGCGCGGCCAGTGTGATCATCGCCGCCGTTGCCAGCGCGATCAGGCCGATGGCAATGAACCCCAGACTGCGCAGACGCGACGCCGCCGCGATCAGCGGTTCCCGCCAACGCGTGTGATCGTCCAACACCGCGCCCGGCACCTCGGCCTGCAGACGGGCGCGCAGGCCGGTTGGGTCATAGCCATCGCCGACCTCGACGATCTCGATCAGTTGTGGGATCGGCAGGCTTTCGATCGGCAGGTCTGGGCCAAACCACGGTTCCAGCAGGGCGCGTTGTTCGTCAGAGGTCAACGCACGGGCCGACGCGACCCCCGGCGTCGTATCCAACAGGCGCACAGCGGCGGCAGTTTGCGCCGCCATCTGGTCGGCTGGGGCGGAAATGCGCAGGGTCGAGGTGCGGGCCAGTTCCGCCCCCCAACGATCCGCCAACCGCCCGGTCGCCAGCGACAAGGCCAGCGCGAACACCGCCAGAAACGCCATTGCCCCGGCGCTGAACAGCGTCAAACGGGCGGTGAATCCGGTCGGCGGGACGGCCCGGTCGGCTTCGGCGTCGCCGACAAGCATCGACGTCAGGCGGCGAAATGGAACTTTCACAGATCAGCCCCCGCAGCTTGCAATTTGCGCTCTTTCAGGCGCAAGACGCGGGCCGAGACCTGCGCCTTGGCAGCGCGGATCAGGTTCATGTCGTGGGTGGCGACCAGCACCGCTTTGCCCATCTTGTTCAGTTCGACCAGCAGCGAGAGCAGGCGCTGCGACATCTCCCAGTCGATGTTCCCGGTCGGCTCGTCCGCGATCACCACGTCGGGGGACATGATGACGGCGCGGGCCAGTGCCGCACGCTGGCGTTCGCCGCCCGACAGTTGCGGCGGCAGTTGCGCCGCCTGCCGGGTCAAGCCGACCCAGCCCAGCAAGTCGTCCAGATTTCCCGCGACCTCGTCCAGCCGACCAGCGACGGACAGCGGCAGCGCGATGTTGTCGGCAACCGGCAGGTGATCCAGAAACTGGCAATCCTGATGCACGACCCCGATCCGCCGCCGCGCCAGCGCGATCTGGTCGCGCGGCATCTCGCGCGTGTCATCGCCGAACAGACGGACCTGCCCGGCGGTCGCAATCAACTCGCCATAGCACAATTTCAGCAGCGTCGTCTTGCCCGCGCCCGACGGCCCGGTCAGAAAATGAAACGTGCCGGGGGCAAGGGTCAGCGACAGGTCAGTAAACAATTCGGCCCCGCCATAACTGTAGGCGACCTTGTCAAGCTCGATCACACGGAGATTCCTTTGCTGACTTCGCGCCCTTCTGCCCAACTTTGTGACGAGTTTCAATCACACCTCGGAACCGAACCTTTTCGGGCGGACGCATTTCCTTGGCTTGTGCCGCGATGATTGTTAGATATTACGCAACAATAATAGTTAATTCTGCGCCGATAAGGGCAGAGGGGACCGACGGATGCGGCTGATCTGCCCGAATTGTGGCGCCCAATACGAGGTGGCCGATGATGTGATCCCGACGGCGGGTCGTGACGTGCAGTGCTCAAACTGCGGCCATACGTGGTTTGAAACCCCCGGCGGGTCCGAAGCCGCCGAAGCGGGCATCGACCAGCCGCAGACTGCCCCCGCCACCCCGCCAGCTGCCCCCGCCGCCGCAGAGCCGCCGTCCGAACCTGCCGAATTCGTCTGGCAGGACGACGAAGAAGACGACGCAATGCCCGACATCGCGATCCCGATCGAGGCGGTTGCCGACGGTTTTGAGGAAGACGACGCCGAGTCTGATCCGGTCGAACCTGATCAGGCTGAACCTGCCCCGGCTGAAGCCGATCCGGCGGAACCCGCGCCTGACGCGGGCGTTGACGATGATGACGACGACGACGATACCGATATTTCCGCCGCCATCGCTGCTGCAACCGGCGCCTTCGGGGGCACCGCGACCAGCCCGCAGCGCCGCGAGCTTGCCCCCGAAGTCACCGAAATCTTGCAGGAGGAAGCCGCCCGAGAAGAGGCCCGCCGCAGTGCCAACATCCGCGCCACGCTGGAAACCCAGCCCGATCTGGGTATCGACGAAGGCGACTCGCAACAAATTGACGAAACCCGCCGCCGGACAGCCCGGATGCGCGGCGAGGCTGTGCCGATCGATGACACGACAGGTTCGCGCCGCGACCTGCTGCCTGACATCGAAGAAATCAACTCGACCTTGCGGGCCACGACACAACGCGCCGAGATGGCCGACGCGCTGCCCGACGGCATTGGCGAAAGGCGGCGCGGGTTCCGGTTTGGCTTTGGCTCGATCGTGCTGATCGCGCTGATCGCCGCCGGCATTTATATCGCCGCGCCCAAGATTATCGAGGCGGTTCCGGCATCCGCGGGGGTCGTGGGGGCCTATGTCGATGGCGTGGATCAGGGGCGTTTGTGGCTGGACCTCAAGATGCAACAGATTCTGGAGCAGATGAATCCGCCTGACGATGCCGCAACGAATTGACCGGATGGCGCGGCGATCTCAGCCGCGCGTCCGGGACGGATCAAAACCTGTCCAACAGCCGCTTAAGATAATTGCGTTCCACCTCGGGGCGGTTTTGTTCGGCTGACCGGCGGCGGATTTCGCCCAGCAATTCTTGGGCGCGCCGATACACGTCCTGCCCCTGAAGCATGTTTTCGTCCGACCCGAACTTGCCGGTATTGCCCATCTGACGGCCCAGCGGGTCACGTTGGGCAGGCTGCACCCGGCTGGTCGCGGACCCTTCTTGGGTGCCTTGGCCCGGCTGGTCGGTGCGGTTCTGCGCCAATGCCTCGCCCAGATTTCGCAGACCTTCGCGCAGAGCGTTCATCGCCTCGGCCTGTCGGTCGATGGCTTCGGCCAGATCGCCGTCGCGCAGGGCCTTTTCGGCGCCATCCATCGCGCCCTCGGCACGCTCAAGCGCCCGGCGCGCCGCCTCGCCCGCATCGCCGCTCAAGGCGGGCAGGCCCTGACGCTGACGCTCCAGTTCATTGCGCAGGGCCTGTTGACGGTCGGCAAGCGATTGCGGACTGCCCTGCTGCCCCTCGCCTCCCTGACCTTGGTCGTTTTGCTGCCCTTGCCGGCTTTCGCTGCCGGGGCTTTGGCCCTGTCCTTGTTGGCCGTCCTGCCCGTTCTGAGGCTGCTGATCGCCGCCCTGACCTTGTTGGCCCTGCTGCTGGCCGGGCTGTTGCCCCGGCTGCTGCTGGCCTTGCTGGCCCGGCTGACCCGGATTGAACTGGTCCTGCAAATCACGAAACGCCTCGTCCGACAGGCCCTCTTGGTTCTGCAAGGTATCGGCCAGATCCTGCATCGATTGCTGGCCGGGGCCCTGCTGGCCATCGCCCTGCTGGCCTGGGGTTACTTGCAGGTTTTCCATCAGGTCGTTCAATTGCTGCATCAGATCGGCCGCTTCGGCCATCTTGCCTTCTTCCATCAACTGCTGAATCCGGTCCATCAGGGCCTGAATCTCGTCACGGGTGACCTGCATGGAATCGTTCTGGGCGCTGTTGGGCTGATCGGTCTGATCCTCGGGCGGCTGGGCGTTCTGGGCCAGCATCCGGGTATAGTCGTCAATCGCGTCGCGCAGTTCCTGCATCAGACTGGCGATTTCCTCGTCGCTGGCACCGTTCTTCATCGCCTCGGCCAGCCGTTCCTGGGCGCGTTCCAGCCGGGCGCGGGCATCGGCCAGCGATCCGTCCTCAAGCTGCACCGCCAGTTCCCACATCGCCGCTGCAATCTCGGTCTGTTCGTCGTCGGTGATCCCGGTCGTCTCATAGCCATCCAGACGGCGAATGATGAACCGGGCGCGCAGATAGACCGCCTCGGAGGTGAACAACTCGTCGGGGCGGTTGGTGATGGCCCGCATGATCTGGACGACGCGGTGGGCGTTGTCCTTGGACCACAGCAGGTCGCGCCGCTGTTCGATCACCGCTTTGGCGACGGGTTGAAAGAACCGCCGACCGGGCAGAATTATCGGTTCGGCCGGGGTTTGGGTGGTCTGACCGGCGGCATCGGTCACGGCCAGCTGGATCGTCACCGGCAGGTTGGCAAAGGGGTGCTCGCTAAGGTTGTCGGTCAGGAATTCTTCGAAATCGGTGCGGTCGCCATTGAACGGCATCGGCAGGTCCAGCACCAGCGGGGCGCGGGGATCGGGGTCGGTCGCCAGCCCCCATGTGCGATCCACTTTGGCCAGATCAAGCGTGATCGTCGCGGTTCCTGCCATCACCCCGTAATCGTCCATCGCCTGAAACGGCTGGCGCATTTCGCCCATCGCGTCCGCCTCGACCGGGCCGGTCAGATCGACGGTTGGCGGGGCATCGGGCACCACGGTGACGGTCCACTTGGCTCCGTTGTTGCCGCTGATTGCAATCTCGCCCGACTGGTTGACGGTGAATTCCTGCGCTGCATCGCTGGCGCTGCCGACCTCGCCGGTGCGCCCTGATACGGTTTCGGCGACAGTCAGCGCCCCGACCTCACCATAAAGGCGCAAGGTCACGGTGCTGCCTTGGGACAGGCTCAATGCCCCCTGCGGCAGATCGGCCAGATACAGCGTCGGCTTGCCGGTATAGGCGGGCGGCGCGATCCAGCCTTCCCAGACCGGGCCACTAGCAAGAGTCTGGCTGCCGCCCAGCGTGGCGACCGACCCGACCTTGAGAATCGAGCCGAACAAAAGCGCGACGACGAAAAACAGCAGGGCGATATAGCGCAGGCCGAACGGATCGCGCCCGGCCACCCGCAAATCGGGATCGACGGCGCGGGCGGCTTTGGTGCGTTCGGCCATTCGGGCCAGATGCGCCTGCCACACCGCCTCGGATGCGGCATCGCCGCTACCGATCACTTGTGTATCGGCCACGGCGGCGATCGGACGGCCCGGCAAGGCGGCGTCGACACGGGCAACAGCTTCGGGTCGGGTCGGCCAACGAAATGCACGCAACCCAAGGTAGGCGCTAGCGATCAGCCCCAGCAGGGCCAGCACGCCAAAACCCCAAACCACCTCGACCGGGGCGGAATCCTGCCAGCCGAACATCAGCGGCGCGATGGCGACGAAAATCACCGTCCACAGCGGCCAGAACGCACGCACCGCCCCTTCCGCAACCATTCCGGCGCGGGTCAGCAGGATCGGCGCGCGCAGATGGCGCATCTGGTCCGGATCGTGGTTCAGCGGGCCTCTCCCATGCTATCACCCTAGCCTAGCAGGTCAGAGCCATTCTGGAATGCTATCGCGGGCAATCATCTCTTCATAGGTAGGACGTCGGCGGATAACTGCAAATTGATTGCCACGCACAAGGACTTCGGGGATCAGCGGGCGCGAGTTGTATTCGCTGGACATCACCGCGCCGTAAGCCCCGGCACTGCGAAACGCGACCAGATCGCCGGCCACGACCGGCGGCATCATCCGGCCCTTGGCAAAGGTATCGCCGCTTTCGCACACCGGGCCAACCACGTCGTAGGGACGCTGCTCGATCCCCGGCGCGGGTTCGACTAACGGCACGATATCGTGCCAAGCGTCATACATTGCCGGGCGGATCAGGTCGTTCATCGCGCCGTCGAGGATCAGAAATTCACGGTCCTCGCCGGATTTGATGTAAATGACCTTGCATACCATCAACCCCGCGTTGCCCGCGATCAGCCGCCCCGGCTCGATCTCGATCTCGCAGCCCAGATGGCCAAGCGTGTCCTTGACCAGCTGGCCATATTCGACCGGCAATGGTGGCGCGGTATTGGACCGCTCGTATGGGATTCCCAGACCACCGCCCAGATCAAGGCGCGAAATCTCGTGGCCGTCGGCCCGCAGCACCCCGGTCAGTTCGGCGACCTTGGCATAGGCGGCGGCATAGGGGGCCAGTTCGGTCAACTGGCTGCCGATATGCACGTCGATCCCGATGACACGCAAACCTTTCAGGTCCGCCGCCAGCCGATACACTTCGCGCGCCCGGCTGATCGGAATGCCGAACTTGTTTTCCTTCTTGCCGGTAGCGATCTTGGCATGGGTTTTGGCATCAACATCCGGGTTGACCCGCACCGTGATCGGCGCGACGACGCCCAGTGACAGGGCGACGGCGTTCAGCGCCACCATTTCCGGCTCGCTTTCGACGTTGAACTGGCGGATGCCGCCTTGCAGGGCCACGCGCATCTCGTCCGCCGTCTTGCCGACGCCCGAAAACACGATGCGTTCGCCCGGCACGCCGGCGGCCCGCGCCCGCAGGTATTCGCCCATCGACACCACGTCGATGCCCGCGCCCGCATCGCCCAGCAACTTCAGAACCGCCTGATTTGACAGCGACTTCATCGCAAAGCAGACCAGATGCGGCAGGTCCGCAAGCGCCTGATCAAAAAGGTGGAAATGACGTAGCAGGGTGGCGGCGGAATAGACGTAGAACGGCGTGCCAACGGCGGCGGCGATCTCGGCCAAGGGCACGTCCTCGGCCATCAACACCCCGTCACGATAAAGAAAATGATCCATCCGCCCGACTCCGTCAGCGCCCGCAGGCCGACATAGCAGATCGGGCCGGAACCCCAACCCTTCTTTGGTCCTTCAAAACTCCCGCCCCGACCGCCGGGACCGCTGTCAGACGACCGGGCGCGAGCGCAGGAACAGATACAGCGGCAGCCCGAAACTGACCCCGACACCGTATGTCGCCGGGATCGCGATCAGGGCCAGCCAGTTGCGGCGCACCGCCACCTCGACGCCGATCCAGATGGTCAGGGTGATGGCGGCGATTGTCAGATCCCAGGTCAGCCCGGTGGTCGAGGCGTTGACATACCACGCGTCGATCAGGCCGCCGAGGCCGGTGCCGGTGTCGCGCATGTAGGTGATGAAATACGACATCGGGTGGATCGCGCCCCAGATCGCCAGCCCCAGCCAGACCAGACGGAGGCTCATCAGCAGGCGACCCCGATGGTAACGGTGCCGTTGGTGCCACCAACGCTGCACGTCGTGCCAATGCCGGCCGGTCCCGCTGTCAGGCCGATGTTGGCGGTGGGTTTGAACGGCGGTCCGCCCGCGCCGCAGGCGGCCAGAACGACCAGCCCGAGTATTGCAAAAACAGGTTTCATGAGAGTTCCTTTTTCCAGCGCGCGACCTGCGCCCGCACATTCACCGGGGCGGTCCCGCCATAGCTGACGCGCGAGGCCACCGAATTGGCGACACCCAGCACGTCGAAGACGTCCGCCCTGATATCCTTATGCACCTGCTGCATGCTATCCAATGTCAGATCCGGCAAATCGCAGCCCTTCTCCTCGGCCAGCGCGACCAGCGATCCGGTCACATGATGCGCCTCGCGAAACGGCAGGCCCAGTTCGCGCACCAGCCAGTCCGCAAGGTCGGTCGCGGTGGAAAACCCGGTCCCCGCTGCGGCCCGCAAATTGTCGGTCTGCGCCGTCATATCCGCCACCATCCCGGTCATCGCGGCCAGCGCCAGCATCAGATTGTCGGCGGCGTCGAACACCTGTTCCTTGTCCTCCTGCATGTCCTTGGAATAGGTCAGCGGCAGACCTTTCATCACCATCATCAGGGCGACATTGGCACCAAAAATCCGCCCGATCTTGGCCCGGATCAGTTCGGCTGCGTCGGGGTTGCGTTTTTGCGGCATGATGCTGCTGCCGGTCGACCATTTGTCAGACATTTTGACAAACCGGAATTGCGCCGACGACCAGATCACCAGTTCTTCGGCAAAGCGCGACAGGTGCATCGCGCAGATGCTGCCCGCCGCAAGGAATTCGAGCGCGAAATCCCGGTCGGACACCGAATCGAGGCTGTTCGCCGTCGGCCCGTCGAACCCAAGTGCGCGTGCTGTCATCTCCCGATCGATTGGAAACGAGGTGCCCGCCAGCGCCGCCGCGCCCAGCGGCGACAGGTTCATCCGTTTGCGCGCATCGGCAAAGCGGCCCCGGTCGCGCGAAAACATCTCGACATAGGCCAGCATGTGATGGCCCCATGTCACGGGTTGCGCGACCTGAAGGTGGGTGAACCCCGGCATCACCCAGTCGGCCCCGGCGTCCGCCTGATCGACCAGCACACCCATCAGCGCAGCCAGCGCTACATCCACGGCACCACACTGATCGCGCACCCAAAGACGGAAATCCACCGCCACCTGATCGTTGCGCGACCGCGCCGTGTGCAACCGCCCGGCGGCATCGCCGACCAGTTCCTTCAGCCGCGATTCCACGTTCATGTGGATGTCTTCCAGCGCCGTCGAAAATGAAAACGCCCCGGTTTCAATCTCTGACAAGATGGTGAGCAGGCCTTTCCCTATCGCCGCCGCGTCGCTATCGCTGATGATGCCCGTGGCGGCCAACATTGCCGCATGGGCACGCGACCCGGCGATATCCTGCGCCGCCAGCCGTTGATCGAACCCGATCGAGGCGTTGATCGCCTCCATGATCGCGTCCGGCCCGGCGGCGAAACGACCGCCCCACATCGCGTTGCTGGATTTGGTCATGAAAGGCGTCCCATGCGGAAATTGATGCTCGCGCTGCTTTATACGGCCCTGCCGTTCCTTGCAAACCTCGCAAGCGCCGATCAGGCCACACTCGAGGCGCTGCGCGACGGCGACATGCGCAAGCTGAGCTTTGCAAGCGATCCGCAACCTGCGCCGTTTACGGTCTTTACCGATGCGATTGGCAACGACATCGCGCTTGACCAATATGCAGGGCAATACGTTCTGCTGAACTTTTGGGCGACATGGTGCGCCCCTTGCCGCGAAGAAATGCCGACCCTGTCCACCCTCCAGTCCGATCTGGGCGGCGACAGATTCGCCGTCGTCACTATCGCCACCGGGCGCAACGACCGCGCCGCGATGGAGCGGTTCTTTGCCGAGATCGGCGTCGACAACCTGCCCCTGAATACCGACCCGCGCCAGCAACTGGCCCGCGACATGGGCGTTCTGGGTTTGCCCGTCACGGTGATCCTGAACCCCGAAGGGCAGGAAATCGCCCGGTTGCAGGGTGGTGCCGACTGGGCGTCAGACTCGGCCCGCGCGATCATCGCGGCCCTGATCGCAGGCGACTGAAGCCGATCTTGCGGCACCGCCGTCGCGGGTCAAGCGTGCCGCCATGAAGCCCCAGATATTGACGACGCTGCCGACCTATTCGATCCCCCGTTTCGGAGCCGATCTGGTTGCTGGTATCACCGTGGCGCTGGTCGCGCTGCCGCTTAGTCTTGCCATCGCCATCGCTTCGGGTGCGGATCCGGGTCAGGGTCTGGTCACCGCGATTGTGGCTGGCTTCATGGTCTCGCTGCTGGGCGGCAGCACGGTGCAGATCGGCGGGCCGACCGGGGCGTTCATCGTCGTGGTTTTTGGGGTCATCGCCCAACACGGATATGACGGCCTCGTGCTCGCCACTCTGATGGCCGGGATCATCCTGCTGATCGCCGGATTCCTGCGGGCCGGCAATCTGGTGGCCTATGTCCCCGAACCGGTGATCAACGGATTTACCATCGGCATCGCGGTGATCATCGCCACCAGCCAGTTGAAAGACCTTTTCGGACTGACCACCGACGCCATGCCCGCCGACTTTGCCAGCAAGATCCAAACGCTGTGGGCGGCGCGCGGCAGTATGAACCTGACAGCCCTTGGGATCGGGCTTTTGACGATGCTGCTGATCATCGTCCTGCGCCGCGCCGCACCGCGCTTACCGGGGCTTTTGGTCGCAATCGCGGTCACGTCGGGGATTGTGGCGCTGGCGAACCTGCCCGTCGATACGATTGTCGCGCGGTTCGGCGCATTGCCGCAACAACTGCCGATGCCCGCCTTGCCGGTGATCAGTTGGGCCAGAATCACCGAGCTCCTGCCCTCGGCCTTTGTCATCGCCTTTCTGGCCGGGGTGGAATCCCTGCTGTCGGCGATGGTTGCCGACCGGATGATCGACGAAAACCACCGCCCCAATGCCGAGGTTCTGGCGCAGGGCGCTGCCAACGTTGCCTCGGCGTTGTTCGGCGGCTTGCCTGCGACCGGCGCGATTGCGCGCACCGCGACCAATATCCGGGCCGGCGGACGGACACCTGTCGCGGGGCTTGTCCACGCCGTTACCCTGCTGGCGATCATGATGCTGGCCGGCCCGCTGGTCGGGCAACTGGCGATGCCTGCCCTGGCCGGGCTGCTGATCTTGACGGCATGGAACATGGCGGAACCGCAAAAGTGGCGCGGCTATCGGTCAACCCCGGCGGCGGATCAGGCGCTATTGATCGTGACACTGGCCCTGACGGTGTTGGCGGATCTGACGGTGGCGATCGGGGTCGGCGTCGCAGTTGGGCTGGCGCTGCGCCTGCAGCGGCGCAACGTGCCGCCCGCCGACTGGACCCCGCCAGACCGTTAAGGCAGTTCATCTTTAACCCGAAAAGCCCTAGGCCCGGCCGCCCTGCGCCGACAGCACCAGCGGATCAATCCCCAGCACCTTGAGCGCGGCGCTCCATTTGTGTTCGTTCGCCCGCCCGAACACGATTTCGGCCCGTGGATCACAGGTCAGCCATCCGTTGCGGGCGATCTCGGCCTCGAGCTGCCCCGGTCCCCAACCGCTGTAGCCCAGCGCCAGCATCGACGCTGCCGGACCCCGGCCATGCGCCAGATCCTCGAGCACGTCCATCGTCGCCGTCATCGATGTTTCGGCATCGACCTGCAAAGTGCCCTGCCCGGACTTGTAGTCGCCCGAATGCAGCACGAACCCCCGCCCGTGTTCCACCGGCCCGCCAAAATGCACCCGGATATCACGCGCTCCGTCGCCGGGGGTGATGCCCAACTGTTCGAGCAGTTCGGCAAACCGCACTTCGGGCGCAGGTTTGTTGACGATCAGGCCCATCGCGCCCTCGTCTGAATGGGCGCACATATAGATGACGGCATGATCAAAGCGCGGATCGCTCATGCCCGGCATGGCGATCAACAGTTTGCCGACAAGATTGGTCGTTTTGGTCGTCATGCGACAATGATGGAATGGGTGGGACCGCATGACAAGAGGCGGCTCTCGCCACAACGTGACTTTCCATTACATCGCGCATGGGTATGGTCCGGGCGATGAAACACTTTCTTGCCCCCTTCGCCGTTGCCCTGCTGACCGCCACCGCGGCCCCGGCGCAAAGCCTCGACGATATTGCCAGTCTGACCATCCTGCCGGGTTGGCGGATGTCTGACGGCACCCACATGGCAGCGGTGTCGATCAGCCTTGCCCCCGGCTGGAAAACCTATTGGCGGGCGCCCGGCGATGCCGGCATCCCGCCGCTGTTCGACTGGGCAGGGTCGGAAAACATCACCGCCTATGATTTCAAATGGCCCACCCCCGAGGTTTTCAGACTGAACGGCCTGCGGTCGGTCGGCTACTATGACAAGTTGATCATCCCGGTTGCGCTGACCACCGGCGCGGGGCCGGCCCGGATGCGGGGCCAGGTACAGATCGGTGTCTGCGAAGATGTCTGCGTCCCGGTAACGCTGGATTTCGACGCGACGCTGCCCGATGGCGGCAGCCGTGACCCGGTGATCACCGCCGCACTGCTTGATCAGCCGCTCAGCGCCGGCGACGGCAAGGTCAGCGCGGCGACCTGCGCGATAGCGCCGACAGACGACGGTCTGCGTTTGACCGCGACCCTGACGATGCCCAGCACCGGCAGCACCGAAAACGTCGTGATCGAGGCAGGCGATCCGTCGGTCTGGGTGTCCGAACCGGATATCCAGCGGGACGGCAACCGCCTGATCGCCGTCGCCGATCTGGTGCAGTCGGGCGGCGCCGGGTTCGCGTTGAACCGCTCGGCCCTGCGGTTCACTGTGTTGGGCAGCGACAGGGCGGTCGATATTCAAGGCTGCACGGCGGGCTGAAGTGGTTCAGGTGCGGCGCAGGCCAAATGTCAAAGCGGTGACAGCATAGGTCACCAGCAGGATTGCCGTGACCCCGCCCATGAACACCGCAACCGCCGGGGCAAAGCCGCCCGCCAATACTGGCAGCACCGCCATCAGCGGCCCCCACGCCGCCCCGGTCACCAGCAGCGGCCCGAAGATCAGCGCAAACAGGCCCGCCACCAGCCCGACCGCCAGCACCGCAGGCACCTGTATCCCACGCGCCCGCATCGCCCGGCGGGCCGCCGCCACCTGCCGCGTCACATCCATCTGCATCGCCAGCAGCGCGGGCACCACAAACAGCACCAGCAGCATCCCGAACGACAGGCCATAGACCAGCGTGATGACGGTGGGCTTCAGAAACTCGGCCTGACTCGACGGTTCGAACAGCAGCGGCGCAAGACCCAGCACCGTCGTCGCCGTGGTCAGCATGACAGCGCGCAGCCGGTCGGCGGTGCCGTCGATGATTGCAGGGATCAGGCCCCTTTCGCGGGCGTACTGGTCGATTGTCGTGACCAGCACGATACTGTCGTTGATGATGATCCCGGTCATCCCCAACAGACCGACGACCGTGAACATGCTCATCGGGATGCCCCATAGATTATGCCCCCAGATGGTTCCGACTAGACCAAAGGGGATGATCGCCATGACTACCAAGGGCCGCGTCCAACTGGCGAAAATCCACGCCAGCACGAGGTAGATGCCGGTCAGCACAAGGATCAGGGCGGTGCGGGCGTCGTTCAAAAACTCATCCTCTTGCGCGTTCAATCCGGCCAAGGCGGTGCCGACGCCGAACCGGCTTTCGATCTGCGGCAGGATCTCGTCGGTCAGGGCCTTGTTGACGGCCACCGCCCGGTCGGGATCGTCTTCGGACAGTTCGCCCATCACCGAAATCAGGATCACCCCATTTTCGCGGCTGACGGTGGAAAACCCGGTGCGCCGTTCAACCGTGACAATATCGGCCAGCGGCAGATAGATCCCGCTGGGCGCACGCATCTGGGTGCGGTCCAGAAAATCGGCTGTCAGTTCGCCATCGGGCAGTTCGACACGGATCGCCGCCGACCGCGTGCCATCGGGATAGGTCGCCGCCTCGATCCCGCTGAGGGTATCGCGCAGCGACCGCCCCAGCCCGTCGATGGTAAAGCCCAGCGCCTGCCCCTGCGGGGTCAGATCAAGGATTAGTTCCTCTTTGTCGTAGGCCAGCGAATCCTCGAGCCCCGACACCTCGGGGAACGGCGCCAGCGCCAGTTTCAGCGCCTCGGCTGCGTTTTTCAGCACCTGCGCGTCGGCGCCGAACAACTGCACCTCGAGAGAGTTGCCCCCCGGCCCCGACCCCCAATGGCGGAAACTGACGATTTCGGTCATCGGCGTTTGCTGCACCGCATCCTGCAAATCGGCGACAAAGGCGCTGGACGTATAGGGGCGCAGGTCGGCGTCGATCAGGTCAATTGTGATTGACCCCAGTTGATAGGTTTCCTTGGTATCCGCGCCCGACAGACCGCGCCCCGAATTGCCGCCCAATTCGGCCACCACCGTGGACAGCGGACTGGCCCCATAACGTTCGGTGTAATCGGCCGCCACCTGATCGGTCGCCCGCTGCATTTCGCGCAGCATCGCCATCGTGTCGTCACGGTTCGCGGCGGGCAGCATCGCGAAATTGCCGCTGACCTGGCCCTGTTCGGGGGATGAAAAGAACCGCCATTGCACGTCGCCGCGAATGAAAACCGCGACCTGCGATGCAAGGATGACCAGCGCCAGCGCAAAGACCGGGTAGCGGGCCCAGACCACCCCGGCGATGAACGGGCGGAACAGGGTTGCGCGGAACCAGTCGAACCCCCGGTTGACCTGCCGCGAGGGCCAGTCGTACCACTTTTCGCGCATGTCGCGGGCCAGCGCGTGCGACAGGTGGTTGGGCAGGATCAGGAAACATTCGACCAGCGACGCCAGCAGGACCGCGATCACGGTAAACGGAATATCCGCAATCAGATCGCCGAACCGCCCGCCGACGGCGACAAGGCCAAAGAACGCGATCACCGTGGTGATCGTTGCCGAAAATACCGGGCTGAACATCGCCCGCGCGGCCCGTTCCGCCGCCTGCACACCGCGTTCGCCCAACCGACGGGTGCGGAAATCGGCGTGTTCGCCGACCACGATGGCATCGTCCACGACAATCCCCAGCGTCAGGATCAGCGCAAAGATCGAGATCATGTTCAGTGTCAGACCCGCCGCATACATCACCGCGATAGCTGCCAGCATCGACACCGGGATGCCCATCGCCACCCAAAGCGCGGTGCGGGCATTCAGGAACAGGAACAACAGCGCGAGGACCAGTGCCAGACCCTGCGCCCCGTTTTCCAGCAATAACCGCAAGCGGCTGGAAATCTGTTCGGCCCGGGCCGAAAACAGCGATACCGTGACCCCGTCGGGCAGGGTTGCCTGCACCTGTGCCGCAACCTCTTGAACCGTTGCCTGCATCCTGATGGCGTCGCCCTGTGCGCTGCGGTCGACGCGGATTTGCAGCGCCGGATCGGCACCGACGAACAAAGCTGAATCGCGGTCAACCCCTTCGACGATCACCCGGCCCACGTCGCCGATGGTCAGCGGCGACCCGTCGGGGTTCGACCGCAGGACGATGCGCGCGAGTTCCTCGGCGCTGCGCTTTGGCGTGCCGGTGCGGACCCGCTGGGCGCCGGACACATCGCCGACCGGATCGGCGGCGACCTCGGCGGCGATCGCCGCGGCGATCTCGGCCATCGTCACGTCGTAGCGGATCAGGGACAGCGACGTCACCTCGACAATCGTTGACGGGGCGGCGACACCGCGGATCGTGGTGCGGGTGATGCCCTTGTCGAACAGGCGCGCGACGACCTCGTCGGCGAAGCGCGCCAGTTGATCCACCCCGACCGGCCCGGTGATCACCACATCTGTCACCCGGTCCGACCAGCCGCCCCGGCGCACCGTCGCGTCGTCGGCATCGGCGGGCAAGTTGCGCGCGGTATCGACGGCCAGTTGCACGTCCGTGTTGGCGCGGTCCATGTCATAGCCGGGCTCGAAATCGAGGGTGATGCGCGCCGCCCCTTCGGACGACCGGGCCGAGGCGTCGATCACCCCTTCGACAGCCAGTAGCGCGGGTTCCAGCACCTGCACGATGGCGCGATCCACGTCTTCGGCCCCCGCCCCCGACCAGGTGACCGACACCGAAATGTTATCGACCACCACATCGGGAAAATACTGCGCCCGCATTTTCGGCAGGGTGACAATTCCGGCCACCAGCATCAGGACCAGCAGCAGGTTGGCGGCGGTGCCGTGGCGGGTGAAATAGGACAGGACGCCGCCCGCGCCCCGTTCCAGAATGTCCGCGCCCCGCGCCACGCCTACGTCCCCATCCGGCTTTCCAGCCGGGCGATGGTTTCGGCAGGCACGTTGTCTTGTTCAAGCTGGGCCAGAATGCGTGCCTTGGCCTCGGCGGGCATCGGGGCGTCGGTGACGAAAGCGATCAGTCTGGCCCGCCGTTCGGGGTCAAGCTGGATCAGTTCGGGGGCGGCCGCCGCGACCGGGGGCGCGCCGGGGTCCAGCGCATTGACCTTGATCCCGGCCCCGATCAGGGGCGAGCGTTCGGCGACCACCGACCGCCCGGCAATCCCGTCAGCCGACACGATCACATCGTCGTTCTGGCGGCGCAGCAGGGTTACGGGCACTACGTTCAGGCGGTCGTCATTGCCGACCACCAGCACCGTCTGGTCGGCGGCAAGTGCTGTGGCGGGCAGCATCGCGACATTGTCCAGCGCCGGTTCGGTGATCCGCACGGTGACGAAATCGCCGGGCCGCAGGCCGGGGGCTGCATCCAGCGTGGCGAACAACTGCCGCCCGGTCTGGCCGGCACCGACAACCGCACTTTCGCGCACAATCTGCCCGGTGGCGATCAGGGCGACATCAGACACCTCGAGCGCGACGCGCACCGGCGCCTTGCGCAACTGTCCGGCATCGTCCAGCAACCGGGCGTATTGGGCGGTGGACAGACGAAACGTGACCTCGAGCGCGGACGGGTCCACCAGTTCGGCGATCTGTTCATTGGCCCCGACACGACCCCCCGGCGACAGGGTGACGCCCGACAGGGTGCCGTCGAACGCGGCAGTGATAACCATATCTTCAACGTTGCGCTGCGCCTCGTCCAGCGCGATCCCGGCCCGCGACAGTTGCGTCGTTGCGCGGTCAACACGTGCCGCCGCCTGCGCCAATGCCTGCCGGCTGGACAGCACCGCAGCGCTGGCCGACGACGCGTCAAGTTCGGCCGATTCCACCGCCGCCGTTGTCCCGACGCCACGGGTCGCCAGATCGCGAGCACGGGTCAGCGCCTGCTGGCGCAACGTCGCGGCATCGGTGCGCCCGGTCAGTTCGTCCTGCGCCAGCACCTGCGCTGCCTGCGCCTGCCGCAACTCGGCCTCTGCATCCTGCAAATCGGCGGCGACGCGGTCCAGCGCACCCTGCGCCTCGACCGGGTCAAGGCGAACCAGAACCTGCCCTGCTGTCACCTGCCCACCTTCGACAAAGGCTGGATCAGCCGCAGCCACAGTGCCCGCGACAGGCGCACGCAGGGCCAGCGTGCGACGGCTGCGCAATTCGCCGAAAACCTGCAATTCAGGGGTGATCCTGGCCGCAACCGGGGTCACGACATTGACCGACATGACCCGTTCACGCTGTTCGAATGCGGGCGGTTCGGCCCCCAGCCGCGCCTGTACGGCACCCCGGATCGTGTTGCCCGCCCATGCCAGCAGGGCCACTGTCAGCGACAGCAGAAAAATGCCGGTCAGGCTGCGGCGCAAAAATCGCATCGGGTCCGGTCCCTTGGATCGTCAAATTCAATCTAGACCCTGCGGCGCAAAGGTCCATTCTTAGATCATCAACGCTGCGTGTGGCTATTTCCGTCGCTGATGTTCGCTCAGTCGTGGAAAAATCTCGACAAAGTTGCAAGGGGCGTGGCGGTAATCAAGCTGTTTCACCAAGATCTCGTCCCATGCGTCCTTGCAGGCCCCCGGACTGCCGGGCAGCGCAAACAGATAGGTGCCGCCCGCAACGCCCCCGGTGGCCCGGCTTTGCACCGCGCTGGTGCCGATCTTTTGCAGGCTGACGATGGTGAATACGGTGCCAAAGGCGTCAATCTCTTTTTCGTAGACATCGCGGTGCGCCTCGATCGTCACGTCGCGCCCGGTCAGCCCGGTGCCGCCGGTGGTCAGGATCACGTCGATGTCCGGATTGGCGCACCACGCACGCAACTGATCGGCGATCTGGGCACGTTCGTCGGGCAGGATATGGCGGGCGGCAAGGTGATGGCCCGCGTCGGCAATCTGCGCGACCAGTGTGTCACCCGACCGGTCATCGGCCAGCCCCCGGCTGTCGCTGACGGTCAGCACGGCGATGCGGACGGGGATGAAGTCTCGGGTCATACGCGGCGCGCCTCCAGCGCGAGTTTGATGGCAAGGCCCGCGAATACCGTCGCGGTGGCCCAGCGCAGGGCGCGATCGATGCGTGGATCGCGGGCAAGGGCGCGACCCAGACCCCCGGCAAAGCTGCCGACCAAACCGTTGACGATGAACCCGCCGGCCCCGATCACGGCGCCAAAGATCAGGAACTGCGGCAACACGGGCCGGGATGGATCGACGAACTGCGGGATTAAGGCGAGGATGAAAAAGATTACCTTGGGGTTGGATATGTTGACGATGAACCCATCTCGGAATGTCCGCCGCACCCGCACCTGCGGCGCATCGGACAGTTTCAGCGGGTGGCGCAATGTCCGGACCGCGAAAACAAGCAGATAGGCGACCCCAATCCAGCGGATCACGTCGAACAGATGCGGCACAGACGCGATCAGCGCACCCAGCCCCAGACCTGCCAGCGTTACGTTGACTATGCCCCCCATCGCCACGCCCGCCGCCGCCGCCAGCGCCGGACGCGGCCCGCCGCGCAACCCCTGGGCCAGACAGAACATCATGTCGGCGCCGGGGGTCAGATTCAGGGCCAAGGCAAGCGGGACAAAAGCCAGCAGCGCAATCGGGTCGATCATGGCAGAGCCCGCAGCCGCGCCTGCAACGCCAACAGGTCCGCCCAGGCCTCGCGCTTGGCCGCCGGACTGCGCAGCAGATAGGCCGGGTGGACCATCGGCAGCGCGGGTTTGCCCAGCACCTCGGCCCAAGCCCCCCTGATCCGGGTGATCCCGGCGCGGCCCAGCAGCGCCTGACAGGGCGTATTCCCCATCAGGACGATGACCGCAGGGTCGGCAAGCGCGATGTGGCGCTGCACGAACGGCAGCATCATGTCAATTTCGGACGGTTCCGGGGTCCGGTTGGACGGTGGACGCCACGGCAGGATATTGGCGATATAGACGGCGCTGGCAGGATCGGTGGCGGCACGGTCCAGCCCGATGGCGGCCAGCATCTTGTCCAGCAGTTGCCCGGCAGGTCCGACAAACGGGCGGCCCGCGATGTCCTCTTCGCGCCCCGGTGCCTCGCCGATGATCATCACACGGGCGGCAGGCTGCCCGTCGGCAAAAACGAACGACCGCGCCCCCTTTTTCAGATCGCAATGGTCATAGGCCGCCTGCGCCGCTGCAAGTGCCGCAAGATCGGCCGCACCGGACGCGGCCGCCTGCGCTAGCGCCACCGGATCGGCGGCAGTCGCTGGCACCGGATCAGCCGTCGGTTCGCCCGCCTGCGACACGGTGCGCAAAACTGCCGGAGCCTCGGCAGGCAAGGCATAGCGGTCGACAGGGACATCGACAATCGCCTCGTCCGCGCCCAGTTCGACCTGCCAGTCGAGCATGGCACGGGTGGCCCAGTAATCCTGCACAGAATCCATGGGCACAACGATAGCCGCCTTTCGCAGCAATGGGCAGGCCCGGAATTGACCGCACCATGCGCCATGCACCGGCCCCCATTGCACGCCACAGCCTGCCCTGGCACCCTGCCGACATGACCAAGGCAGTCTTCATCGCATCCGACCACAGCCCCTACAAGGACCGCCCGGGCGAAGCCTATCATTTTCCCAATCAGTATCGCGCCCGCGTTGCCCAGACGCTAGGCGACTGGATAGTCCTGTATGCGGGGCGACGAGGCGGATCGCGCGGCTATTATGCGGTGCAGAAGGTGGCTCAGCTGATCCCGGATCCATCAGACCAAACCCACAGCTACGCCCTGCTCGACCGCGGATCGCTGTTGGACTTTGAAACCGAGGTGCCACGGCTACGCCCCGACGGCGCCCCCTACGAAACCGGCCTGCCTCTGTCGCGCGGATCAAACACCGCCGCCGTTCGCCTGATTTCGGACGCCGATTTTGCCGTCATCGTGACCGAAGGCATCCGCGCCGATGACTCCCCCGACAGCCTGCCCCGGCGTGACATGGCCGAACCGGCGGCCACCTTTGCCCCCGCAATCGACCCGGACGCGCTGCGCGATCGCGTCCTGACCAGCCGCGCCTTTCGGGATGCCAGTTTCGCGCGGCAAGTGAAACGCGCCTATGACGGGCGCTGTGCGATGTCGGGGCTGGCCCTGCGCAATGGCGGCGGTCGGGCCGAGGTCGACGCTGCCCACATCGTCGCTGTCGCCGAAAACGGCCCCGACGTGGTGCAGAACGGGCTGGCGTTGTCGGGCACGCGTCACTGGATGTTCGACCGGGGTCTTGTGGCCGTGGATAGCGACCACAACATTCTCGTCGCCAAAGGCAGTGTCGCCGACGAGGTCGTGACCCGGCTGTTGACCCCCGACCGCAAGCTGATCCTGCCGACAAACCCGCACGCCCGCCCACACGCCGCATTTCTTGACTGGCATCGCAACAGCCGGTTCAAGGGCTAGAAAAGGGATGGGTAAGATGGGTTTCAAACCATCCGCCCTTGCCGCCCCCCGCCCCGTTTCCTATAACTCCTGAAATCCGCCAAGGGGCCTTTATGACATTCCGCGCCGCGCATCTTCTTGGGATCGAACCGCTGTCCCCCGACGATATCCGCGCCCTGCTGGATCTTGCCGACAAATACGCCGACCTGAACCGGCGCGGGGCCGCGCCGCGCGACGTGCTGACCGGGCTGACCCAGATCAACATGTTTTTCGAGGCATCGACCCGGACCCAGGCCAGTTTCGAACTGGCCGGTAAACGGCTGGGTGCCGATGTGATGTCGATGCAGATGCAGGCCAGCAGCGTCAAGAAGGGCGAGACCCTGATCGATACCGCCCTGACCCTGAACGCCATGCGCCCCGATCTGCTGGTGGTTCGGCACCCGCATTCAGGCGCGGTCGATCTGCTGGCGCAAAAGGTCAACTGCGCGGTGCTGAACGCCGGTGACGGCCGGCACGAACATCCAACCCAGGCCCTGCTGGACGCCCTGACGATCCGGCGGTCCAAGGGGCGGTTGCACCGCCTGTCGATCGCGATCTGCGGTGACATCGCCCATTCCCGGGTGGCCCGGTCCAACATCATGCTGCTGGGTAAGATGGAAAACCGGATTCGCCTGATCGCGCCGCCGACGCTGATGCCCGCGGGGATGGCCGATCTGGGCTGCGAGGTGTTCGACGACATGGAGAAGGGTCTGAAAGACGTCGATGTGGTGATGATGCTGCGGCTGCAAAAGGAACGGATGGACGGCGGCTTTATCCCGTCCGAACGCGAATATTACCACCGCTACGGGCTGGACGCCGCCAAGCTGGCGCATGCCAAACCCGATGCCATCGTCATGCATCCGGGGCCGATGAACCGGGGCGTCGAAATCGACGGCACGCTGGCCGACGACATCAACCGCAGTCACATTCAGGAACAGGTGGAAATGGGCGTCGCCGTGCGAATGGCGGCGATGGACCTGCTGGCCCGCAACCTCAAGGCCCGACGCGCCGAACGCGGGGTCATGGTCTGATGGCGGATTGGCAATCCGTCACACCGGGCGAACATGGCGTTTTGCGGGTCTTTGGCATTGATCTGCCGGATGCCGACATTGCCGCCTTTGCTACCGAGGCCGGTACCGCGTGGCCATTGCGTGACACATTGGGTGTGTCATCGCTCGATCCGAAATTTGTCGAGGTGGTCGATCTCGAAACCTTCCGCAGCTACGGTTTTGCCCGCTATTTGGCCGAAGGTTACGGCATCGCCGAGGCCGACCTTTACGCCGACACTGCGCGGCTGGATGCCCTGAGTGGCCACGTCACCCTGGTTGTGTCGCAGGCTTTTGGCGGGCAGGCCGCGAACCTTACTGTCACGCCGCCGCTGCGCCATATAGCAACCTTTCGCGCCGACACCTCAGGCACCCCGACTGGGGTGCTGCATGCCGAAACCGCCAAACCGCAGGCGGCCCCCGAAGGCACGCCACCCAAACCGCCCCGCACGGACGCCAGCACCGGCGGGCGGATCGCCCTTTTCGCCTTACTGGCGGCGACGGTGCTTGTCGTCCTGATGATCTGGATCGCAGGTTGACCCAATGACCAACACCTTGTTCACCAACGCCCGCCTGATCGACCCGGTTGGCCTGACTGACGGCCTTGGCGCGTTGCTGATCAAGGGCGGCAAGATCGCCGAGGTCTGGGGCGAGCCGACACCGACCGTCAAGGCCGAGACGGTGATCGATTGCAACGGCATGTGCCTTGCCCCCGGCATCGTCGATATCGGGGTCAAGGTCAGCGAACCAGGCGAACGGCACAAGGAATCGTTCCGCTCTGCCGGGCGGGCGGCGGCGGCGGGCGGGGTGACAACCATCGTCACCCGCCCCGACACGACCCCGGCCATCGACACGCCCGAAATCCTTGAATTCATCGCCCGCCGCGCCAGTGCCGATGCACTGGTCCGCGTCCTGCCCATGGCCGCGCTGACCAAAGGGCGGATGGGCCGCGAAATGACCGAGATCGGGTTCCTGCTTGATGCGGGCGCGGTGGCCTTTACGGACTGCGACCGGGTCGTCACCGATACCAAGGTCTATGCCCGTGCGCTGACCTATGCCCGCAGCCTGAACGCGCTGGTCATCGGCCATGTGCAGGAACCGGGATTATCGGGCGGGGCCGCCGCCACATCGGGCAAATTCGCCTCGCTGCGCGGCTTGCCCGCGGTATCGCCGATGGCTGAACGGATGGGGCTGGACCGCGATATTTCGCTGCTCGAGATGACCGGGGCCAGGTATCACGCTGACCAGATCACCACCGCCCGCGCCCTGCCGGCGCTGGAGCGGGCCAAACGCAATGGGCTGGACATTACCGCCGGGGTTGGCATCCATCACCTGACGCTGAACGATCTGGACGTCGCCGACTATCGCACCTTTTTCAAACTGAAACCGCCGCTGCGGTCCGAAGACGACCGACTGGCCGTTGTGCAAGCCGTCGCTGACGGGCTGATCGACATCATCTGTTCGATGCACACGCCGCAAGACGAAGAATCCAAACGCCTGCCCTATGAGGAGGCCGCCAGTGGTGCGGTCGCCTTGCAGACCCTGCTGCCCGCCGCGCTGCGCCTTGTCCACGCCGAACTGATCGACCTGCCACGTCTGTTCCGCGCCCTGTCGCTGAACCCCTCGAAACGGCTCGGGCTGACCACCGGGCGGCTCTATCCGGGCGCGCCTGCCGATCTGGTGCTGTTCGACCCGAATGCGCCGTTTCAGCTTGACCGCGCCACGTTGCTGTCGAAATCCAAGAATACCCCCTTTGACGGCGCCAGAATGCAGGGCAAAGTCATCGGCACATGGGTTGGCGGGAAACGGGTGGCGGGGGGCGCAGATGCCTGAATTTATCAGCGGGACCGGCATCCTGATCCTGTGGGCCGTGATCGGCTATCTGCTGGGGTCGGTGCCGTTCGGCCTGATCATCACCCGCGCGATGAAGCTTGGCGATCTGCGCACAATCGGGTCGGGCAATATCGGGGCGACGAACGTCCTGCGCACCGGGAATAAAAAGGCCGCGCTGGCGACCCTTCTGCTGGACGGCGGCAAGGGGGCGGTGGCGGTGCTGCTGGCGCGGGCCTTTGTGGCCGACGATGCGGTGCAGATTGCCGCGCTCGCGGCGTTTCTGGGCCATTGTTTTCCGGTCTGGCTGGGGTTCCGGGGTGGCAAGGGGGTGGCGACGTTCCTGGGCATCGTGCTGGCCCTGCACTGGCCCGTCGGGCTGGCCGCCTGCGCGACCTGGGCCGTGATTGCGGCGCTGACGCGTTATTCGTCGCTGTCGGCCATGTTGGCGGCGGGGATGACCCCGGTCTGGATGGCGCTGCTGGATTACGGTCAGGGGTTCATTCTGGGGATTGTCCTGACCTTGTTGATCTATTGGCGCCACGGCGCGAACATCAAACGGCTGCGGGCCGGAACGGAATCCAAAATCGGGGCCAAGACGTAATCGGCGAAACCGTCGCGATTGCCCTGTTGGCCGACTCCGTATTGGCCAGCGATCTGGACGGCGAAAATCAGGATTATTGATGCCGCAGTTTTGCCCGCCCGATCCCTCATTCCTGCCTGAAACGCTGCCTAGGAATGTCCAAGGGCAATCCAAAGGAGGCTGGGCACATGGGACCAATCAGGGCCGTCGATTCCGTTCTGTCAAAGTTTTTCACGTTGCGCGGGCGCGCGCCGCGGTCGGAATACTGGTGGTGGTCGGCGGTCGCAGGCCTTGGTGTCTTTGCCACGATCATTGTCGATATCGTGATGTTCGATGTGCGCAATCCGTCGCTCAACCCGTTCAGCTATCTCAGCGTCTTGTTCAGTCTTTTCACGATCCTGCCCAGCTTTACCGTCACGATCCGCCGCCTGCACGACACCGGGCGGTCGGGCTGGTGGTATCTGATCGTGTTGATCCCGTTCGGCGGAATCATTCTGCTGATTTTCATGCTGCTGCCGTCCGATCACAATGAAAACATGTTCGGACCTCCCGCCGGCGGAATGTTCCGGCCCCGCAGCGGCGACAACTTGCTGGACCCGGTCGCGCCGCGCCAGCCTGCGCGGAAAAACAACCCCTACGCCGTCTATGCCAAGATGGAGCGTGAGGAGGAGATGCGGGGCACGCCGGCTCTGGCCGAAGCCCGCAAGGCCCAGGTCAGCGACTATTATCGCCAGCGGGTGCTGGGAAAGTCGTGAAACTGATCTGGTCTGATCGCTGTCTGGCCTGAAGTGGGTCGGGCATCCCTCCTCTTTGCAGGGCCCATCCTGATCCTTTCACCGCCCGTGACACGGTCGGTTCAAACCATTCCGATGATGCGATCTGGCACCAAACGACCAAACGTGTCGCTTATTGCCAAGACGCGGGCAGCCTATCGGGTCCAGATCACCTCAAAACCGCCCAAAGGCCGCCCCGATGATCGCCCCCCGCGCACCGCTGTATCTGACCCATTCGCCGGTGCCGCGGGTGCAGGATTTCGCGCTGCTGTCGGCGCTCGAGGCGGGGGTGCGCGGCATCCTGCTGTCGGTGATGCCGCTGGTGATCTATCGGGCTTACGGCGATGCGGCCAAGGTCAGCCAGATTTATTTCCTTGTCGGGATCGCATCCCTGTTCTGCGGCTTGATGGTGCCATGGCTGACCCGCTGGATCGCCCGTCGCTGGATGTTCACCGTCGCCGGTTGCCTGTATCTGATCGGTAGCTCGGTCGCGATCTTTGGCCCCCCCGAAGTCAAGGCACTGGCGCTCCTGCTGAACGCCGTCGGCACGGTCACGTTTTCGGTCTGTCTGGCGGCTTATGTCCTCGATTATATCTCGCGCAATGAACTGGGGCGCAACGAATCCACCCGGATGGTCTATAGCGCCCTGTCGTGGTCGATCGGGCCGATTGTGGGCGTGTTCCTGCTGAACTGGTGGGAACCGGCACCGTTCATCGTTGCCAGCCTGTTCGCCCTCGCCTTGATCGCGGTGTTCTGGAAACTGCGCCTTGGCAACGGCAAACAGATCGCCCGGGCCCGCGCCCCGGCACCCAATCCGGTTGCCTTTGTCGGCAGGTTCCTGACCCAGCCCCGACTGATCGCGGGCTGGCTGTTTGCGGTGATCCGGTCCTGCGGCTGGTGGGTCTATATCGTCTATCTGCCGATCTACTGCATCGAGAACGGATTAGGTGAAACGGTGGGCGCCTTGGCCGCATCGGTGTCCAACGGTCTGTTGTTCACCACGCCGCTGATGCTGCGCATCGTCCGCCGGGTCGGAGTCCGGACCTCGGTGTCGGTCAGCTTTGCACTGACCGGCGCATTGCTGATGGTCGGCTGGATCGCCGCGCCGTTTCCGTGGGTGGTTTACGGCGCGTTGATGTTGTCGGCAGTCTTGCTGGTCATGCTTGACGTTTGCGGCGGCCTGCCGTTCCTGATGGCCGTCAAACCGTCCGAGCGCACGGAAATGGCCGCCGTCTATTCCAGTTTCCGCGACGTGTCCGGCATCGTCACCCCGGCGACCGCATGGGCGGTGCTACTGGTGTCGCCCGTGGCGGGCATTTTCGCGGCCTGCGGGGTGGGCATGTTCGCCGCCGCGCTGATCGCGACCCGACTGCATCCGCGACTGGGCGCACCGCGGCTGCCACAGGCCAATGTGGCGCCCGCCGAATAGTATTGGCTAGTCCAGCAACCGCCGGGCAATCACCTGCGCCTGAATCTCTGCCGCCCCCTCGAAGATGTTCAGGATCCGCGCGTCGCACAGGATCCGGCTGATCTTGTATTCCAGCGCGAACCCGTTGCCGCCATGAATTTGCAGCCCGTTGTCGGCACAGGCCCAGGCGACGCGGGCGCCCAGCAGCTTGGCCATCCCGGCCTCGAGATCGCAACGCCGCCCGGCGTCTTTTTCGCGGGCCGAAAAGCAGGTCAGTTGCCGCGCCACCATGATCTCGACCGCCATCATCGCCAGTTTGCCCGCGACACGCGGAAACGCGATCAGGGGTTTGCTGAATTGTTTGCGGTCCTGCGCATATTGCATCGCCACGTCCAGCGCCGACTGGGCCACGCCGACGGCGCGCGCGGCGGTCTGGATACGCGCGGATTCAAACGTCTGCATCAGTTGCTTGAAGCCCTTGCCGGTCTCGCCGCCCAACAGGTTGTCGCCGCTGACCTTGAAGCCGTCAAAGGCCAGTTCGTATTCCTTCATCCCGCGATAGCCCAGCACCCCGATCTCGCCCCCGGTCATGCCGTCGGTCGGGAAGGGATCGGCGTCGGTGCCGGGCGTCTTTTCGGCCAGAAACATCGACAGCCCCCGGTAATCGGTCGTGTCGGGTTCGGTGCGCGCCAGCAGGGTCATCACATGGGTGCGGGCGGCGTGGGTGATCCATGTCTTGTTGCCCGTCACCGCCCAATCGTCGCCGTCGCGCACGGCGCGGGTGCGCAGGCTGCCAAGGTCAGACCCGGTATTGGGTTCGGTGAATACCGCGGTCGGCAGGGTTTCCCCGGATGCCAGCCGGGGCAGCCATTTCTGTTTCTGTGCCTCGGTGCCGCCGCACAGGATCAGCTCGGCCGCGATCTCGCTGCGGGTGCCAAGCGATCCGACCCCGATATAGCCGCGCGACAGTTCTTCGGACACCACGACCATGCTCGACTTTGACAGACCGAACCCGCCGTATTCTTCGGGGATGGTCAGGCCGAAAACGCCCATTTCGGCCAGCGCGTCGATCACCTGCATCGGGATCAGTTCATCGTTCAGATGCCAGTCATGCGCGTGCGGTTCGACCTGTTCGACGGAAAAGCGGCGGAACTGCGCGCGGATCATATCCAGCTCGGGGTCCAGCCCCGGATTGCCGACGGTGCTCTGGCCCGCCTGTTCCTGCATCAGCACCACCAGTCGGGCACGGGCGGCTTGGGTATTGCCCGCCGCACGCAGGGTGTCGATTGCCGGGATATGCAGGGTGCTGTCCGCAACACCAATGTCGGACAGGCGGACAAGCTCGCCCTGCGACATCGGAATGCCGCCCACTATCTGCGACAGGTATTCGCCAAAGGCGATCTGGTGGATCAGTTGTTCGACCTCGGCATACTGCCCTTCGGCTTGCAGGCGTTCCGCCCAATCCTGCATCTGGCGCAACGCCTCGGTATAGGTGGCCAGCCAGGCAAGGCCATGCGCCGCGGTCTGATGCGCGTCGATCAACGTGGCCGACACCCGGCCAGCGTCAGTCACCGATGCCCGCACCGCCGCGGCGGCCTTGCCCATCAGGTCGGCCAGCGCAGGCAGGGCCGCCCCCGTCAGCGCCAGCAAATCGGGTAGCACCGGGGTTTGGGTCATCGGCGTGGCTTGTCCGTCATCGGGCATCGGATCATCCTTTGTTTGCAGGTGCAGCAATAACCAACGCGCAAGCGCAGCGCAATATTCATTCAATATATTAACCGAAAAAGCACGTAAATGTCGCATCCGATTTCAAGTGCACCGCCCGCTGCCCCGCGCTAGTGAGGGATTATGGATGCGCTCTTTCCCCAGATTGACCTGTATATTCTGACACTTGCTACTTTGATCACGCTGCTGGCTGGGGTGGTGAAAGGCGTCGTCGGGTTCGCCCTCCCGATGGTGATGATCTCGGGGTTGACCCTGATCATGCCGCCTGAAACCGCCTTGGCCGCGCTGATCCTGCCGACGTTGGTCGCCAATTTGGCGCAGGCGCTGCGGCAGGGGCCAAGGGCGGCGCTGGCGTCGATCATGGATTTCAGGCTGTTCCTTGCCGCCTGCCTGATCCTCCTGCTGATCAGCGCCCAACTGGTGCGGGTGCTGCCCCAAGCGGCGATGTTTCTGCTGATCGGCGGGCCCGTCGTCCTGTTCGTTCTGCTCCAACTCAGCGGTTGGAAGGGGCATTTGGCACGCCGCTCGTTCCCGCTGGAAATCGGCATCGGCGGTTTCGCGGGCTTCGTGGGTGGTATTTCCGGGGTGTGGGGGCCACCGCTGGTCGCCTATCTGACGGCCATCGGCACGCCAAAGGTGGAACACATCCGCGCCCAAGGGGTGATTTACGCGATCTCGTCGGTGACCCTGTTCGCGGCACATCTGCAATCGGGCGTATTGCGGAGCGATACCGCACCGCTGTCGGTGCTGATGGTCCTGCCCGCGATGATCGGGATGTGGGCCGGCTTGCGGATTCAGGACCGGTTCGACCAGTCGATGTTCCGCCGCGCCACGCTGTTCGTCCTGCTGATCGCCGGGCTGAACCTTGTGCGGCGCGGGTTGCTCTGACCCCGCCAGCAGCTTTTGGCCAAGCACACTCCGGAGGACCGCCAAAGAACGGTGGCAGCGGCCATTCAGGACAGCAAATTCTCGAACCCACAGACGGCTGACAGCTGCGGCACCATCTGCGGCGCCACCACCTCGAATGCGACGCGCAACAGCACCTCGTCCCCGGTTGCCGCCTCGATGATCCACGGCCCCTGCACCAGTTCGTAGTCAAAGTCGAACTGATACAGCACCATCGACAGGGCGTTGCCTGAAATCGCAGTCGGATAGGTCTGCTGCGTGATCCCCGCATCGCCCATCGGCGGATGGGTTACGGTGACGGTCACGTCATACAGATTGCCGCCCCCCGCTGCCTGCGCCTTGAGGCCGAAACCGATGCCGATCACCGCAGGCACCTGTCGCCCGTTGGAAATGAACTGCGGGTCGCCTTCGACAATATTCGTCACACCGGCGACCGTATCGGGGGCCGGGTTGGTGCCGATGACCTGCGGAGCGCAGATGATCCCGGCCTTCAGCGCCAAGATCGCCGGGCTGATCCGGTCGCTGGGGGCGGCGGCGACCGGGGTGACCAGAATGGTCGCAAGAACGATGGCAAGACGCAGCATGGAGATTTCCGCAGGATGGGTTTCACCCCCATCTTACCCGATCGCCGCCGCCTTTACATCATCGTCGATGAATGGGACGTATTTTTCAAAGTTGGCGGCGAACATATCGACCAGTTTGCGTGCCGCCACGTCATAGGCTGCGGGATCGGCCCAGGTGTCACGCGGGTTTAGGAGCCCGGCATCGACACCATCGACCGCGACCGGCACGTCAAAGCCGAAATAGGCGTCCTTGCGGAACGTCGCCTCGATCAGGGTTCCGTCCAAAGCCGCCGCCAACAAGGCTCGCGTCGCCCGGATCGGCATCCGGTTGCCGGTGCCATAGGCGCCGCCGGTCCAGCCGGTGTTGACCAGCCAGCAGGTCGCGCCGTGGCTGGCGATCTTGCGGCGCAGCAGGTTGCCGTAGACCTCGGGGCGGCGCGGCATGAAGGGGGCGCCGAAACAGGTCGAGAACGTCGGCTGGGGTTCGGTGACGCCGCGTTCGGTGCCGGCGACCTTTGCGGTGAACCCCGACAGGAAATGATACATCGCCTGCGCCGGAGTGAGCCGGCCATAGGCGGCAGGACGCCGAAGGCATCGCAGGTCAACATGATGATGTTCTTGGGGTGGCCGCCCAGCGCCGTGTCGGAGGCGTTCGAAATATAATGCAGCGGATAGGCGCAGCGCATGTTGGCGGTCAGGCTGTCGTCGTCGAAATCCAATTCCTTGGTTTCGGCGTGATAGACCATGTTTTCGATCACGGTGCCGGGCATTTGCGTGGTTGCATAAATCTCCGGCTCTGCCTCGGCCGACAGGTTGATCGTTTTGGCGTAGCAGCCGCCTTCGAAATTGAACGTACCCCGGTCCGACCAACCGTGTTCGTCGTCGCCGATCAGGATCCGCGTCGGGTCTGCCGACAGGGTCGTCTTGCCGGTGCCTGACAGACCGAAAAAGATCGCCGTATCGACCGGGTTGCCCGGTGCATGGTTTGCCGAACAGTGCATCGGCATGATGCCTTTTTCGGGCAACAGGTAATTCAGCAAGGTAAAGACCGATTTCTTGTTCTCGCCGGCATATTCGGTGCCGCCGATCAGGATCAGCTTGCGGTCAAAGTTCAGGGCGATAACGGTTTCCGACCGGCAGCCGTGACGCTCCGGATCGGTCTTGAAAGTTGGGCAGTTGATGATCGTGAAATCCGGGGTAAAACTGTCGAGTTCCGCCGCCGCAGGACGCCGCAGCATGTGCCGGATGAACAGCCCGTGCCAGGCCAGTTCCGTCACCATCCGCACGTCAAGGCGATGCGCCGGATCGGCCCCGCCAAACAGATCCTGCACAAAGTAATCACGTCCCTGCATATGCGCGGTCATGTCGGCATACAGGCGGTCGAACGCGGCGACCTCCATCGGCGGATTATTCTCCCACCAGATCGTATTTTCGGTGGCGGGGGTGCGAACGACGAACTTGTCCTTGGGGCTGCGCCCGGTATGTTTGCCGGTGCTGACCAGCAGCGCGCCGCCTTTACCCAGCACGCCCTCGCCGCGATCCACGGCGATCGCTGTCAGGTCTTCGGCGGACTGGTTGTAATAGACTTCGGCCAGCCCCGTGATGCCCTGATCACCCAATTTCATCGTCGAATTGACCCTGCCATGGTCCATTGTCACGCTCCTTTGGTGCCGGTTTCGTCCATCTAGCACCATGAAATCACGTCCGAACAGGGTCGCGCAGCGACGTTAGCGCAACCAAATGCCTGTTAGCGCAATCAAGGCGGCGCATCGCCACCCCGCCGCCATACCCTTGCCCAAATGCTATGGCATTTTAGCCATTGGTTACACTTTTTGACGGCAAATAGGACACGCCCGATGAACTGATTCGCAAATTGGGATTGATTCGGCCTGCCAAAACAGGGACATACTTGGACAAAAGCAGGCTAATAACAAAAGAGCAGTAGGGAAAACCCCATGTCAAAGATCGCACTTGTCGACGACGATCGGAATATTCTGACGTCTGTTGCCATGACTCTCGAGGCCGAAGGGTTCGAGGTCGATACCTATAACGACGGCCAGACGGCCCTCGATGCCTTTAACAAACGCATGCCCGATATGGCCGTGTTGGACATCAAGATGCCCCGGATGGACGGGATGGACCTGTTGCAGCGGCTGCGCCAGAAATCGGCGATGCCGGTGATTTTCCTGACCTCCAAGGATGACGAGATCGACGAAGTTCTGGGGCTGCGGATGGGCGCCGACGACTACGTCAAAAAGCCGTTCAGTCAGCGCCTTCTGGTCGAACGCATCCGCGCCCTGCTGCGCCGTCAAGAGGCGATTTCGGGCGAGGTCATCGAAGAGACCGAAGAAAACAAGATCATGATCCGCGGCCAGTTGACGATGGACCCGCTGCGTCACGCCGTGCGGTGGAAGGGCAATGATGTGTCCCTGACCGTCACCGAATTCCTGCTGTTGCAGGCCCTTGCCCAGCGCCCCGGTTTCGTCAAATCGCGCGATCAGCTGATGGATGTGGCCTATGACGATCAGGTCTATGTCGATGATCGCACCATCGACAGCCACATCAAGCGCCTGCGCAAAAAGATGCGTACCGCCGACGACGACTTCAATGCGATCGAAACGCTGTATGGTATCGGATACCGTTACAACGAAGAGTAGGCGATGACAGCCCAGCCCAAGATCGACATTCACGATCTGCAATCGGTCCGGCGGGCCGGTGCGCGGACGGGTGATGTCGTGCTGGGCGACGATTGGGTCGCGCCCGATCCGAATGCCGACAAGGACTTTCTCGATCAACGCCGCAAGCGCGGGTTGGTCAAGCTGAACCGCTCGCCCCTTGCGCGCAAGATCATCACGTTCAACCTGCTGGCCATCATCATTCTGGTCGCCGGGGTTCTGTATATGAACCCGTCGCGCGACAATCTGGCCTATCAGCGCGCCAGCGGTCTGGTGAACGAGGCCGAATTGATCGCAGATGTGTTCGAGGCGGGGTTGCCCGCAACGGCTCCGGTCAATCTGGTCAGCGGTGACGGTATCGATGTCACCAGCGCCCTTGACGGACTCGACCTGCGCGGCGGAATCGAGGTGTTCGTTTTCGACCCGGCCGGCGTGCTGGTGGCGCAAAAGGCCGGCAGCCTGACGCCCGGAAGGATCGACGGTCTGGCGCTTGACGACAGCGGCACCATGATCACCGATTTCCTGAATATGATCTGGGACGGGCTTGCCGTGGTGCTGGCCCCCAAACGCGCCGCCACCGTCGCCGCCGATGTCGAGACCGAGGCCCGGACGAATGTCGCCAAGGCGTTGACCGGCGGCACCCAGGTTCAATCGCCGAAAGACGCAGAGGGGCGTGCAAGTTTCATCGTCTCGACCCCGATCATGCAGGGCGAAACGGCAGTCGGTGTCGTATCGATCATCAGCGCTTCGGGCGAACTGGACGCGCTGGTGCGCCGCGAACGCGAACTTGTGCTACAGATGCTGGTGATCGGGGTCCTGGTGTCGATCGGCCTCAGCCTTGTCCTCGCCTCGACCATCGCCAATCCGCTGTCTGACCTTGCCGCCGCCGCCGAACTGGGCCGCGACCGCAACGCCCGCAAGATGTCGCCCAACCGGATCCGGATCCCCGACCTGACCGCGCGGCCTGATGAGATCGGCCGCCTGTCGGCTGCCCTGCGCGGCATGGTTTCGGCGCTGTACGAACGGATCGAAGGCAACGAACAGTTCGCCGCCGACGTGGCGCATGAAATCAAGAACCCGCTGGCGTCGCTGCGTTCGGCCGTGGGCACCTTGCGGGTCGCAAAACGTGACGATCAGCGCGAAAAGCTGCTGAACGTGATCGAACACGACGTGCGCCGTCTGGACCGGCTGGTCAGCGACATTTCCAATGCGTCCCGGCTGGACAGCGAGTTGGTCAAGGAAGAGGAAGAAGAGTTCGACCTGCTGCACATGCTTGGGAATATCAACGATTTCCTGGGTAACGAGGCGCAAGGCAAAGGCATCGAATACATCGCCGATCTGCCTGCCGACCCGATCATGGTGCAGGGCCTTGAAGGGCGGTTGGCACAGGTTTTCGTCAACCTCATCACCAATGCGATTTCGTTCTGTCAGGACGGCGACGCGATCCGGGTCTGGGCCCGCAAACGCGAAAACCGCGTGCTGATCGTGGTCGAGGATACCGGCCCCGGCATCCCCGATCAGGCGCTGACCAAGGTGTTCAAACGGTTCTATTCGGAACGCCCCGAGGGGCAGTTCGGCAACAACTCGGGCCTTGGCCTTGCCATTTCGAAACAGATCGTCGAGGCGCATGGCGGCGTTATCTGGGCCGAAAATATCCGACCGACCGAGGCCGATCCGACGTCCGACCCGCTGGGTGCGCGGTTCGTCGTCGGTCTGCCGCTGTAGTCCGGCGCGGGGCGCGCGATGGCGGCCGCCTTTCAGATCCACGCCACCTGCGTTGCCCTTGATGACCGCGCGGTCCTGATCACCGGCGCGTCCGGCAGTGGCAAATCGGCGTTGGGGCTGGGCCTGATGGCCTTGGGCTGTGACCTTGTCGCTGATGACTATACGGAACTGACCCGCGAGGGCCTCCACCTGACGGCCCATTGCCCTGCCCCGCTGCAAGGCCTGATCGAGGCGCGGGGCGTGGGCGTCCTGCAAGCCGCTCACATCCCGCAGGCCACCGTCGCCCTTGCCATCGATCTGGACCACACCGAAACCGACCGTTTGCCGCCGCAACGCAGCGTCACTTGGTTGAACATCGCGGTGCCCCTTTTACACAAGGTCGAGAGTGGCCATTTTGCCGCCGCTATCCTGCAATATCTACGTGCAGGACGGAGGCCGTGAATGCAGTCTGATCCCGCCACCAAACAGCGCATCGTGCTGGTCACCGGCCCTTCGGGTGCCGGGCGGTCAACTGCGATCAACGCGCTTGAGGATCAGGGGTTCGAGGTGATCGACAACCTGCCGTTGTCGCTGCTGGAACATCTGTTCGACGGGCCCGCCATCGGGCGCCCGCTTGCGCTTGGGCTGGATGTGCGCAACCGCGATTTCGGCGTCGATGCCCTGATCGCCACAATCGACCGGCTGACGACCTCGGCCGCCGTGGCGTTACAGGTGCTGTATATCGACTGCCCCGAGGATGAACTGGTGCGCCGCTACTCCGAAACCCGGCGTCGT
>JBBQHC010000003.1:0-61425 GCA_038323615.1 Rhodobacterales bacterium | reverse complement strand
AGGTCGCGCAGGTCATAGCCGGTATTGTCTTTGCGCAACCGCGAAAGTCCGTGCCAGACTGCACCATCGGCCGTCACCGCCTCGATGCCCAGACACAGGGACCGCGCATTGCCATAGCGCAGCACATTGACCCCACCTGCGTTGGTCCCCAACAGCCCGCCGATCCGCGCCGATCCTTCAGACGCCAACGACAGCGGAAACAGCCGCCCGACGCCATCGGCGGCCTTGTGGACATCGGCTAGGATCACCCCGGCTTCGGCGACCATCACATTCTCGGAAGCGTAAACATCGCGGACCCGGTTCACCCGTTCCAACGACAGGATGACCGGGACGGGGCCGTCGGGCATCAGCTGCCCGCCAACCAACCCGGTGCCGCCGCCATAGGGGATGACGCCGACGCGGGCCGCAGCGCAGGCCCGCACCACGGCGGCGACCTGATCGGTGTCGGCGGGTGCGACAACCACGCCCTGCCCCCGCCAGCGGCTGCGCGGTTCGACAAAATAGGGGGCGGAATCGCGAAACGCCGCCTCGGGCAGGATCGCCCGCAATGCGGCGATAAATTCAGAACTGGCGGGGTTCAGCATGACCTGTCCTTTCTCCGGCCCTGATGAACCATGTCGACAGCGGCGTGACAAGCGACGCCGTCGACAGCGTTTCACGACTGTCGGCCCCGGCCAAATACGCAACTGCGGCAGGTTCTGGCCGTTTGACACAATTTGTGACGCCAAACAGACGCGGAACTCTGCTATGGTGATCCCACGAAGCCAGTCTGCAGCGCCTCAATTCCAGGCAAAACCTCTTAGATGACAGCGCAAGAGATGCTTCTGAAAACCGCCGCACTTCGCGGCGGTTTTCCTGTCAGCCCCTTATCCCGCGTCCGTCTTGCCCCGCCGGTCATGCCGCAAGTTGGCGTAAAGGACGTGGTTGCGCCAGCGCCCGCCGATTTGCAGATAGCTTTGCGCGACCCCTTCATATTTATAGCCGCAGGTTTCCAGCAACCGCCGCGACGGCGCGTTTTCGGGCAGGCATCCGGCCTCGATCCGGCTCAGGTCCAGCGTGGTAAAGGCGTAATGGACCATCGCCGCGATGGCCTCGCGCATGTAGCCCTGGCGTGCATAAGCGGCGCCGATCCAATAGCCGGTGGTCCCCGCCTGCGCCGGGCCGCGCCGGATGTTGTCCAGCGTGATCGCACCCAGCAGCGCGTCGTCGGCCTGCCGGATCAGGAATAGCGGCACCGCCGTGGTATTGGCAATCGACCGCTGCGCCCAATAAACCCGGTTGGTGAACGCTTTGCGGGTCAGGTGGTCGGGGGCCCAGACGGGTTCCCACGGGGTCAGGAACTCGCGGCTTTCGCGGCGCAGATTGGCCCAGGTGCTGTAATCGGCATGTTGCGGCGGGCGCAGGGTCAGCCGTTCGGTGGCAAGCTGGACCTTCTTGCGCGACCCCAGCATCAGGCGACAAGCCTTGCGCGCAGTGCCTCCAGCGTCGGGGCGGCTTTGGCAGGGCCGTATAGCGCCAGCGCGGTGCCCGCCTGCCCGGCCATCCGGCCAGCAAATTCGCGCACGTCGCCGGTCGTGACCGCATCAATATGCTGGATGACCTCGTCGATACCGGGAATTCGGTCCCAGATCGACAGCATCCGCGCCAGTCGTTCGGCCCGGTTCGACGGGCTTTCCAGCCCCATCAGCATCCCGGCCTTCATCTGGGCGCGGGCGCGGGCGACCTCGGCGGTGTCGATATCGTCAGCGGCGCGTTTCATTTCATCGACCGTGACCTGCACCAGTTCGGCGATCTGCCCGGCGGACGTGCCGGCATAGATCGTCGTCATGCCGGTGTCTTCATGCGCTCCGGCCTGGGCGAAAATGGTATAGCACAACCCCCGCTTTTCACGGATTTCCTGAAACAGCCGCGACGACATGCCGCCGCCAAGGGCCGCCGCATAGACCTGCGCGGTGTAGATCGCCGGGTCGCGGTAATCGGGGCCTTCGAGGGCCAGTGCGAAATGCACCTGTTCCAGTTTCTTGATTTCGCGCCGTTCGCTGCCTGCGAAACGGGCCGGTTGCAACAGGTTGGCGGGACGAACCACCGCCGACAGATGCCCGAACAGGTCGGTCGCCTGCGCGACGATGGCGTCATGATCGACCGCACCCGCCGCTGACAGGATCATCTGGTTGGGGCCGTAATGTTCGGCCACGAAGCCCGACAGATCGTCGCGCTGAAACGCAGAAACCCGCTCGGCAGCCCCAAGGATGGTGCGGCCCAACGCCTGATCGGGATAGGCCGCCTCTTGCAGCCAGTCAAAGATGATGTCGTCGGGGGTGTCGAGCGCCTGCCCGATTTCCTGTAGGATCACGCCGCGTTCAACCTCGATTTCCGACGGATCGAATACCGGGTTCAGCAGGATATCGGCGACCACGTCCAGCCCCAGCGCCACGTCATCCTCAAGCAGTCGCACGTAATAGGCGGTCATTTCGCGGCTGGTGTAGGCGTTGATATAGCCGCCGACATCCTCGATCGCCTCGGCAATTTGCAACGCGGTGCGGGTCTTGGTGCCCTTGAACGCCATATGTTCCAGAAAATGCGCGATACCGTTCTGTTCGGCCCGCTCGTGTCGCCCGCCCGCCAGCACCCAGATGCCGATGCTGGCCGATTTCAGCCCCGGCATGTGTTCCGTGACGATACGGAAACCGTTGGGCAGGGTGTGCTGTTGAATGGTCACTGGCCGATACGCTCGCGGATCAGGGATTGGAGTTTTTGCAGGTCATGCGGCACGCGGGTGACGCGTTCGGGGCGGTCGAAGAGGTCGGCCATGCGCGGCGGCAGGGCTGGGCGGACGGCGCAGGCCTGTTCTACCGCGTCGGGGAATTTTGCCGGGTGGGCGGTGGCCAGCGTGATCATCGGGGTGCTGCCCAGATGCTGTTCGGCGACATGGACACCAACCGCCGTGTGCGGACATAGCACTTCGCCGGTGGTCGCCGCCTGTCGTTTGATCATCGCGCGGGTCTCGGCCTCGGAGGCCCGCCCACTGACGAAATTCTCGCGCAGCATTTGGATCGCGCCTTGGGAAATCGTGAACGCGCCTTTGGATTTGAGGTCATCCATTTGTGCCGCCACCACGGCCCCGTCACGCCCGTAGGCGTCAAACAGGGCGCGTTCAAAGTTCGATGAGACCTGAATGTCCATCGACGGGCTGATCGAGGGCGTGACGCCTTGCTTCTTTTGTTCGCCGGTCGTCAGGGTCCGGTGCAGAATGTCGTTCTGGTTGGTCGCCACGATAAGCCGGTCAATGGGCAGACCCATCTGTTTGGCGATGTAACCGGCAAAGATGTCGCCGAAATTCCCCGTGGGCACGGTGAACCTGACCTTGCGGCGGGGCGATCCCAAGCTGACGGCGGCACTGAAATAATACACCACCTGCGCAAGAACACGGCCCCAGTTGATGCTGTTCACCCCCGCCAGTCGCACATCGTCGCGAAAGGCGAAATCGTTGAACATATCCTTGAGCGCCGCCTGACAGTCGTCAAAATCGCCGTCCATCGCGAGGGCATGAACATTGGCTTCGGTCGGTGTCGTCATCTGGCGGCGCTGCACTTCGGAAATCCGGCCATGCGGAAACAAGATAAACACATCGACGTTCTTCAACCCGCGAAACGCCTCAATCGCCGCCGATCCGGTGTCGCCGCTGGTGGCGCCGACGATGGTGATGCGTTTGCCCGACCGGGTCAGGGACGCCTGAAACATCTGGCCGATCAGCTGCATGGCAAAGTCTTTGAACGCCAGCGTCGGCCCGTGGAACAGTTCCGCCAAGAAGTGGTTCGGGGCGATCTGGACCAGCGGCGCGCGGGCCGGATGGGTGAACCCGGCGTAGGCGGCGGCGATCAGTTTGCGGAATGTCGCATCGTCAAAGGTATCGCCGATGAACGGCCGCATCACGGTGAATGCGACCTGTTCATAAGATTGCCCGGCCATTGCGGCGATCTGTGCAGGGTCCAGCACCGGGATGCTGTCGGGGACATAAAGCCCGCCGTCGCGGGCCAGCCCGGTCATCATCGCCTGTTCGAAACTTAACGCCGGGGCCATGCCGCGGGTCGAGACATATTGCATCATGCACGGCCCTTTCGGCGCAATGTGCGGGTGATCAGAAAGGCCGACATCACGGCCCAGACAAACGCCAGCGAAAACCAGGTGATCGCATAGTTCAAGTGATCGTTGGGAATGGTCGAAGTGTCCAGCGGCAGCGGAATACGTTCGGGATCGGGCGGCGTCGCGGTGCGGACAACCAGCAACACCGGATCGGTGTTCAGGGCCGCGGCCATCGCGGGCAGATCACGCGCGAACCAGATGTTTTTGGCAAGGTCGGGAGCGGGCGTCCAGCCATCAACCTCGTCTGGCCACAGCAGATTGCCGGTCAGGGTGACGGCAGTGGCGGTGCGGGGGGTATCCTTGTCCTCAAGTCCGACAAAGCCGAGATCGGCGAGGATTCGGCGGCCATCTGTCACGAAAACGGCGATGTTGCGGTAGCCCGCACCAAGATCGTCAACGGTGGTGAGCACGTGGATTTCCTGCCCCGGCAAATCTCCGGTGGCGGTGACGGCGCGGTATTCGTCGGCTTGTTCGGTGGGATCCGCCGGAATTGACACGGGCGCGGCCAATATATTGGCGTCGATCCGGGCGATAATCGCCGTTTTCCATTGCAGCCGCTCGATTTGCCAGATGCCAAGGCCCAACAGGACGGCAACACCGACCACGCCCATCAGAACTGGAAAAAATGCCCGTACCACGATCTAGCTTTCATATTTCAAAGGAAAACGCGCGAGTGGCCCCGCGCGTTTTCAAGATATGATGGTGGGTCGCTCCCACCCTATCTGATGAGTGGGGGAAGCCCGGCGAAGTTTTCAGCCGCCCCAGATATAGACGGCCGCGAACAGGAACAGCCAGACCACATCGACAAAGTGCCAGTACCAGGCCGCCGCCTCGAACCCGACGTGGTTTTCTTTGGTGAAATGCCCGGCATAGACGCGCAACAAGACGACTGTCAGAAAAATCGTCCCGATCACCACGTGAAACCCGTGGAACCCGGTCGCCATAAAGAAGGTCGCGCCATAGATGTTGCCAGCAAAGCCAAAGGCGGCCTCGCTGTATTCAAAGGCCTGCAAAAGGGTAAAGAAGGCGCCAAGCACGATCGCCAGAATCAAGCCGTACTTGATGTCCTGCCGGTTGTTTTCATGGACCAGCGCATGGTGCGCCCATGTGGCCGCCATCCCCGAACACAGCAGGATCAGCGTGTTGATCAGGGGCAGATGCCAAGGGTCGAAGGTTTCGATGCCAACTGGCGGCCAGACACCATCGGTGCCGGGGCTCAGCGGGCCCATGGGATACATCGCGTTCTTGAAGAAGTTCCAGAACCAGACCACGAAGAACATGATCTCGGACATGATGAACAAGATGAAACCATAGCGCAGGCCAATCTGCACCACGGGGGTGTGGTCGACGCCGTTTTCACCCTCGGTGACCACGTCGGACCACCATGCGAACATCGTGTACAGCACGCCCGCCAGCCCGATCAGGAACGGATAGGGCATGGATGAATCCTTCATCCACAGCACGGCCCCGAACAGCATCACAAAGGCCGAAATGGCCCCGATGAACGGCCAGATCGAGGGGTTGAGGATGTGGTAGTCGTGGTTCTTTGCGTGCGCCATGTGGTTGGCTCCCCTCGTGACGTTTCTTAGTTCGTTTCTATGGCGGTATCGCTGCTGTTTGTCAAAGCCGCCTGCTGCTCCGCGTCCGACAATTCGGCCTCGTAGAAGGTATAGCTCAGTGTGATCTCGCGGACGTATTGGCCTTCGCGGTCCTTAACGATGGCCGGATCGACGAAAAAGCTGACTGGCATCAGGACGGTTTCACCGGGGCGCAGGATTTGCCGGGTAAAGCAGAAACACTCGATCTTGTCGAAAAACCCGCCCGCCGCGTCGGGCACGACGTTATAGGTGGCCTGCCCGGCAACGACCCGGTCAGTCGGATTGTGCGCCTCGTAAAAAGCCAGAACCGTCTCGCCAATTCTTACCGTCATTTCGCGCTGCGCCGGTTTGAACGTCCACGGCATGTCGCGATCAAGCGAAGCGTCAAATCGCACAGTGATGGTCTGATCAAGGATCACGTCGCTGCCCGCTGCGGCGACACCGGTCGTGCCGCCGAACCCCGTTACCTTGCAAAACCAGCTATAGAACGGCACCGTTGCTGCCGTCAGCCCGACCATGATAACGACAACGCCGACCAGTTGGGTGGCGGTCTTTTGTGATCCGGTCAGGGTGCGGCCGAACAGTTTCATTGGCTAGCCCCGGTGGCTGGATCAGTCTGCGGGAGAAGCTGCGGTTGAAGCGAACCGTCAAAGGCCACGAACTTTCCCGCATCGCCCAAGGCTATGACCTTGACCACGGTCAGGCCAAAAACGAGGACCACGAAACTGGCCAGCAGCAGCCCCACACCGCGATTGCGGCCGCGCCGCCGCCCGTGCAGTTCATGTTCCACATGCAGCGCCATCAGACCCCCCCGACCCGCAACGCGGCGTCAATCAACAGGGCAACAAAATGCCCGAACAGGTAATACAGCGACACCTTGAAAACCTGCTTTTCTACCTTGAAGTTGTCAGCCGCCGCACGGTCTTCGGTCCGGTTCCAGATGTCCCAGGCGCCCTTCAGGAACCACAGATTCAGCAATACTGCCGTCGCCAGATAAACCGGACCGCCGATCGATGTGAACCCAAGAGCGATGGAAACAGGGACCAGCAAGATCGTATAGGCCAGCACGTGATTGCGGGTCACGCGCGGCCCGTGCGTTTCGGTCAGCATCGGCACGCCCGCATCGCCGTAGTCGGTCTTGACGAACAGCGCCAGCGCCCAGAAATGCGGCGGCGTCCACATGAAAATCAGTGCGAACATCAACGCCGATTCGACGGAGACGCCCCCGGTCGCCACGGCCCAGCCGATCATTGGCGGAAACGCCCCGGCGGCACCGCCGATGACGATATTCTGCGGGGTCAGGCGTTTCAGCCAGACCGAATAGACCACCGTGTAAAAGAAGATCGTGAACGCCAGAAGCCCGGCGGCCAGCGCATTGGTTGCCAGCCACAACAGGACCGTGGCGAATACCGACAGGGTGACGCCCAGTCCCAACGCCTCGCCCGGCTGGACCCGGCCTGCGGGAATCGGACGGCGGGCAGTGCGGCGCATCTTGGCGTCGATATCGGCGTCCCACCACATATTCAGCGCGCCCGACGCCCCTGCACCAACCGCGATGCACAGGATCGCCACGAACCCGATGAACGGATGCACCGCGACCGGGGCGACCAGCAACCCGACCAGGGCCGTGAACACCACCAGCGACATCACGCGTGGCTTGAACAGGGCGATATAGTCGCCCATCTCGGCCTCTTGAGCGGCAGGTTGCAGGGTCACGTCGGTCATTTAGCTTTCCAAGTGAGGGATGGGTCGAGACCCATCCTACCATGTGTCGGCAGATCGTCAGACGGGTCTTGACCCATCCCCGCGATCAAACCGGGTTTTGTACCTTGGCCTCGGCCAGCCAGGCGTCATAGGTTTCCTGGCTTACCACCTTGACCGTGATCGGCATGAACGCATGGTCTTTGCCGCACAGTTCCGAACACTGGCCGAAATAAATGCCTTCCTGCTCGGGGGCAAACCACAGGTGCGCCAGACGGCCCGGCACTGCATCCTGCTTGACCCCAAAGGCCGGGATCGTCCAGCTGTGGATCACATCGGCGCCGGTCAGTTCCATCACCACGACCTTGCCCACCGGGATCACCACGGCGGTATCGGTCGCCAGTTTGAATTCGGCGTCGGAATAGCCATAGGACGCCAGCTCGGCGCTGATCGCCGGGTTCAGGTTCCCCTCGCCCGCGCCGATCATGTAGCTGTCAAAGCGCACAGCTTCGTCGGTATATTCGTAGTTCCAGTACCACTGGTTGCCCGTCACCTTGATGTAGATGTCGCCTTGGGGAATTTCCTGTTGCTTGAACAGAACCGGCAGCGAAAACGCCCCGATGAACACCAGAATGACGATCGGCACGATGGTCCATGCCACCTCGAGCGGCGAATTGTGGGTGAATGTCTTGGGCGTCGGGCTGGCGCGGCGGTTGTAACGCACGATCACCCAGATCAGCAGCCCGGTGACGAACACGGTGATCACGGTGATGATGATCAGCAACATGTTGTCGAGCCAGTGAATATCCCGCGCCAGTTCGGTCGCCGCCGGTTGCCAACCCATCAGGCCGTCCTTCGGCGCGCCGATGATCTCAAGCGGTTGGGTCACGTCCTGGGCGCTGGCAGCCCCGGCAAGGAACAGCCCGGCAGAGGCCCAAAGCGAAGTCGCGAGATGTTTCAGTCGCATGTCATACCCTGTCTTTGCTGGCGCAACGCGCACATCTGATCGGAATCGCCGCACTGGCAGGGGCGGAATCCCGTTGTATCTGAACCCGCTGATCCCATATCCTGACAGACAACTCAAGAAGTGCTGATGCGGCAAAGGGCCGCTTTCGTGCCACGACCCTGCCCCGCAAAGGATTTTCTTATGCCCACCGCCCCGTTTCGCCCGTTCGACGACATGCTTGACCGCGACGCCGCCCTGACCCAGTTGCGCACCGCCGTCGCCGGGGCCGACGATGGCGAGCTGTTTCTGGAGCGCCGCCGGTCAGAGGTGTTATCGTTCGACGATGGCCGGGTGAAAACCGCCAGCTACGACGCCGCCGAAGGCTTTGGCCTGCGTGCCGTGCGCGGCGACACCGCCGGCTATGCCCATTCCACCACGATCGACGAACAGGCCCTGCACCGCGCCGTCGCCACGGCCCGACTGGCTGTCGGGAGCGGTGGCGGTACGTTGGCGGCGGGCCCCGCCGGAACCAATCGGAAACTCTATCCCGACACCGACCCGATGGAACAGACGACCTTTCCCGCCAAGATTGATATCCTGCGCGAGATCGACGCCTTTGCCCGCGACCTTGACAAACGAGTGGTGCAGGTCAGCGCGTCGCTTGCCGCCAGCCTGCAAGAGGTCGCCATCCTGCGCCCCGAAGGCACGCTGGTCACTGATATCCGCCCGATGTCCCGCCTGAACATTTCCGTCATCGTCGAAGAGAACGGCCAGCGCGAAAGCGGCAGCGCCGGGGCCGGTGGCCGCGCCGGTCTGATCGGGTTGATCGCGCCCGCCCATTGGCAGGACGCGGTGCGCGAGGCGCTGCGCATTGCACTGGTGAACCTGTCTGCGGAACCGGCCCCAGCGGGCGTTTTCGATGTGGTCCTTGGCCCCGGCTGGCCGGGCATTTTGTTGCACGAGGCTGTCGGACACGGCCTTGAGGGCGATTTCAACCGCAAGGGCACCAGCGCCTTTGCCGGGCTGATGGGTCAGCAGGTCGCGGCCAAGGGAGTGACGGTGCTGGACGACGGCACGATTCCCGACCGGCGCGGGTCGATCACCGTGGACGACGAAGGCACGCCGTCGGCGCGCAATGTGCTGATCGAGGACGGCAAACTCGTCGGCTTTATGCAAGACCGCCAGAACGCCCGGCTGATGGGCGTCGCGCCCACCGGCAACGGACGGCGCGAAAGTTTCGCCCATATCCCGATGCCCCGGATGACCAACACCTACATGCTGGCAGGCGACGCGGCCCCGGAATCGCTGGTGGCCGAACTGAAGGACGGCATTTATGCCGTCGGTTTCGGCGGCGGGCAGGTCGATATCACCAACGGCAAGTTCGTCTTTTCCTGCACCGAGGCCTACCGGGTCCAGAATGGCGTCGTCGGTGCGCCAGTCAAGGGCGCGACGCTGATCGGCGACGGCGCGACGGCGCTGAAACAGATCCGCGGCATCGGCAACGATCTCGCACTCGACCCCGGCATCGGCAATTGCGGCAAGGCCGGGCAATGGGTGCCGGTCGGCGTCGGCCAGCCCAGCCTGCTGATCGGCGGACTGACCGTGGGCGGAGCGGCGGCCTGATCCTCGTCGGTCAGTCGGTGCCAAGGTCGGGGCGATTTCGTTGAATCCTTGATCTGGCGCAATGTCTGGTTGGCCGATGTGCGTCAGTCTCGAGGCCTATGCCAGCCTGAAAATGGAGCCTGCAATGTCAGTCGCAATCCTTTTTGAATCGATCGAAGGCCAGACCCGCAAGATCGCCGAATATGTCGCTGACCGGGTCGGCAAGGCAGGGCTGGCGGTGACGCTGATCGATGTCGGGGACAAGTTGATACGGGTGTCCTTTGACGGCGTTGACAAGGTCATTCTCGCCGCTCCGGTCCACGAACGGCGACACCCCGAGGCGTTCGAGGTTTTTATCGGCGCAAGTCGCAGTGATTTGCAGGCGCGCAGAACCCTGATGTTGTCGGTCAGCCTGAGCGCCGCGTTTCCCGAGGCCATCGAAGAAGCCGGCGAATACCTGATCGAAATGGAGATGCGCACCGGCTTTGTCGCCGATGCCAGTGCGCTGGTCGCAGGTGCCGTGAAACCCGGCAGCTATGACTGGTTCGCGCGTCAGGTGGTGCGCACCAATGTCCTGCTTGATCAAGGTCTTGACGTGACCGACGCGGATCAGGAATTTACCGACTGGGCGGCGTTGGACGCGACGGTAAAGGACTTCTTGGATCTTGCCGCATCGTGAATCCCGGACGCTTGGATGATCTTCACCACTCGTTAACCCCGATGCCCTAATTCTGATTCTGCAGTCAGGCGGAGCCACGGATGACCGAAGAACACCCTTCTTCCACTCACCCCCCACTCCCACCCACCACGGAAGAGCTTAGGTTTTCGTGGCTTCGCCTGCTGCGCTCGCGGCGTGTCGGGATCGCGACGTTCTACCGCCTTCTCGACGAATACGGCAGTGCGCAGGCGGCCCTTGCGGCGCTGCCCGGTGTGGCCCGCGACGCCGGAGTTTCCGATTATGCGATCTGCCCCGAAGGCGTCATTCACGCCGAAATCAAGGCCGGTCGCGCCGCCGGGGCACGGATGATCTGCCGCGGTGAACCCGATTATCCGACGATGCTCGCCGACATTTCCGACGCCCCGCCGATCCTCTGGTGCATCGGCGACCTGGCCTTGCTGAACCGGCCAATGGTGGCGCTGGTCGGGGCGCGAAATGCGTCATCCCTTGGCACCCGCATGGCCAAACGGCTGGCTACTGATCTGGCACAGGCCGGGTTTGTCGTGGTGTCGGGGCTGGCCCGCGGCATCGACACGGCGGCGCATCTGGCGGCACTCGCGGGCGGCACTGTCGCGGTGCAGGCGGGCGGCGTCGACGTGATCTATCCGGCGGAAAACGCGGGCCTGACCCATGACATCGGCAAAAACGGACTGCGGGTTTCCGAACAGCCGATGGGGCTGCAACCACAGGCGCGGCATTTCCCGGCCCGCAACCGGATCATCTCGGGGCTGGCGCAGGCGGTTGTCGTGGTCGAGGCGGCAGCGAAATCCGGCAGCCTGATCACCGCCGACGCCGCATTGGCCCAAGGGCGCGACGTGTTCGCGGTGCCGGGGCATCCGTTCGATGCGCGGGCATCCGGTTGCAACATGCTGATCCGCGACGGCGCGACGCTGGTGCGCGGGGCCGACGATATCATCGCGGCACTGGCTCATTTGGCAGCAAGGCTTGCAGTTCCGCCACCCGCGCCCGAACGACCGGCGCCCGAACAACCGGCGATGCGCAGCTTGCGCGACACCGCGGCGCTGCACCAGCAAATCCTCGACCGGCTCGGCCCATCGCCAATGGCCGAGGATCAGCTGATCCGCGATCTGGCCACCACGGCGACGGCGGTCGCCCCGGCGCTGATGGACCTCGAACTTGACGGCAAAATCGCGCGGCAGGCCGGCGGGCTGCTGGCGCGGCTGGTCTGACAGGCACCGCAATTGACAAGCTGCGCCGATCCGAAAACTGCGGGCCGCCGGCCAGTCCGGCGTGTTGTCAGACAGCATTGCGGCCATAACGCTTTCAATCCGCCGGGCGCCGCATTTGCCGGACGCGCCGTCGCCGTCGAACGGACTCGGCAAATCGGCACAAAAATAACCCCGTCCAGACAGCCCTTTAGGGCTGCGTCGCGTCACGCCGATTTCCCCCACCGCGCCGCATTGACAATTCCCAACCCGGCGACACATGTTCCCGGCCCAAAGTGCCCTGACCGATTGCCAAAGGATTCCCATGCCCGTTGTTGTCGTCGAATCCCCCGCCAAGGCAAAAACCATCAACGGTTATCTTGGCCCCGGCTACACAGTCTTAGCGTCGTACGGCCATGTCCGCGATCTGCCGCCCAAGGACGGATCGGTGGACACTGACGCCGATTTCGACATGAAATGGGAAATCGCCGCCGACAGCAAAAAACACGTCAAAGCGATCGCCGACGCCCTGAAACTTGACAATAACCTGATCCTGGCCACCGACCCCGACCGCGAGGGCGAAGCGATTTCGTGGCATCTGCAAGAGGCGCTGACCGACCGCAAGGCGATCACCGCCAAAACCCCGGTCAGCCGCGTCGTGTTCAATGCGATCACCAAATCCGCCGTGACCGAGGCGATGAAAAACCCCCGTCAGGTCGATGGCCCCCTGGTCGATGCCTACCTCGCACGCCGCGCTTTGGATTATCTGGTGGGGTTCAATCTGTCCCCGGTCCTGTGGCGCAAATTGCCCGGCGCGAAATCGGCGGGCCGGGTTCAATCGGTCACCCTGCGGCTGATCGTCGAGCGCGAAATGGAGATCGAGGCGTTTCGAAATCGCGAATACTGGTCAGTAACTGCGCAGTTGAAAACTCCGCGCGGCCAGACGTATGACGCCCGACTGACCGTGCTGGCAGGCAAGAAGCTCGATAAATTCGACATTGAAAACGCCACGCAGGCCGAGATTGCAGTGCAGGCCGTCACCAGCCGCGACCTGACCGTGCTGTCAGTCGAAGCCAAACCGGCGACCCGCAACCCCAGCCCGCCCTTCATGACCTCGACCCTGCAACAAGAGGCCAGCCGCAAGTTCGGCATGGGCGCGAAACACACCATGAGCCTTGCTCAAAGGCTCTACGAGGCGGGCCTCATCACCTATATGCGCACCGACGGCATCGACATGGCCCCCGAGGCGGTGACGGCGGCGCGGGACGCGATCAAGGCGAAATTCGGCCAGAAATACCTGCCGGACAGCCCGCGGATGTACAAAAACAAAGCCAAGAACGCGCAAGAAGCCCACGAATGTATCCGCCCGACCGAGATGAAATCGACCGACGAGCTACGGATTACCAACGCAGACCAGCGCAAGCTGTATGACCTGATCTACAAACGCACCCTGGCCAGCCAGATGGCGGCGGCGCAGATGGAACGCACCACCGTCGATGTCGGCTCCTCGGACGGGCAGGTCACACTGCGTGCCACCGGGCAGGTCGTGCTGTTCGAAGGATTTATCGCGGTTTACGAAGAAGGCCGCGACGATTCCGTGGTCGATGACGACGACAAACGCCTGCCGCAAATCTCCCAAGGCGAGGCGGCGGCCAAGGAATCCGTCACCCCCGATCAGCATTTCACCCAACCGCCGCCCCGCTATACCGAGGCGACGCTGGTCAAACGGATGGAAGAACTTGGCATCGGCCGCCCCTCCACCTATGCCTCGATCGTCACGACGATTCAGGATCGCGGCTATGTCGAAAAGGACAAGGGGCGGCTGATTGCGCAGGACAAGGGGCGGCTGGTGACGGCGTTCCTGACGAATTATTTCAACAAATACGTCGGCTACGATTTCACCGCCGACCTCGAGGATCAACTGGATCAGGTCAGCGCCGGGGATGCCGATTACAAACAGGTGCTGTCACGGTTCTGGCGCGACTTTTCCGCCGCCTTGGCCGAAACCGCCGATCTGCGGATTGGCGAGGTGCTGGACAAGATCAACGATGTCCTTGCGCCGCATCTGTTCCCGCCCACCGAAGACGGCAGCGATCCGCGCCTTTGTCCGAACTGCGGCAAGGGGCAGCTTTCGATGCGCACCGCCCGTTCCGGCGGCGCCTTTATCGGCTGTTCGAACTATCCCGATTGCAAATACACCCGCCCCTTTGGCCCACCGTCCGACGAGGCCGACAACGGTGGCATTCCGCCCGAAGGCGTGATGTTGGGCACCGATGGCGACGATGAAATCTGGATGCATGACGGCAGGTTCGGCATTTATGTCCAACGCGGCGTTGCCAGCGAAGACAACAAGAAACCGCCGCGCCAGTCCCTGCCAAAGGGCTGGGAGCCGGACACGATGGACTTGCCCCGCGCCCTGCAACTGCTGAACCTGCCCCGCGATGTCGGCCCGCACCCCGAAGACGGCGAGATGGTCACGGCGACAATCGGGCGCTATGGCCCCTACCTGCGGCACGGCAAACTGTCCGCCACCCTGCCCGAAGTCAGCGATGTGTTCGATATCGGGATGAATCGCGCGGTCGAAGTGTTGGCGCAAAAGCTGGCGACACGTGGCGGCGGACGCAGGGCGGCGGCCCCGCTCAAGGAACTGGGCGACCATCCCGACGGCGGCAAGATGGCCGTGATGGAGGGGCGCTATGGCCCCTATATCAAATGGGAAAAGGTCAACGCGACCCTGCCCAAAGGCACTGAACCTGCCGATGTGACTCCCGATATGGCGGTGGCGCTGGTCAACGAAAAGGCAGCCAAGGGTGGCAAGAAAAAGGCCGCCCCCAAGAAGCCAGCAGCTAAGAAAGCTGTCAAAAAGCCCGCCAAGAAACCCGCAGCCAAAAAGAAGCCCGCCACCAAAACGAAGCCCGCCAGTAGCTGACCGGGAACTTCTTTCCCGCGGCCGTGTTGACACGGTATCAAGCGAAAGGAGCATCCCATGCCTATCATCCTCTGGTTCCTCGGCGTTCCGCTGGGGCTTATCATCCTCTTGGCCCTGTTCGGTTTTTTCTAGGGCCAGCATGTCGCCCATTGCGGCAGTGCAGCATCAAGATTGACAATGCCCGCGTGCGCCGTAAGGTCCGCGGGCATTGTTTTGGACGGGACGCAGCATGAAAAAGGTCTATGATACGGCAGCAGAGGCGCTTGACGGCTTGCTGCACGACGACATGCTGATCGCGGCGGGTGGCTTTGGCCTCTGCGGTATCCCCGAACTGCTGCTGGGCGCGATCCGCGATGCGGGTGTCAAGAACCTCACCTTTGCCTCAAATAACGCAGGCGTCGACGATTTCGGCATCGGCATCCTGTTACAGACCCGGCAGGTGCGCAAAATGATCAGCTCTTACGTCGGCGAGAACGCCGAATTCATGCGCCAGTATCTGTCGGGCGAGTTGGAGCTGGAATTCAACCCGCAAGGCACGTTGGCCGAACGGATGCGCGCCGGCGGCTGCGGCATCCCCGGATTTTACACCAAAACCGGCGTCGGCACGGTGATTGCCGAGGGCAAGGACCATAAGGATTTCGACGGCCAGACCTATATTCTGGAACGCGGCATCGTCGCCGACCTGTCCATCGTCAAAGCGTGGAAGGCCGATGCAACCGGCAATCTGATATTCCGCAAGACCGCCCGCAATTTCAACCCGCCCGCCGCAATGTGCGGCAAAATCTGCGTCGCCGAGGTCGAGGAAATCGTGCCCACCGGGTCGCTTGACCCCGACGGGATTCACCTGCCGGGCATTTACGTGCATCGTCTGATCCAGGGCCAGCACGAGAAACGCATCGAAAAGATCACGACACGCAAGAAGGAATCCGTCTGATGTGGGACCGCGACCAGATGGCGGCGCGCGCCGCGTTGGAACTGCAGGACGGCACTTATGTGAACCTCGGGATCGGGATCCCGACGCTGGTCAGCAACTACATCCCGGCGGGCGTCGAGGTGACGCTGCAAAGCGAAAACGGCATGCTCGGCATGGGTCCGTTTCCCTATGCGGGCGAGGAAGACGCCGACCTGATCAACGCCGGCAAGCAGACGATCACCGAATTGCCGCAGACTGCCTATTTCGATTCTGCGCAAAGTTTCGGGATGATCCGCGGCGGCAAGATCGCGATGGCGATCCTCGGCGCGATGGAGGTGGCCGAAAACGGCGATCTGGCGAACTGGATGATCCCCGGCAAGCTGGTCAAGGGCATGGGCGGCGCGATGGACCTTGTGGCCGGGGTCGGGCGGGTTGTCGTTGTAATGGATCATACGTCCAAGCACGGGGACTCAAAGGTGCTAAAGTCATGCACCCTGCCGCTGACTGGCAAGGCCGTCGTCGACCGGATCATCACCAATCTGGGCGTGCTGGATGTGGTGCCGGGCGGGCTCAGGATCGTCGAAACGGCAACCGGCGTGACCGAGGCGGAACTCCGGGCCGCGACCGAGGCGACCATCATCGACTAGGCTCCATCGGTATCATTTTGCCAGAAATACTCCCGCCGGAGGCTCTGTGCTCCCGGCAGGAACAAGCGATGGAAAGCCCGACCAACCCCGCAAAAATTGTATTCACGACGCGCGACAGCTTCACATTCCCGCCCTATTGTTTCGTTAACTACTGAGGCAATGAGCATGAGCAGCCTCAATTCCCCAACGGCCCTGCCCGCCGCGTCCGCGCGACGCTGGCGTGACTTTGCGTTGCTGGGCGGGCTGATCGCGTTGGTCCTGATCGGCCTTGCCGGCTTGGCTGCGGCGACCGGATGGCACGAAATCGGAGCGCAGCTGGCCAAACTTGGCCCGGTTCAAATTGCGACTCTCCTCGCCCTTTCCCTCGTCAATTACCTGTTCCGCGCCCTGCGCTGGCACGTCTTTGCCCGCCGTCTGGGACTGCCGACGACGCTGACCCAAGACGTCCGCCATTTCCTTGGCGGATTCGCCATGTCCGTCACGCCGGGCCGGGTCGGCGAACTGATCCGCATGCGCTGGCTCAGGCGTGAAACCGGCTGGGCCGTCGAACGCACCGCGCCGCTGGTCCTGATGGATCGCGCCGCCGATCTGGCCGCTGTCGCGGTCATCCTTGCCGTCGGGCTGACGCTTGGCGCGACGGGCATTGCCTATGCGGGCCCGGTCGCCGCAATTGCATTGTTCGCCGCCGTCATTGCGACCCGCCCCGCCCTGCTGGCCGGAACCGCGACGCTGGCGCATCGCATAACCGGCCTGTTTCCTCGCCTGTTCGCCCGCGTCCGCCGCGCCGCCAAATCCCTGTCGGCCTTTGCTTCCGCCCCGCTGATCGCCGCCGCGATGGCGTTGGGGCTGATCGGCTGGCTGGCCGAGGGTTATGCGTTTCACCTGCTTCTTGTCTGGCTTGGGGCCGATATTGGCCTGTGGCTGGCGATCACGATCTTTACCTTTTCCACCCTCGCGGGCAGCCTTACGGGCGCCCCCGGCGGCGTTGGCGGGGCCGAAGCGGCGATGGTCGCGCTGCTCACGATGAAGGGCATCCCGCTTGAGGTGTCGATCCCCGCCACTGCGATCATTCGGGTCACGACCCTGTGGTTCGCAATCCTGATCGGCACGGTGGTGTTCCCGCTGGCGGAACGACACTCGATGAAAAATACGGGGCTTTGATGCTTTATAAAACGATGAAAACCAGCGGCTGGGGCCGCGCGATTTGGGCGACTGGCGACATCGCCCGCCCGGAACGCGCCGCCGCCTTGACCAATGCGACCGGCCCGGCAATCGGCAACCGGCGCAGCTATGGCGACGCGGCCCTGAACGACGGGGGCCGCGCCATTGACATGACCCGGCTGGACCGGATCCTGAGTTTCGACCGCAAGACCGGCCTGATTACCGTCGAATCCGGCGTGCCGATCGCCACCCTGGCTGCCGTCTGCGCACCCAAAGGCTGGTTGCCGCCGGTTATGCCCGGCACCGGTTTTGCCACTGTGGGCGGTTGCATCGCGATGGACGTGCATGGCAAGAACCACCACGGCGCAGGGTCGTTCGGCCAGCATGTGACGGCCATCACCCTGATCCAGAACGGCAAACCGCGACAGATCAGTCCCAAGGACAAGACTCTGTGGTCCGCCACCATCGGCGGCCTTGGCCAGACCGGGATCATCGGGCAGGCGACGTTGCAATTGATGGCCTGCAAGGGCGACATCATGATGGTCACCGAACGGCGGGCCGAAGATTGGGCCGAACATATCGCCCTGCTGGACGCATCCGACGCGACCTATTGCGTCGGCTGGATCGACGCGACCGCAACCGGCGCAAAGCTGGGGCGCGGGATATTGGAGGAGGCCGAGACTGGCGGCGGTCTGGTCCCGGCCCCGAAACCGGCGAAAAAGGTGCCGTTCAACGCCCCGAATTTTGCCCTGTCCGTCCCCATCGTGCGGGCCTTCAACGCCGCCTACTACCGGCGGGTGCCGCAGGCTGGGCGCACCGTTGTCAAACCGATCCAGGATTTCTTTTTCCCGCTCGACCGGATCCGCGACTGGAACAAACTTTACGGCAAACGCGGGTTTCATCAGTTTCAATGCGTCGTACCGCTGGCCGAAAAAGCCGCCTTGCGCGAGATGCTCGAACTGATCGCAGGCTCCGGCCTCGCCTCGCCCCTTGCCGTGTTGAAACGGATGGGGCCGGGGCGCGCCGGCATGATGTCGTTCCCGATGGAAGGCTACACGCTGGCCGTCGATTTCCCGAACCGCGCCGCCGCCCGCGACCTGATCGCCGCACTGGAAGACATGTCAATCGACGCAGGTGGCCGGATCTATCTGGCCAAGGATGCTTTGGCGACCGGGCCACGGGTCAAGGCGATGTATCCCGAACACGGGGCATGGGCCAAGGCGGTCAACGCCGCCGACCCCGATCACAGGCTGGAAACCGACCTGACCCGCCGCTTGGACTTAAGGAGCGCGACATGACCGAAACCTGGATCATTCTGGGGGCCACATCCGGCATCGCCCGCGCATTCGCCCGCCAGCAGGCGGTTGCGGGCCATGCCCTGATCCTGTGCGGGCGTGACATCGCCGATATCGGCGCGACGACGGCGGATTGCGTGATACGCGGGGCGGCGTTGGCCGAGGTCATGGCACTGGATGTGCGCAACGCCGCGACGTTTCAGCCGATCCTCGATCTGGCGGCACGGCAGTCGGGCGTGCTGAACGCCGCCGTTTTTGTTGGTTCGATGCCGGACCAGACCGAGATTGACGCCGCGCCGTCCCTGATCGACGGCGTCGTGACCGACAGTTTCAGCGGCCCGGCGCGGTTCCTGACCATGCTGGCGCCGATGCTGGAAGAACGCGGCGGCGGTGCCATCGTCGGGGTCGGGTCGGTCGCGGGGGATCGGGGACGGCTGGGAAACTACGTTTACGGTGCTGCCAAGTCCGGTTTCGCCACCTATCTGTCCGGCCTGCGCAACCGGCTGGGCCGGTCCGGCGTCCATGTGATGACGGTAAAACCGGGGCCGGTCGATACGGCGATGACGTGGGGCCTGCCATCGATGCCGTTCATGACGACGCCGGACGGTGTGGCACGCGACATCGCCAAGGGGCTGCGCAAAAAGCGCAACGTCATTTATACGGCGGGAATCTGGCGGCTGGTGATGGCAGTGATCCGGGCGGTGCCCGAGCCGATCTTCAAAAAGCTGAAAATCTGAAAAAGGGACGCTCCGACGTTCGTCAGAGCGTTTTGCGTTTTATGTAAGCCAACAAAGATCAGATTTCGCCCAATTCTGGGGCGAAGTCTGATTCAGTTTGAACGCAAAACGCTTTAGAACCCAAACCAACGCTGCCACAACCCCGCCGCGTAAAACATCAACGACAGCGTGATTAGCAACAGCCCGATACCGCGCTTGTCCTTCAGCGCGAAAACAATCGGGTCGTAATCCTGTTTGCCGTAATACCCCAGCCGGATCATCCGAAACAGCCATGCGGCAATCGGGATCAGCGCGACCCACATCAGCCATTGCGTCGGATACAGGGTGCGGGCCTGTTCGCTGTAGGAATACAGGAAAAAGACCAGTAGCGCCCCCGCCATACCCAGACCCGCCATATTGACCAGATCGCTGCGGTCGGGCCGGCCATAGCCACGCCCCGGCAGCCGTTCGTCGTTGGTCGCAAGAGTTAATTCGGTCAGCCGTTTGACCGCACCCAGCGTGATGAACACCGGAAAGATGAACACCAGCATGAACCCCGATGCGGTGACCCCGGTGGCTGCCGCACCGGCAACCACGCGCAGGGTGTAAAGGCCCGCCAACGTCGCGATATCGACCCAGCGCATCCGTTTCAATTTCAGCGAATAGGCCAGCGACAGGATCATATACAGGGCGACGACGCCCAGAAACGCCGCGCCCAGCGCCGCACCGATGCCAAGCGCGACGACGCCGAGCATGGTGCAAGCCACCATACCGACCCCGATCGGCACCGCGCCACTGGCAAAGGGGCGGGCTTTTTTGGTCGGGTGCAGGCGGTCGGCCTCGAGATCGAGCAGATCATTGACGATATAGATGCAGGATGCGGCGGCACTGAACGCCGCGATTCCTGCCAGCACCAGCCACAGCAAGGACAACCGGAAATCATGCGCCGCCAGGACAGGCAGCACCAGCAGGATATTCTTGACCCATTGGTGCGGGCGCATGGCGCGCAGCAGGTCGCGGGGCTGCCAGCTGTCGGGTACGGCTGTGGCGGCGATGCCCTTGGCTTTCAACCGGGCCACGGCCCCGCCTGCGTTGCCAACGACGATGGCATGGCTGCTGCGTTCCCAGATCGCCATGTCGGATTTGTCATTGCCCGCATAGATGAACCCGGCGTCGCCGTAGGTGGCGACCAGTGCCGCGGCTTTTTCCGGCCCTTTAAGGTTGGTCGTTCCGTCCGAAGCCAAGGTGCCTTGCATCTCGAAATGTGCGGCCAGCGGGATGACGAGCGACGCGTCCGAGGCCGAGGCGAGGATCACCTCGCGCCCTTCGGCCTGCGCCCCCCTGGCCATTTCGACGATGGCAGGATTGACCGGCAGCAGATCGATGCGCAACGGCGCGATTTGGGCCAGTTCGGCCTTGAGTCCGGCCCGATCCCCAAAATTCGTGGCAACAGCATATAGCGTCGCCCGCGGGGCGCGGCCCAGACCGGCCCACAGGGTTTCATACAACATGTCGGTTTTCAGGAACGTCCCGTCGACGTCCAGCACCAGCGGGCGGGTGTCGGTCATGCTCAGCTCCCGTTCACCGCGAAGACGCAGCCGTCGGTCATCAGCATCGGCGGGGTCTGGCACAACCCACGGGCGACGTTCCACGCGGCCAGCACCTTGGGGACATAGGCGCGGGTTTCGGGATAGGGCGGCACGCCGGCATTGTCGCGCACCGATCCTTCGCCGGAATTATAGGCGGCGATCACCAGGATCGGGTCACGGTCGAAATGATTCATCAGCCAGTCAAGGTAAGCCACACCGCCCTTTATGTTCTGGGTCGCACTGAGCGGGGTCACAACGCCGAACCGGGTTGCGGTGTCGGGCATCAGTTGCATCAGGCCCTGCGCCCCGGCCCGGCTGACGGCATCGGACTGTCCGGCACTTTCGACCGAGATTACCGCAAGGACCAGCGCCGGGGACACCTTGGTGCCCACGGTGGCCGCCAGAATGTCGCGGCCGTGCAGTTTGGCGATTTCCTGCAAACCTTGCAGGCGGGGGCCCTGGATCGCCTTGCCCGCCGGGGCGTTGGCCATTTCGCGCAAAGCCAGTTCCAGACGTCCCGGGGCGGTGTCTGACAACGCGGGCGAGACGGCCTCCCAGAACCATTCGACGCCGCTGAGCGGAATGCCGGGCGATCCGGCATTGGCGGGGCGGCCGGTGACCTGGGGCAGCGCGCCGTCTGTGCCCGCCGCAGATGGACCAGAGGGGGGGGCGGGAGCGCGCGGCGCGACCTGCACGGTGATTCGGTTGGTCGATCCGGCCGTCGGCACCGTTACCCTGCGAAAGGTGAAATCGCCCTGAACGCGATTGACCTCGGCCGACCCAGCCGATGCCGCGCACAACACAGCCAACCCGATTGCACTACCCAAGCGCCGCATCATGCGGAAACTGCCCTGCCCTAGTTTATTATTAGTTTCATCTATCGCAAATTTTTGATGTCATTTCCAGCATGGCGCGGATCAATGGCCAAATTCGTGCCGGATTTGTCCAATATCAGCAACGGTCCGAACTCATGTTAACAGAAAATTCAATAATTTTTCACCTATAAATCAAAGCCTTGATATTAAAATTTGACAGAATCCGGGTTGATGCAAAATTGCACGAAACCGGTCAAATTCCCGCCCCAATCGCAAGGCTATATCAACTCATCCAAGTCGTGGACTGCACCAAAAAGAGGCCGGTGCAGGATGAAGCGGCTAAGGACTGAACCCCGAGTAAACCCCTGAGGAGGGACACCATATGCTGAATTTCATGAAAAACTTCCGCGCCGACGAAGATGGCGCCGTCACCGTTGACTGGGTCGTGCTGACCGCCGCAATCGTCGGCCTGGGCATCGCTGTGATGACGAGCGTCGGTGGTTCGACCGTTGCCGTTGGAGACAAAATCGGCACCGCTATGGATGGCATCAACGTCGCCACCTACTAATTCCAATCCGAACACTGGAGCAACCCATGCTTAACTTCATCAAAACCTTCCGCGCCGACGAAGATGGCGCCGTCACGGTTGACTGGGTCGTGCTGACCGCCGCAATCGTCGGCCTTGGTATTGCCGTCATGACTACAGTCGGCAGAGCGACCACAGACCTTGGGAACAAGATCAGCTCGCAGTTGAACGCGCAATCAATCGCTACTTACTAATCCAAATCTGAACACCTCAATCTAAACATCGGAGAAACCCATGCTGAACTTTATCAAAACCTTCCGCGCCGACGAAGATGGCGCAGTCACCGTTGACTGGGTCGTGCTGACCGCCGCTATCGTCGGCCTCGGCATCGCCGTGATGACCACAGTCGGTCGTTCGACCGTTGGCGTCGGCGACAAGATCGGCACCGCTATGGATGGCATCAACGTCGCCACCTACTAAGCGAGAATACACTTCTACAAAGAGACCGCTCCAATCGGGGCGGTCTTTTTCTTGGTCGGAGTGGATACCATCAGATCACCAGCCACTGCGATTTCATGGGGCGCGTCCGGGGCGCCGGCCTAGGTGCTGAGGCGATTGCCGGGATCGGTCGGCGCGCGCAGATCTAATCAACCGGCGTCCGGGCGCACCTCGGCTTTTCCTCGATCCAGACCTACCGGGCCGTTCACCACGGGACACATTGCAAAATCTTTTCGCACGCCACCCAGTGTCCACGGTTTGGCCATAATCATCTGACAAGGTAGGCCGCAATCGAACAGGTCGGGGCGGTGTCTCGGCAGTAAAAATAAAGGATTGTTAAAATGCGATCGGTATTCGGACTGGTACTCGTCCTTGGTCTTGGGCTTGCAGGCTTTGCAGTTTATATGGCGCAGGGCTATTTTGAGACCCAAAACCTCGCGCTGCAAAGAGAGCGGGCCGCCGCCGCAGAGGCGGTACGGACGATCAACGTCATCGCCGTCAACCGCGATATCACTTATGGCGAGCGGGTCACGGTCGATGATGTTGTTGTGATCAAATACGCCGAACCCTTTCTGCCAGCGGGCGCCTTCCGTACGATGGAAGAAGTTTTCGTCAACGGCCCCGAGGACCAGCGCGTCGTGTTGCGCCCGATGCAGGCGAACGAGCCCCTGCTGGCCGTCAAGGTCTCTGAACCGGGTGCATCCGCCGGGATCACGACGCAGCTGGAGCGCGGCATGCGCGCCTTTGCGATCAAGGTCGATGCCCAGACGGGCGTTTCCGGGTTCCTGCGCCCCGGCGACCGGGTCGATGTCTATTGGTCGGGTCGTGGTACAGGCATCGGCGAACTGGATGCCCAAGGCATCACTAAGCTGATCGAGCCGGGCATTCGCATCGTCGCGGTTGACCAGAACTCTGACAACAGCCGGTCCGAAGCCCTGATCGCGCGGACCGTCACCGTCGAAGTGACCCCGCAACAGGTGGCGTCGCTGGCGCAGGCACAATCGACCGGAAACCTGTCGCTGTCGCTGGTCGGAAACGAGGACGATACCGTCGCCCAGGTCACCGAAGTTGACCAGAGAAGCCTGCTGGGCGTCGTCCAAAGGCAGGTCATCGCGGCCGAAGTCGAGAAAGTCTGCACCATCCGTACCCGCCGCGGTGCCGAGGTGGTCGAACTGCCGATCCCCTGCTCTACGAACTAGGGATCATTGAATAATTTCAATAGAAACAATGAGACGCGCCGGATGATTCCGGCGCGTCTCCAATTTCAGGAAAGTCGCACCTGTTGCGACTTATCCACATAAAGCATGGCCTGCAACGCATTGATTCTTGCAATAAATGAGGGTTCAGGTCAGGGTGCACGCAATGACGGGCGCAAAACGTTCCGCACGTGAACGTGGCATAGAGGCAGGTCACATGAAGTATGACAGATTTATCAAGGCCGCCGTAACAGGTTTTGCCTTGGCTTTCGGGGCAGTCCCGACAATGGCTCCGGCCGAAACCTTGCAGGTGATGCGCGGATCGCCCTCGTCAGCGCTGAATGTGCCGATGAACCGGGCGGTGGTCGTTGAAAGCGACGTGCCGTTCACCGAATTGTCGATCGCCAACCCGACCATCGCCGACATCTCGTCGCTGTCGGATCGCACGATCTATGTGCTGGGCAAGGAACCGGGCCGCACAACGCTGACCCTCTTGGGTGCCGATGGCCGCCTGATCACCAACGTCGAAATTCAGGTGACGCCGGACGTCGCCGAATTCAAGGAACGGCTGGGGCAGATCCTGCCCGGCGAAAATATCGAAGTGCGCACCGCCAACGACGGGATCGTCCTGTCGGGCACGGTATCCAGCATCGCCCGGCTCGACCGGGCAATGGAACTGGCGCAGCGTTACGCCCCCGACCGGGTGTCCAATTTGATGAGCGTCGGCGGCACCCAGCAGGTCATGCTCAAGGTCCGGTTCGCCGAAATGCAGCGATCGGTCAGCAAATCGCTGTCCAGTTCGCTGATGCTGCGGCAAAACGGAAGCAATCTGAGGCTGTCGGGTGGTACCAACACCACCAACTCGTCCGGTGCCGTCGCCAACGGATTGGCCGGCAACATTCCGGCGTCGAACGCGAACAACGGTGCGGTGCTGTTCGGCTTTAACGCCGGCGGGCTCGAGGTCGGGATTCTGCTCGAGGCGCTCGAGGCCCGCGGCGTCGTCCGCACGCTGGCTGAGCCGAACCTGACGGCGCTGTCGGGACAAGAGGCCAAGTTTCTGGCCGGCGGCGAATATCCGGTGCCGATCTCGCAGGACAACGGCACGATCACGGTAGAATACAAACCCTTTGGCGTCGCATTGTCGTTTATCCCAAGGGTGATCGACGGCGATGTCATCAACCTGGAACTGAACGCTTCGGTATCGTCGATCGACCCGTCGAACGGCTTTACATCCAACGGCTTTACCATCGACGCCTTCCGCAAGCGCGAAACCTCGACCACGGTCGAAATGCGCGATGGCGAAAGTTTCGCGATTGCCGGGCTGTTGTCGGATGATTTCAACGATCTGAACAGTCAGGTGCCGTGGCTGGGCGATATTCCGGTCCTGGGCGCCCTGTTCCGCAGTGCCGAATACGCCCGCAACCAGACCGAACTGGTGATTATCGTCACCCCGCACCTTGTGACCCCGACGCGCGGCGAGGCTTTGGCCCTGCCCACCGACCGGGTCCGTCCGCCGACCGAACGTGACTTGTTCCTGTTTGGCCGCGTCGCTGCCTCCAATGGCCCAACCACCGGCGGCGCAGGAGAGGTTGCACGGCAGGACTTCAGCGGTTCATATGGCTATGTGCTGGAATAAATAATCGCGATACGCGACTGATGGGACGGGGACACTGATGATGAAACCATATCTGACCTTGGTGACGGCTGCGGCCCTGACCGCCGGTTGCGCCAGCGTTGACCGCAGCACCCTTAGCTTTAATCGCGAAGCCGGGGCAGTGATCGACAGCGGCGAATTTGGCAATGCGACGATGAACAATACGCAGATCCAGTCGGGCGAACAGGAATATACCATCGGCCTGACCCGCCGGTTCGCGTCAGAAGTTAGATCAACCATCAATTTCCCATTTAATTCAACGGCTTTGGACGATGAAGCGCGGACCGTTCTGCGCCAGCAGGCGGATTGGATCCGGCAATTCCCCGAGGTCCGGTTCAAGGTTTTCGGCCATACGGATCTTGTCGGCTCGCAAGCCTACAACCGGCGTCTGGGCCTGCGCCGGGCCGAGACCGTCGTGGCCTACCTTGGCACCCAAGGCATCAGCCGGTCCAGACTCGAGGCGGTGGTGTCATTCGGCGAAACCCGCCCCCTGATCCAGACCGAAGCAATGGAGCGGCAGAATCGCCGCACCGTGACCGAGGTCAGCGGCTTTGTGAAAAATCACCCCATGGTCCTGAACGGTAAGTACGCCGAGGTGATTTTCCGCGAGTATGTCGCCAGTGCGGTGCCGACGTCAGGTCTGAACCCATCAGGCGGCGGCGATTTTTCGACCGCGAACTGATCACGTCGCATTGTTGACGTTTCCTTACCGGGAACGTCAACAAACCTGCGAAAATCGACTGATCGTGCAAAGATACCGCACAATTACAGCTTTTCGGCCCAACTCTCGTCACGTTTGACCGTCACCTTCCCTGCAATGGGAACACCATGTCTGGGCTATTCCGGACAAGGGCAACGACGGGGGTGCGTGGGTCGCTAAGGGCGATTCTCCACCAAACGACCCGCCCGCGCCCGCAGTCAAAGGACGTGAGGCAATGAGCAGCAACGCCGCAATGCAAGTCGAACAGCAGCCCATCGTGGCCTGCACTGTCAGCCGCGATGTGCAGATCTTCGATCTGCTGATCGAGGATATGGAAGCCATCCTTGGCGAGCGTTGGGGCGACCTTGGCTTTGCAGAAGCGCTGGCGTTCTTTGAACAACCCGAGGCGGCGACGCTGGAGTTCATCGCCGTCGCGCTGGACGCCGAGGACGAGGCCGATCTGGTCCCGGTCAAAAAGGTCATCGCCGCCGCCAAGGCGCATGCGATCAAGGTGATCCTGATCACCGAAGACGTCAGCCCTGCATCGCTGCACCAGCTGCTGCGCGAAGGCGGCGAAGAATTTGTACCCTACCCCCTGCCCGAGGGCGAACTGGCCGCCGCTGTCGAACGCGTGCTGGCCCCCGAGGACGAGGCCCCTGCCCCCGAGGTCGAGGTGGAAAACAAGTTGAAACCGACCAACGACCGTTCCGGCGTCGTGATCCCTGTGCACGGCATGGCCGGCGGCACCGGAGCAACCACGTTCGCGGTCAATCTGGCCTGGGAACTGGCCACCATCGACAAAAAGAACCCACCCCGGGTCTGTCTGCTGGACCTCGATCTGCAATTCGGATCGGCATCGACCTATCTGGATCTGCCGCGCAAAGAATCCGTCTTGGAAATGCTGTCAGACACCGATCATCTGGACAGCGATACTTTCATGCAGGCGCTGCTGCCGTTCCACGATCAGCTTTATGTGCTGACCGCGCCGACCGATCTTGTGCCGCTTGATCTGGTCAGCCCGGCCGACATCGCCAAGGTGATCGAAATGGCACGGATCAACTTTGATTATGTCGTGATCGACATGCCATCGACGATGGTCGAATGGTCGCAATCCGTGCTTGAGGCGGCGCATGTTTATTTCGCCATGCTGGAACTTGATATGCGCTCGGCGCAAAACACGCTGCGTCTGAAGCGCGCGTTGCAGGCAGAAGACCTGCCGTTTGACAAGCTGCGCTTTATCCTCAACCGCGCCCCCGGTTTCACCGATCTGAACGGCAAGGCCCGGGTCAAACGGCTGGCTGAAAGCCTTGGCATCGCGATCGAGGTGCAACTGCCTGATGGTGGCAAGGTGGTGACGCAGACCGGCGATCACGGCGTGCCGCTGGCCGAGGGTGCGGCCAAGAACGGGCTGCGCAAGGAAATCGCCAAGCTCGCTAAATCGGTCCACGACATCAATCAGGCAGACGCCGCTCCGGCCAAAGCAAAGTAAGGTTAGCTCATGTTTTCCAAGTATAAAAAGCCGACCGCACCAATCTCTGCGACCCCCGCAGCGGCCGCCGGAACGTCGAAAACCGCGCCCGGCAACGTCACCTCGCTGGCGTCCGCACAGGCCCCTCGCAAGGCCCTGATGAAGGGCGGCCCGTCCAAACCCGCCGAAGTCGCACCGGCAGACAAAGAGAAAAAGCGCAAAGAGCGTCTTGGCGATATCAAACTGGAACTGCACAAGGCCCTGCTGGACAACCTGAACCTTTCCGCACTTGAAAAGGCATCGGAAAGCGATCTGCGCGCCGAAATCAACGCGATCGCCACAGAATCACTGGAAGAAATGGGCGTCGTCCTGAACCGCGAAGAACGCCAGATCGTCAGTCAGGATCTGTATGACGAGGTGACGGGGCTTGGTCCGCTGGAAACCCTGCTGAAAGACGACACCGTCAACGATATTCTGGTCAATGGCCCGCAGCAGATTTTCGTCGAACGCAACGGCAAGCTGCAACTGACCGACGTGACGTTCAAGGACGAGCGCCACCTGCTGCGCATCATCGACAAGATCGTCTCGGCGGTCGGTCGGCGGGTGGACGAATCCAACCCATACGTCGACGCCCGTCTGGGCGACGGGTCGCGTTTCAACGCCATGGTCGGTCCGATTGCGGTGGACGGGTCGCTGGTGTCGATCCGGAAATTCAAAAAGGACAAGCTGGCGATCGACGATCTGGTCAGTTTCGGCGCCTTTACCGAAGAAATGGCGGCTTATTTGCAGGCCGCCGTGTCGACCCGGCTGAATATCATCGTGTCGGGCGGAACAGGTTCGGGTAAAACCACGACGCTGAACGCGCTGTCATCGTTCATCGACGATGACGAACGCATCCTGACCATCGAAGACACCGCCGAACTTCAGCTGCAGCAAACCCACGTGGGCCGGATGGAAAGCCGCCCGCCCAACGTCGAGGGCAAGGGTGCGGTGACGCAGCGCGACTGTCTGCGCAACGCCCTGCGGATGCGCCCCGACCGGATCATCGTCGGGGAAACCCGCGGCGAAGAGGTCATCGACATGCTCCAGGCGATGAACACCGGCCACGACGGATCGATGACCACGATCCACGCCAACTCTGCCCGTGACGGCGTCAGTCGCCTTGAAAACATGGTCGCGATGGCCGGTATCGAAATGCCGCTCAAAGCCGTGCGCAGTCAGATCGCTTCGGCTGTGAACCTGATCGTGCAGGCCTCCCGCTTGCAGGACGGCTCGCGCCGGATGACCTCGATCACCGAAATCACCGGGATGGAAGGTGAAGTGATCTCGATGCAGGAAATCTTCCGCTATCAGCGCGTCGGCCTGACGCCCGATAACAAGATCATCGGCCATTTCACCGCGACGGGCGTGCGGTCGCACTTTTCAGAACGTTTCCGGCTGTGGGGCTACGATCTGCCCGCAGCGATCTTTGAACCCTTTGCGGCGGAGTAGCCTGTCATGATTTCGATCGAACCCCTGATCTACGGTCTGATTTTCGTCGCTGTTCTGGTGCTGGTCGAAGGCGTCTATCTGACGGTCTTTGGTAAATCCATTTCGCTGAACTCAAAGCTGAATCGCCGTCTGGAACTGATGGAAAAGGGTGCAGCCCGCGAACAGGTTCTGGAACAGCTGCGCAAGGAAATGTCGCAGCACCTGAAATCGAAAAGCATTCCGCTGTATTCGATTCTGGCGACCAAGGCGCAAAAGGCCAACATCGCGTTTACCCCCGCCCAACTGATAATGATGATGGGCGTGCTGGCAGTGGTGGCGTTTGTCGGACTGACCGTTGGCACTGGTGCGTCGACCCCGATCCGGGCGGGCATTGCGGTGGCGATGGGTATCGGCGGGGTCTACATCTGGGTCAATATGAAGGCCAAGAAACGCATTTCGATGCTTGAGGAACAACTGCCCGATGCGGTCGAACTGATGGTGCGGTCGTTGCGGGTCGGGCATCCGTTCTCGTCCGCCGTCGGCATTGTGTCCAAAGAGGTCGCCGACCCCCTGGGAACCGAAATGGGTGTCATCGCAGACGAGGCCGCCTATGGCCGCGACATGGGCGAGAGCCTCAAGGCGATGGCCGAGCGGCTTGATATGCAGGATTTGCGGTTTCTGGCCGTGGCTGTAACGATCCAACAAACATCGGGCGGCAACCTCGCCGACATTCTGCACGGGCTGTCCAAGGTGATCCGCGCCCGGTTCCGGCTGTTCCGCCGGGTCAAGGCGATCACCGCCGAGGCCAAATGGTCGGGCATGTTCCTGTCGGTGTTCCCCTTGGGCGCGCTTGTCATGATCAATGTAATCCAGCCGAATTATTATGACGAGGTCAAAACGACGTCGGTCTTTATTCCCGCCTGTCTGGTGGTGGCCGGATTTTTGACCGCGAACATTTTCGTCATGCGTCACCTCGTCAACATCAAGGTGTAAGGAGCGATTGTTATGGGTATTCTTGACACCGTAAGCAGCAAGCTGATCGACCTTTTGGGCCCTTTTGGCCCCCTGATCGTCGTCGGCATGCTGGGGGTTCTGCTGGTTCTGCTGACCCTTCCGACCATGCTGAACAAGACCCGCGATCCGCTGGACAAACTGCGCGACGCCAACAATGCAACCCGCACCCTGCCCGGCAAGCAGGACAAACTGCGCATGGGTGGCGGCAAGGACAAGCTGGAAAAGTATTCCAACTTTCTCGAGCCGCAGGACGAGGACGAATATTCGGCAATCCGTCTCAAGCTGATTCAAGCCGGGTATCGGTCGAAAACCGCGGTGCGGATGTATCATTTCTCTCAGTTTGCGCTGGGAATTGGTCTGCTGATCCTTGGGGTGGCCTATGCGATCCTGCAATCCTCGACCGGCGAACCCTCGACCAAGGCGACGATCCTGTCGATCCTGATCCCCGGCGTGGTTGGCTATATGCTGCCGAAATACTGGGTGACGCGACGCCAGGCAGCGCGGCAAGAGGAAATCATCAACGGTTTCCCCGACAGCCTTGATATGATGCTAGTCTGCGTCGAAGCCGGGCAATCGCTGGATCAATCCATCATCCGGGTCTCGCGCGAGCTAAAGTCCGGCTTTCCCGCACTGGCGGGCGAATTTGAAATGGTCAGCTATGAAATGAAGGCCGGCAAGGACAAGACGACCGTGCTGCGCGACATGGCCGAACGTTGCGGTGTGATGGACGTGACCAGTTTCGTCACCGTGTTGATCCAATCCCAACAGTTCGGTACCTCGATCGCCGAAGCCCTGCGCGTCTATGCCGGGGAAATGCGTGACAAAAGGGTCATGCGTGCCGAAGAAAAGGCGAATACACTGCCCACCAAGATGACTTTGGCGACCATGATGTTGACGGTGCCGCCGCTGTTGATCATCCTGATCGGGCCGTCGATCTATGGGATCGCGGTGACACTGGGCAACGCCAACTTCTGATGTGCGTGGCCCTTGCGGGGGCGTTGGGGCATCTTGCGACTGTTGATTGTGATTGTGGCGCTGGTCGCCCTGGCCGCCTGTGATCCGGGCGGCCTGAACCGTCCTGACGGCACCTATGCCCCCGGCATCGCGGGCGAAGGCGACATCGACGGTCTGTTGGTCGGGCATCGGCTGATGGCGGCGGGTGAATTCGATCTGGCGCTGCGGGCCTACACGCGGGCGGCGGCGCAACAGGGGCTGAACGTCGATACCCTGTCGGCACTCGGGTCTGCCAACCTGCGTCTTGGGCGATTGGGGCAGGCGGAAAAGCTGATGCGCCGCGCGGTCGAGGCCGACCCGGATTTCTCTCCGGCGTGGAACAATCTGGGCGTCATCCTGATGGAAAAGGGCGAATACGGCGAGGCATCACAGGTTTTTCGTCGCGCTTTTGCCACGGATAACGGCAATTCCGACGCGATCCGCGACAACTTGACCAAGGCTCTCGCTTTGATCGAAAATCCGGGATATGCTGAAAACCAAGAGAACCCCGAGTTCCAACTGGTGCGGCGCGGAAGCGGTCAAACGATCCTTTTGCAGTCGCTGTAAGGCAGAGCAGACCAAAAGGACGCAGGCAACATGCGCCAATATTACGTTTTGACGATCGCGATCAGCGGGGCGCTGACCCTGTCAGCCTGTGGCAAATCCGGCGACGCCGAAGTCAATCGCGCGATGCGCGATGTCAACGTCATCGACGAAACCAACCTCAACGACGTGATGTTGACGGTTGGCGACCCGAACGAGGCAGTGACCTATTTCCAACGCGCCAGCGCCAACGATCCGGGCCGGATCGACCTGCAACGCGGGCTGGCGACGTCATTGGTGCGCGCCGCATCCCGCCCAGCCGAGGCTGTCGCCGCATGGCAGGCCGTGGTCGCCCACCCCGACGCCACCAACGATGACCGCGTCGAACTGGCCGACTCGCAGATCCGCGACAATCAGTGGGAACCGGCCGCCGCTACGCTGAACACGATCCCGCCGACGCACGAGACCTTCAAACGCTATCGTCTTGAGGCGATGATCGCCGACAGCCAACAAAACTGGCCCAAGGCCGACAGTTTCTATGAAACCGCCATCGGGCTGACGACCAAACCCGCCCCAGTGCTGAACAACTGGGGATTTTCCAAGCTGACCCGCGGCGATTACGTCGGCGCCGAACGCCTGTTCATGCAGACTCTGCAACAGGATCCGTCGATGTTCACGGCCAAAAACAACCTTGTTCTGGCCCGCGGTGCCCAGCGCAAATACGATATGCCGGTGATCCAGATGTCCCAGACCGAGCGGGCGCAACTGCTTTACACCGTCGCCCTGACGGCGATCAAACAAAACGACGTGTCCATCGGCAAAGGTCTGCTGCAAGCAGCCATCGACACCCACCCGCAGTATTTCGAGGCGGCAGTGCGCAGTTTGCAGGCGCTTGAAAACAACGTGACCAACTAGCCCGATGTCAGTGACGCTGACCCAGGCTGCGTGGTTCTTGCCTTTCGTCGTGCCGATCTGTCTGTGGGTCGCGTGGAGCGATCTGCGGCGGATGAAGATCCCCAACAACGCGGTCTATGCGCTGGCGCTTACCTTCGTGATTATCGGCATGCTGGCCCTGCCCGTACAGGACTATCTGTGGCGCTATGCCCACCTGCTGATCGTGCTGGCCATCGGCATCGCCTTGAACGCGGTCGGCCTTTTGGGTGCGGGCGACGCGAAATTCGCCGCCGCCGCCGCTCCGTTCATCGCCCGTGATGACATCGGGCGGATGATGATGTTGCTGGGCCTGTGCATGTTGGCCGGTTACATCAGCCATCGCATCGCCAAGCATACGGCACTGCACCGGATCGTACCCGAATGGGAGAGCTGGACCGCGGGCAAGCGGTTCCCGCTGGGCTATCCGATGGGCGTGGCACTGATCATCTATCTCGCGTGGCCATTGCTGTTCTGACCCAACAAGCTGTCTGGGGTTTTCCGGTTCTCTAGAGAAGTAGATATCTAGCCCTTTGAAAACAAAATATAAAGTGGCGTTCTGCGGATTTCGTTAAGGTTATCGGTTCCGCGTTCCGTGATCGCGTTCAGGATGTCATATTGCACTTCCTGCGTCACCGGACACAGCGGCACCAAAAGGTAATCCGCCGTGTCATAGCCCGGCAGCCCGCCGTAATACCACGGTGCGCCGTGATCCAACGGGCGCAGATCGCCAAACAGCCAAAGCGATGAAAGCAGATCGGCGACGAATACCTTTTTGTCGCCGGCCAGACCCGCCGCCTCGAGATCGCGGACGATGGCGTCCGATACTGACGGCAGGCCCAGTTCGGTCGTGCAGTAGGGAAACGTTTCGCCCATGAACGTCGACAATGGGTCGCGTTCGGCCCCCGTCGCATAGGCCTCAAGGCCCGAACCGGGGCCGTCCATCGCGATGCGTCCATCGACCCGCAGGGCACGGATACTGGCGGCCTGCAAATCGGTGTTGATGCCACCGCGCGGCAGGATCGGTGTATACTCGGCGACATCAATGAAGAGGTGCCGATAAGGACTGTAGGCAAGGTTAAAGAATGACGGCGCGGCCAGCGCCAGCGCCATCGCCGCGGTCACGCCCAAGGCTTGGCGCATGTCCCAGCCCCAGCTGTTCGCGACCAGACCGACAGGGCGCAGCGCCAGCACCAACAGGCCCAGTAACAGCAGCCACTGCGGATCGTTGCCAAAGTTCTGGAACGTCACATAAAAGAACCCCGGCAACAGGGTCAGCAGGATCAGCCCGCCCGCAGCCACCCCGGCCTGACGCAAAAAGATCACCCCGGCGATGGCGACCATCGACCCGCCCAGATAGGCTGGCGCGCCCAGAACCGCCGCCAGCGGCTCGCCCGGTTGGGCGCGTATGTCAGACCCGGCGACCGTCAGAAGGTCGCGCAAATAGGCCAGCCAGTATTGCGGCCCCAGCCAGCTCGTCAGGAGCGCGACCATGATCAGCCCGGCGATCAGCGCGACCACCAGCGTCCAGCGTTGCCCGGTCAGCCACAGGGCCAGCATAACCGGCGGCGCGAAGCCCGCGAAATAGGTGACCTTGATCAGCAGCATCGCTGTCATCATCAGGGCAATGATCACGCCGTCAGCGGTGCCGCCCGGTCGCACCGGCGGAATGATCGCGGCAAGGATGGCGACAAAGGCCGCCGCCCAGGCCCAACGGTTGTAATGCATCGAAATCGACACCGCCTGCTGCGATTCCCCATGCACCAGCGCCAGCAGCAACACCATCACCATCAAGGCGAAAAACGCCGCCAGAACCGGCGACAACCGGCGCCCTGCGACCCACCAGATCATTGGCGCAAAGACCGTCGCGACAAGGATTTGCGCCCAAAGAATGGCATTGCCAATGCCGATTCCCCAGGACACCAGCAAGGCGATCGGGGCAAAGGCAAGCCCGCCGATCGGAGTCATGAAATCCAGATGCGGCAGCTTGCCCGCCGCCATCTCGAACACGATCTGCATCAGGTGTAAGGTGTCGCCTTCGTGCTTGGCGATATACAGACTGCCCTTGGCCACGTCGGCGCCGCCGAAAATGACCAGCAGGGCCGCCAACAGGCCCGGCAGGGCCAGCAGTTTGGAAATACGCATGATCTGCCTTTGCCTGTTCGCAGGACGTTTCTGTCCATTTTTTCGCCACAATAGGCAGCCATGTCTGGCTTGGCAAAACCAAGGTGGCGCAGGGCCGATATTGCGCATTTGCGCGGCCCGATTGTCACGCAGAGGCAACAGACGGGCTGACGACAATGAATATGCAAGCGACCAATGTGGCACCGCCGCCCGCACCCAAGGGCATCGCGGGTATGCAGCTTCCCCTCGTGATGATGCGCGACATTCTGCTAAAAACGATGTTCCGCAAGAACCTGTCCGAGGTGGGCGAACTTTCCCGCGCAATCTGCTTGCCGATACCGGTGACACAGGAACTGGTCGATCTGGCCCGCGGTCAAAAACTGCTCGAGGCGATGGGCACGATGGGCGCGATGTCAGGCAACGAAATGGCCTATCAGCTGACCGAGGGCGGCAAGGCCCGCGCCCTCGATGCGTTGGTGCAGTCTGAATACTACGGCGCGATGCCGGTGCCGCTGGTGGTTTACGCCGAACAGGTCAAACGCCAGTCGATCCGCAACATCCAGATTTCCCGCGATCAGCTGACCGCGGCGATGGGTCACCTGATCCTGCCGCCCGAACTGCTTGACCACCTTGGGCCAGCGGTCAGCGCCGGGCGCTCGATCCTGATGTATGGCCCGCCGGGGAACGGCAAATCCACGATCTCGAACGGCATCCGGGATGCGCTGGGGGACAAGATATATGTCCCGCGCGCCATCGAATACGCCGGTCAGGTGATTACCGTATATGACCCCATCGTCCATTCGTCGGCCGAAGAAGACGTGGACGACCCCAATGCCTTGCGCCGCACCTCCGGGCGCTACGACACCCGATATGTCCGTTGCGAGCGCCCCACGGTGGTCACCGGCGGCGAGCTTTCCCTGACGATGCTCGATCTGGTCTATAACCCGGTGGCCCGCACCTATCAGGCGCCGCTGCAGTTGAAATCGACCGGCGGCATCTTCATCGTCGATGACCTTGGCCGCCAAAAGGAACCGCCGCAGACCATCGTCAACCGCTGGATCGTGCCGCTGGAAGAGGCCAAGGATATTCTGGCACTTCAGTCCGGTGAAAAGTTCGAGGTGCCGTTCGACACCCTCGTCATCTTTTCCACCAACTTTCACCCGAACGAGATTTTCGACAAGGCCGCGCTGCGCCGGATCTTTTTCAAGATCAAGATCGATGGCCCGAGCCAAGAAGATTTCCTGAAAATCTTTGCGATGGTCGCCCGCAAACGCAAAGTGCCGTTGGACGAGGCGACGCTGATCTACTTGTTGAAAAAGAAATACCCGACGATCGACAACGTCTATGCGAACTATCAGCCGATCTTTTTGATCGACCAGATGATCGCGATCTGCGAATTCGAACAAATCCCCTACCAGATGTCACCGGCTTTGGTTGAACGGGCTTGGGCGAATATGTTCGTCAGGGAAGAGGCGATCGTGCACTGACATGAGGGGCGCCCCCGACCCCTGCGCAGCAGCGAGTTGGCGTATGTGCTACGGTCCAGGGCCGTGGCGATGCCGGGCTCGATTGCCACGACGTTGTTGCCGTCGTCCCTTGGCGCGTGCAAGCGATGTCGCGCCGCAGCTTGACCGTACCGGGCGAACGCCAAGCCCGCTTACAGCATCACCGAAAGGGTAAGAGCAGCCATGCTCAGCACCGTCAGGATCAGTAGCAATGGCGCGATGAAGTGCCGCCAGCGGTTGTATGGCACCTGGCCGATGGCCAGCGCGCCGACGACGACGACAGAGGTGGGCGTGATCAGGTTCACGATGCCCGACGCAGATTGATTGGCAGTCACGGCCAGCGACGGCAGTGTCAGGTATTCTGTGTATCTGGGATTTGGACCATGCTTCTTAAGAGGCGCAATGACGATGACGATTTCCAAAGAACGACTAGACCAACTTTTGCAGGGCTGTGAGCGGCCTGAAGATCTGCTTGCCGAATCCGGACTGATGAAAGAGCTCACCATCAAGCTGATGGAGCGGATGCTGGGCGCTGAGCGGACGGCGCATCCGGGCTATGAAGACGGCATCCTGATCAAGCCAATCGGCGCAATGGCACGTCAGCCAAGCGCCTCAAGGGCCAGGACGGGCATATCCCCATCGCCGTGCCCCGCGACCGAGATGGCAGTTTCGAGCCGGAACTGGTGACGAAAGGCCAGACCCGGATCGATGGGATGGATGACAAGATTATCGGTCTGTCTGCGGCAGGGCTGACGGTGCGTGACATCCGTCGCCACCTCGAAGACGTCTACGGACTTACATGTGTGGCCCGACCTCATCAGCCGTGTGACAGATGCTGTGCTGGACGCGGTCCGCGAATGGCAATCCCGGGCCTTGGAGCGGATGTACCCAATCGTGATCTTCGACGCGCTCCGGGTCAAAATCCGAGGCGCTGACAGCCGTATGGTCAAAAACAAGGCCGTTTATGTGGCTCTGGACGTCTCGCGCGACGGTGTGGCGCGAGGTTCTCGGCCTGTGGATCGCAGACGATGAAGGCGCCAAATTTTGGCTTTCGGTGATGACTGAACTGAAGAACCGGGGTGTCCAGGACGTTCTGAACGCGGTCATGCCCTCTCATGGTTTGCAAGCAAACCACTGCCGGGTAATAGATGGGCTGAAGGGCTTTCCGGAGGCGATCACGGCCGCCTTTCCGGAAGCCACCGTCCAGACCTGTATAGTCCATCTCGTGCGCCATTCGTTGAACTTCTGCGCTTGGAAGAACCGCAAGGTGGTGGCCCCTGATCTGCGCCGGATTTACAGCGCAGCTACCGCCGATCAGGCCGCGGCAGAACTGGACGCGTTCGAGGAAAAATGGGCTGGGAAATCTGCCTCGATTGCCCCGACCTGGCGGCGGGCGTGGCAGGAAGTGGGAACCGCCCCGGTTTCGCCGGAGACCTATAGGTTCATTTCACGCGACCATATCGAGCACGTCGCGTTGTGCACAGTAGTTCTCTTCGGCCTCGGCAGGCAGGATGTTCCCGATGGGGCCAAGCAGCCGCCTTTTGTTGAACTCAGGCGTTTTCTAGAAAACGCCGGGATCGACCCATCCGAGAGTGGCCATTTCGAGATCCTGCACGTTGCGCCAAGGCCCTTGGCGATAGACCCGTTCGGTTTTGTAGAGGCCGTTTATCGTCTCGGCGAGGGCGTTGTCGTTGCTGTCACCAACGCTTCCGACCGATGGTTCGATGCCAGCCTCGGCCAGCCGGTCGGTGTATCGAATAGACAAATATTGCCCGCCGCGGTCCGAATGGTGAATCAATCTGCCCTTCTGCACAGGCCGTCGATCATGCAGGGCCTGCTCCAGAGCATCCATTGCCCGGCAGGCAATTGCGAAGCAATCTGCCGAGAGGGGAGGACAAAGTCTGTCTTGGCAGACCGTGAGACGCGCCAGCCCACGATACGGTCGGCGAATGTGTCGATCACGAAGGCCACATAAACAAAGTCCTGCCACGTTGACACGTAGGTCAAGTCGCTGACCCACAGCAGGTTTGGCGCTGGCGCCCGGAATACGCGGTTCACTTTGTCGCGCGGACAGGGCACAGACGTGTCGGGGACCGTTGTTTTTAACACTTTCCCTCGCACAGCACCACGGATACCAATCTGTTTCATCCAATGCCCGGCAGGGTATTTCCGAAGGAAATGTCCCGAGAGGGAGGCGTCCGACGGTGCATCGCGCCACCTCAAAGCCCTCACGCTTCAACTGATGCCAGGCTTTTCGAACACCATAGACCTGATAATTATCATCCCCGACCCGTTTGATTTCTGGTCGCAATTCAGCGTCTCGCTGAGCACGCCCAGAGGTTTTTGAAGGCTCAGCGTAACATGCCAGCCGGTGGTAGTAAGTTGCCTAACGGTGATTGCTGGCAATCACCTGTCGGCCAATGAACGGCGCAACCGGCAGCATCCTGCAGATCGACTCGACACCGCAAACAGACCGTTGATCGTCCCCTCTCATCGATACTGCGTATCGACTGCCGGACAGTGAATGAAGCCGATCATCGCTTGAGTGGGCGGTCGAGTTCCGTCCCGCTGCACGGCAGGTGATTGCCATGCAATCACCGAGAGTGGGCGCAAAATAAGCTGAAGCCTTGCGAAGGATCTCATTGGCCTGGCGCAACTCACGGTTCTCCCGTTCAAGCGCCTTGATCCTGTTTCGTTCCTCGGTGGTCACGCCGTCTCGCATGCCGTTGTCTTTCTCAGCCTGCTTGACCCACTCACGCAACGTCTGCGGAATACAGCCGATCTTTGGCGCAATCGCCGCGATCGCGCTCGCCTTGCGTTTCGTAGGAGCCTTGATGCGCAAAGACCATCCGGACCGCACGCGCGCGGACCTCTGGCGAGTAGCGATTTGCCATTTTGCTTTTCGTCATAACCGTCATCCTTACTTAAGTTGATGGTCTCCGACAAACTCGGGGCGATTCAATCCCGGCCCTGAACAAGATGCAGGTGCTGGAACTGGCGCGCTGCGAATGGATTGCGCGGCGCGAGAACGTCATCGCACTTGGCCCGAGCGGCACCGGCAAGACCCATGTCGCCTTTGGACTCGGTCTCGCTGCCTGTCAGAAGGGTCTCTCCGTCGGCTTCACCACCGCCGTAGCCTTGGTGCACGAATTGATGGAGGCCCACGACGAGCGGCGCCTCCTGCGCCTGCAAAAGCAAGCGGCCAATTGCCGACTTCTGATCATCCATTGCCCGGCAGGCGATTCCGCAGCGCTCTGCCGAGAGATGACGAACTGGGCTTCGTGCCGCTCAGCAAGACCGGTGCCGAGTTGCTGTTCGAACTGATCTCGCAACGCGACGAGCGCGGTTCCACGCTCTCTCTCGGCGATTGTCTTGCAATCACCTGCCGGGCAATGGATCACCAGCAATTTGCCCTTCGACGAGTGGATGGGAACCTTCGGCTCAGAACGCCTGACCGGTGCACTGCTGGATCGGCTGACCCATCACGTCAACAACCTCGAAATGAACGGCGACAGCTATCGCCTGGCACAAAGCCGCGACCGCAAAGACAACGCCATCAACTGACCCCCACGCCAGATTGGCCCTGACGGGCCAGCACCCAGGCACCCGCCAGCTACATGGAGAGCGCGGGCACCTGGGCGCCACATTCCGACCGCCTATGTGCCGTGCGTCGCCGCCGGCATTGCCGACGCGTCGGTCGGTAGCCGGATCGGGTAACTTTCGCGCTGATTCGGCATCGGCTTGCCGGATTCATCTCGGCAAATTTGCCGCCATGAACTATCCTGTCGACATGATTGTCCGACCTGATGTCTCGGGCCATTTCGATCCGGCAAACGGTGCGGGCGTCTGCGGTCCGGTTGATTCCTGTCAAGTGCGCAGGCGTCGCCTCTGCTAATCTGACGGATGCCGAGCCATAAAGGGCGCTGCCGCGATGACTTCTTCCGTGACCTCCGACGACGCCGTGGCCACTGCTGTTCGTTTGCCGGTCTCCCTGCCTGTTCCGGTTGTTGCCGCGGCATCGGCCCGCGCGAACCACCCGCATGCGACCCTTGACCGGGCGTCACGGGCGGCGCTGGCACGGCTGACTGGTGGCGTATCGCCGTTCTCGATCGTCTCGGCATGGCATGACTGGTCGCTGCATCTTGCCCGGTCGCCGGGGCGTCAACTGGAACTGGCGGAACGAGTCCAAACAAATGTCGAAAAACTGGGGGCGTTTGCGCTGTCGGATGCCTTGGGGAAACCGGCCAAAGCGCCGTTCGAACCCCGGTCATACGATCACCGTTTCGCGCATTTCTCTTGGGACATGCCGCCTTTTTCCCTGTGGAAACAAGCATTTCTTGCCACGCAGGATTGGTGGGACGCGGCGACAGACGACATGCCGGGCCTGCGCCCGCAGGACGCCGACCGGGCCCGGTTTCAGGTCCGCCAGGCACTCGATCTGATTTCTCCTTCCAACTTTCCCTGGATGAACCCGGAGATCATCGAGGAGACCGCCAAGACGGGTGGACTGAACCTGATCGAAGGTGCCGCTCATCTGACCGAGGACATCCTGCAGACGCTCCTCCAGATCAAACGGCCCGCCCCCGAAGGCTATCGGATCGGCGAAAACCTCGCCTGCACGCCGGGCGAGGTCGTGTTTCGAAACGAGATGTTCGAGCTGATCCAATACACGCCCCAGACCGACACCGTGCGCCCCGAGCCGATCCTGTTCATTCCGGCCTGGATCATGAAATTCTACATTCTGGATCTGTCGCCGCACAATTCGATGGTCAGGTATTTCGTGCAGCAGGGGTTCACGGTCTTCATGATCTCGTGGCGCAATCCGGGGGCGGAACATGCCAACTGGTCGCTGGAAGATTACCGCACCAATGGAATCATGGCCGCGCTTGACGTGATCGGAACGATTTGTCCTGACGTCAAGGTTCACGCCAATGGCTATTGTCTGGGCGGCACACTTCTGGCGATAGCGGCGGCGACGATGGCCCGCGACGGTGACGATCGTCTGGCCACGATCACCCTGATGGCAGCACAGACCGATTTTGCCGAAGCTGGCGAGCTGTTGCTGTTTGTCGATGAAAGCCAGGTGGCCTTTGTCGAGGATTTCATGTGGGACCGTGGCTGCCTTGATCGCCCGCAGATGACCCGGACTTTCGCCTCAATCCGGGCCGAGGATCTGATTTATACACGTGCGGTCAATCGCTATTTTCTGGGCAAGGAGGACCTGCCGACAGACCTTGGTGTCTGGAATGGCGACACGACGCGGATGCCGGCGCAGATGCACTCGGAATATCTGCGCGGGCTTTTTCTTGAGAATCGGCTGACTTCCGGTCGCTTTGCCGTAAATGGCCGTGTCATTGCGCTCAAGGACATCGCGGCTCCGATGTTCGTGGTTGCCACCGAGACCGATCACATCGCGCCGTGGAAGTCGGTGTTCATGACGCGCCTGTTCACCGATTGCGACCTGACGTTCGTCCTGACAAGCGGTGGCCACAACGGCGGTATTCTGAGCGAGCCGGGACATGTTGGCCACCACTACAGGATCGGGCGGCGGGCGCCCGGTGATCTGTATCTGGACCCCGACAGCTGGCTTGGGATCTCAAGCAGCATCGAGGGATCCTGGTGGCCCGAATTTTCCGACTGGCTAAGTGCGGCATCCGGCGTTGAAGCCCCGGTACCTTCGCAGGCGGCAACCCGGAAATCGTCCGCCAAGGCAACGCAGGCACCGGGTCTTTATGTGTTCGACTGAGCTTCGATAGCTGACCGGTGCAAAACGGACCGGGACTTCGCCGCCCGCCGGTTGATTGAAATCAAAACGCGCTCGCAAGATTGCGCCATTGTTCGGATGACCCTCAAGGAAGGAATACAACCATGAAAAATGCGACCGTTCTCGTCGTCGTGGGCAAATCCGCCAAGCCAGCCGATCTGGAACAGCTGAGCGAGGCAGCGCGCGAACGCAACCTCCATCTGAGCGTTCTGATCCTGGGCCTGATGCCGACGATACCCGTCTATTCCTACGGCTATGGCGGATTCGGCGGCTACGCCATACCCGAGGGGTGGGACGCCATGGTGGAAGAGACGAACGCACAACTCGAGGCCAGCCGGGACCGGCTTTCGCAGTATCTGGCGAACCAGGCCGCAAGCGCGGATGTCCGCGTTATCAGTGGCGAGGTGGCAGCGATGCCCGATGCCGTGACCCGCAGCGCACTGACCTGCGACATCGTCATGCTGGGCAATGATCTGCGCAAAGATGGTTTTTTGTTCACCGACACCCTGCATGCAACCCTGTTCCGGTCGCCCGCTGCGGTGGTTGTCAACGGCATGACCAACCCCAGGGTCTTGCAACCAAAATCGGTTTTCGTTGCCTGGAAGGCCGGTGTACCGGCGTCCCGCGCTGTCCATGCGGCGCTTCCCCTCCTTCGAGAGGCAGACACGGTTACCATCGGTCTTTTCGATCCGACGTCGACCGAAACGCAAGACGGCGAAAATCCGGGATCGGATATTGCTGAATGGCTGACCCATCAGGGGTGCAATGTGACGGTGGTGCCATATCCGAGTGGCGGCGCGGAGACCGGGACGGCGATCCGCAAACGCGCGACTGAAATCGGTGCGGACCTGATCGTAATGGGTGCCTACGGTCATTCCCGTTTGCGCGAGGTCGTGTTCGGTGGGACGACAGAATCAATGGTCGAGCAGCGCGATTGCGCGGTATTGTTCGGTCATTGACATCAGCCATCGGCTGAAATGGCCACTCGGGCTGCGCATCAAGGGTGGTAACTGGCACATTTCGCGGAACCGGACCATGAAAGGTCCGGTCAGCCGCCATGTCGGCAACGTTTCAGCGGTCGCCCAATCAGTCTGGTTCACGGCGCCGGGCGGCGCGTTCTGGTTTTGGGCAAACAGATCGCTGCGGGATCCAAAACGGTTCAGCTGTCAACGGAATCGGAATCTGCGGCCTGTCGCGTTCGCCGGTTGCGCCTTTTCAATGCCTCGAATCCGACGATGACGTCCATCAGTTCGGTGGTGATCTCGCTCTGGCGCACCGCTCTGGTTTCGGACTTCAGATCGTCCAGCCGTTCATCGACGGATCGTTCGGCCTGCTGCATCCGGGCAAGGCGGGCGGCGTTCTCGGTCATCAGGGCCTCGGCGGCGGCGCGGTAGAGCGTCGCGAACAACAAGTTGCGTATCAGGACCGCCAGCAATTCCGCTGCGGGCATGTCGAACCGCGGCAGACTTCTGGAAGTCCAGCGGTGACGCGCAAGGCCCGCGATCACGGAGTCATCAAGGGGGAGCAATCGCTGTGTGACAACGCCCTGACGACCCTGCCCTTCGGGTCGGGTATGGATCAGCGACACTTCGATTTCGCCTGTGCCGCGAATAATTTCCAATTCTGTGGCCAGGTCGCCTGACAGCCGACCAAGACCAACGACATTTGCCGGCGGCATCAAGGTAATATCGGGCGGCAGTCCCAGATTCTGCAATGCATCCTCCAACTGCGCGCCAACGCAGACGATGTGCGCACCCTTCCGCGCTGCGGGATGGCGGGCCACTTCGGCGGCCAGGATTTCGTTGTAGGTGCCACATAACCCGTGATCCGACCCCATCGCGACAATCACCTGTCGTCGCTGTCCGGGCGGAGCGGGGGGCAAGGGGCCGGCCACGTGAACGAAGGCATGTAGCCCGTCCAGCACCGTCTCGCGCCAGGCGTCGATGGCACGGGCGGCCTGCTCGAAGGGGGCCGCGTTGATTGCCGACATGGTTTTCATCGTTCGGACAATGCCGCGAATGCTCGACAGCGTTTCAGTGCGCCGGGTCAGGCGTTCAAGTGACTGTGCCATCGTGTGTCCCCGCCAATTGCAACGCAGCGCGTCCGGCATCGAGAATGCGGGCGCGGCGTTCAACGCTCAGGCGTTCCCCAAGCGACAGGAGGTCGGCAAAAGCGCCATCCCCCCGACCGGCGGCGCCGCGCACCGCGGTCATCGCCGACCTTCCCGCGGTTTCGTCCAAACCGTCGAACAGGCCCTCCATCGCGCAGACAAGCACGGCAAGCTGTTCGGCTGCCGACATCGGATCGCGTTCGGGTTGTCGCAAGGCCGTCCTGACCGCCGAACCACGCGCCAGCCGCGCCCGCGTCGCATCATCCAACCGGGTGCCGAAGCGGGCAAATTCCTCGAGTTCTTCAAACTGCGAGAGCGTGACCCGCAGATTGCCCGCGAGGTCGCGCATCGCCCGGTTCTGCGCCTTGCCGCCGACCCGGCTGACGGACACGCCCAGATCGACCGCCGGAAACCGGTTCTTGCGAACCTGACGCGGCGACAGATAGATCTGCCCGTCGGTAATCGAGATGAGGTTGGTCGGGATATAGGCCGACAGATTCTCGGCCTGGGTTTCGACAACCGGCAGCGCCGTGATCGAGCCGCCGCCGACCGTTTCGGCGAACTGACCTGCCCGCTCGAGCAGACGGGCGTGGACGTAAAAGATGTCACCCGGAAACGCCTCGCGCCCCGGCGGCCGTCGCAGCAATAGCGACAACTCGCGGTATGAGCGGGCATGATGGGTCAGATCGTCGAACACGACCAACACATCGCGTCCGGTTTCGGCAAAATACTCGGCCATCGTCATCGCGGCATAGGGCGAAATGTAGGCCAACCCGGGCGCCTCTTCGTCTCCGGCGGCGACCACGACCGTGTTTTCCATCATGTCGCCCGCACGGATCGCGCCGACGACCTTGGCGACCGCGTCGCCGCGCTGCCCGATGGCGCAGTAGATGCACAGGACACCGGTGTCTTTCTGGTTGAGGATCGTGTCGATCGCGATCGAGGTCTTGCCAGTCTGCCGGTCGCCGACAATCAGTTCGCGCTGGCCGAGTCCGACGGGAACTGCGGCATCGATCGCCTTTACCCCCGTCGCCAGCGGGCGCGACACCGCTGCCCGTTCAAGGATGCCCGGCGCCTCGGCCTCGACCGGACGCAGATCCTGGGCGTCAACCGGCCCGCGCCCGTCGCGGGGCCGGCCCAGCGCATCGACAACGCGACCCAGAAGGGCGGGCCCCACAGGTACGCTGACAACCCGATCGGTGCGTCGCACATCCTCGCCCCGGACCACCCGATCCGAAGGCCCGAGCAGCACGACGCCAAGGCGGTTTCGTTCAAGATCGAACACGATGCCGAGCACCCCGGAGGCGAATGTAACCATCTCGTCCGCCAGGGCGCGTGCCAGGCCGGTAACGATGGCAATGCCGTCGCCAACCTCCGCCACCTGCCCGATCTCGCTGATTTGCGGATCGGGAACTGGCGCATCCAGCAGCCTCTGTATCAGGGCGGCGGTGCCAGAGGGGGCGTGGTCATGCGGCATCGGCGGATCGCATGCTACGGGTTTCGGGCCCAACTTTAAGCAACGCCGCGAGACCGTCGACATAGCTGTCGACCGTCCATCCAAGCTGCGCCCCGCCGAGCCGCAGCACCAGCCCGGGGGATTGGTCAGAGTCGGTGGCGAATTGCACGGCAACGCCGGGAACCGCCGTGGCGACCTGCTTTTCAAGGCGGCGACGCAGCGCCTCGTCCAGCGGCGCCTGCGTGGTGACGACGGCGGTGCGGCTGTCGCCCGCCGCCGCCTTCAGGTCGTGCGACATCGTGGCAAGCCGGGTCGCCGCCCGCGCAATGATGCGCTCCTCCAACCGCTCTCCTGACAGATCGGTGAGGGCCTTGCGGGTTAGGGCCAGAAGCGCCGCGGCCCCTTCGTGCTGAAGACTTTCGGTATAGCGCTGGGCCTCCTGGGCACGTTCTTCGTTCCGCGCCGCCTGTTCGCGCGTCATCCGGGCGCGGGTCTCTGCCAGCAGCGCGTCACGGTCCTGCTCGGCGGCAGCGCGGGCCTTTTCGGTCATAGCCTCGCGGCCCGCCTGCAACGCCGCGATCTGCGCATTATAGTCTGCTTCGACAGCCTCTGCCTTTGCCGTGATCTGTGCCGCCTGCGCCATCCGATCGGTAATCTCGCGCTCGCGTGCGTCGATCCCGTCAAGGATCGGGCGATACAGAAACCGCCTCAGCAGCCAGATCAGGATCAGAAAATTGACGATCTGCGCGGCGACAGTGATCCAGTCGATTGACATCTGCCTAACCGCCCGTGGTCTGCGCCGCCGCAGCAACCGCCGCGTTCCAGAACGGATTGGCGAACAACAGGATCATTGCAACCACGAAACAATAGATCGCCGTGGATTCGATCATCGCGAGGCTGACAAAAAGTGTCCGCGAGAGCGTCGCCGCCGCATCGGGTTGCTGTGCAATGGCGTCAAGGGCCTGGGCCGCCGCCCGACCCTCTCCAAGTGCCGGCCCGAGCGCGCCGAAAGAAACGGTCAGGCCCGCCGTAAAAATCGAGATGGCGGCGATGATGGCAAGATCGGTCATGTCTGCTCCTTCGGAGTTTCGGGGTTTGGATCAGTGGCGGCCCCGGGAGGTGCCGTGACCGAAGATATGTAAACGGTGGCGAGGATGGCAAAGATGTAGGCTTGGATGACGCCGGTCAGCAGGCCCAGCATGTCCATCACCACCGGAAAGAAGAACGGTGCAACCCCAAGCAGGATTGCGGCGATCACCGCACCGCTCATGATGTTGCCGTAGAGGCGGATGGCGAGCGACAGGCCGCGGGAAATCTCACTCACGAGGTTGAAAGGCAGCATGATCGGCGAGGGTTGCAGATAGCTGCGCAGATAGGCGCCGAGCCCGCGGCTGCCGATCCCGAACAGCGGCACCGCGATCAGGACCGACAGCGCGAGGGCCGTGGTGGTCGACAACGACGCTGTGGGCGGCCTGAATCCGGGGACGACCAACAGCAGGTTGGAGGTGACGATGAACAGGAACAGCGTGCCCGAGAAATAGAGCAACCGTCGGTCCGGCCGGGCACTGATCTCGTCGATCTGACTCTCGATCGCAAGGACCACCGCCTCGAGCGTGGTGCGCCAGCGGTCCGGCGGCACGTCCGGGCGCAGGTTGCGCGTGATCAGCATCGCCGTGCCGGTCAGGATCGCCATGACGACCCAGGTGAACACGATCGTCGCGTTGATGCCAACGCCCAGAACGGTAAAGACGATGCTGTCGTCGGGCGTCAGTTCCATGTTCGCCTCGCCGGTACGGGGGGCAGACGGACGAAAAACAGGATCAGGGACCGCATCGCAAGGAACCCCAGCGCGAATCCGGCCAATGCCGCACTCCCCTGCCCCGCGATCCCCCAGCCTGCGCTCAGCAGCAGCGCGATCCGCACCGCAGAACTTGCCAGCAACATCGGCGTCGGGCGGGCAGAGCGCAGCGCCAGCCGCAGTCCCAGCCCGAGACCGGCAAGGAACAGTGCCGCCGCCGCAGATCCGGCCAGCAGCCCGAAACCAAAGCTGGCGAGGTCGACATTTTCCATCATTCGCCCTTTTCCTTCTCGACCCAGGCCCAGGCAATCAGCACGCCGATAGCCAATCCGCCAAGGATCAGCGCAACTGTCCAGGAGAACGCCTGCGGCCTGATCCGGTCGAGCCAAAACCCCAGAAACGCCCCGCCCACTGTCGGCACTGCGATCGACCACCCGATCATACCGAACGTGCCGACCCCGCGCAGCGGACTGGGGCCGGGATCGTCGCGCGCTGCCTTCTTGCGCGACGCCCCGCGCCCGATGTCGTCGGCTTTCTCCCGATGTTTCTGGGTCATATCAACGCTCCTTCCGCAAACCGGCAAAGCGGCGCACCATGTCCGCTTCGAGCCGCGACATCGCCGTTCGTGCAATCCGTTCGCTGTCCGCCATGTCGTCAAACAGCGCACCAACGGTCGCCCGCAGGGTGTCGAGGTCATCGCTTTGCACGCCCCGGCGCACTGCGATCCTGATATCGTGCCCCTTTTTGACCAGCAGGCCCTCGTCGATCCCGAACACGACCTCGCTGCCATCCGGCGCCATCAAAAGAAGAACCGACGGCACCAGTGCGGTAACGAAGTCGACGTAATTGGGAAGAATGCCAAAACTCCCATTTCCCGCGACGGCGTTCAGCCGCGTTGCGGCGCCGTCGAACAAAACCGCGTCGGGCAGGCTGATTGTGACCTGCATTTGCGTCGCCATGCTCACGCGTCGGCCCCCTTTGACAGCGGCGGCAGATCCGACAGCGCACCGATCATGTAATAGTCGCTCTCAGGGCGTTCGAAACTGTCCTGACCCAGTATCGTCTCGCAGCCGTCGAGTGTTTCGGAAATCGGCACCAACCTGCCCGTCGTTCCGGTCGAGGCCGTCACCGTGGCAAATGGCTGGGTCAAGAAACGTTCCAGCCGCCGGGCGCGGGCGACGACGGCGCGGTCGTGCGACGACAACTCCTCGATCCCCAGCATCGCGATGATGTCACGCAATTCCTCATAATCGGCCAGCGTCCGGCGCACGGCGCGCGCGATGTCGTAATGCCGCTGGCCCACCACATCCGGGGTCAGCATGACGGAACTTGACGCAAGCGGGTCGACCGCCGGATAGAGCCCTTCGCTCGCCCGTTTGCGCGACAGCACGACCGATGCAGAAAGGTGCGAAAAGATATGCGCCGCCGCCGGATCGGTGAAATCGTCGGCGGGGACATAGACCGCCTGGATCGAGGTTATCGCTCCCCGCCGGGTCGAGGCGATACGCTCTTGCAAGGTCGCCAGTTCGGTGGCCAGCGTCGGCTGATACCCCACGCTCGACGGCATCCTGCCCATCAGGCCGGAAACCTCCGATCCGGCCTGCACATAACGAAAGATGTTGTCGATCAGCAGCAGGACATCCTGTTCACGGTCGTCGCGAAACCATTCGGCCATCGTCAGCGCGGTCTTGCCGATCAGAAAGCGCACCCCGGGCGGCTCGTTCATCTGACCAAACAGCATCACCATCTTGTCGCGCACGCCGGCGTCACCCATTTCGCGCCACAGTTCCTCGGCCTCGCGCGATCGCTCGCCGATGCCGCAGAACAGGCTGACGCCGTGATGATGTTCGACGGTGTTGTGGATCAGTTCGCTGAGCAGCACGGTCTTGCCGACGCCGGCACCGCCAAAAAGGCCGGTCTTGCCGCCCCGTTCGATGGGCGACAACAGATCAACTGCCTTGATCCCCGTCTCCAGCACCTCGGCGCGCAAGACGCGATCGGACAGGGGCGGCGGGACATTATGAATTGACCGCCTGATGTCCGTCGCCGGTGCCGGTAATCCGTCGATCGGTCTGCCAAAGACATCAAGCATCCGCCCCAGAACGGCCGCGCCCACCGGCACCATGATCGGGCCGCCGGTGGCGCGCACAGTCGCGCCAAGGCCCAGTCCCCGGACCGGCCCCAGTGCGATGCAACGGACGGCGCCACCCTCGATCACAGACATCACCTGCATCGCGATTTCGCCAACGAATACCAGTTCATCAATTCGCGGCGCCACCCCGGCAAAGGCCGCATCAACGATCCCGCCACGGATCGCCACAACGGTGCCGTCGTGCCGGGCGGGCGGTGCTTTTGATTGGGTGTTGGCCAGTTGCATCAGCGTGCGGCCAATTGCCCGGTGACATCTTCGCCCGTGCCGGGCGCGGACCTATCGTACTCAGGACGCATCCTGGAGACGTTTGCAGGTGTTACCGAGTTGGCGGCGAACTTTGTCGGACCGCAGACGTCGATAGCTATCATCAGGTCAGAATCGCCGATGTGAGTCGTCGTTGGTCTTGCCATCGTGATGCTCCCGGGTTCCGGAAGCCTGACACTATACCGATGCTGCGGCGCAGGGTTGATTTGGATCAATGGCCAAACAGCTTTGGGAATGCCCAAGGCAAGGGCCGAGCGGGCTTCCGCCGCACCAGCGACACGACCCGCGATGAAATATCCTCAAGCACGACTCTCGTCACCAATTCTGCCGCACGACATGGGTCCGACGCATGGGTCGCCTCACAACATCCCGACGGTTGCGCCCGATAATTCCCTGTTCGCTGCTGCGCCGGATTTCTCGGGCGCACCGAGGGTCGGACTGATGCGCAGGGCACGCGGGGCGTTCAGGATCACGGCGACATCAATGACTTCCTGAAGGACGGCCCCCTGCACCGGAGCAAGATAGCCCAGCGCCGCAAGTACCATGCCGCAGACCGAGAGGCCGAGCCCGACAATCACGCTTTGAATTGCGATCCGGCGGGCGCCGCGGGCAACCTCGATCCCCGACAACAAACGATCCAGACTGTCAACAAGAAGCACCACATCCGCCGCCTCAGCCGAAGCGGCAGCACCCCTAGCCCCCATCGCGACCCCGATATCCGCGACCGCGAGGGCGGGGGCGTCATTCACACCGTCACCGACCATCATGATCGGTCCGTGGCTGCGTTCAGAAACCACCAACGCGACCTTCTGATCCGGTGTCAGGTCGGCGTGGACGCCGTCGAAACCCAGACCGGATGTGACTGCGTCCGCGACGGCCCGCCGATCTCCCGTCGCCAACAGGATCCGGCTGATCCCGACCTTCCGCAAATCCGTCAGAAGGCGGGCCATGCCGGGTCGCAAGGCATCCGCCAGAATCAGATGACCGACTGCCGCGCCATCAACCGCCACAGCGACGAGCACAGATCCCGTCGCATCCGCAATGCGGTCCATTTTTTCTGCACCGATGCAGGCTGCGACAAAGCCGGGACTGCCGACCGCGACCTCGCGACCGTCGACCGTGCCTCTGACGCCCTCTCCCGCAGTTTCTTTGGTATTCTCGGGTGCCGACAACACCAGACCCCGGTCATGCGCGATGCCGACGATGGCCTGTGCAATCGGATGCTGCGATGCCTGATCCATTGCCGCGGCAAAATAGAGAATCTCGTCTTGGGTCAATGCGCCGCGACGGCCGACCGACACCAGATGCGGCCGTCCATCGGTCAACGTCCCGGTCTTGTCGAGGATCAGGGTCCGGACCTCCGCCAGCACCTCAAGCGGTCCGGCCCCCTTTACCAACACCCCGAAATGCGCCGCCCGCGACAATCCGGCCACGAGCGCCACCGGCACCGCGAGGATCAACGGGCAAGGCGTTGCGACGACCAGAACCGCGACCGCCCGGATTGGGTCGCCGGTGAACCACCAGGCTGCGGTCGCCAGCGTCACTGTCAGGGCCAGAAAAACGAGCGAATAGCGGTCCGCCATCCGGGCCATCGGGGCCCGGGACCGCTGCGCCGCCTCGACCAGCCGGATGATCCCGGCATAGGTGCTGTCCGCTGCCCGGCGGGTGGCGCGCAAATCGAAAGCCTCGCCCGCGTTTGTCGCCCCACTCATCACGTCGCGGCGCCGCGTCAGTCCGACGGGCATCGTCTCGCCGGTCAAAGCCGACAGGTCGAGCAAGGCTCTTTCACTGGCCACCGTGCCATCGACCGGTGCCATGTCGCCACGCCGGATCAAGAGCATGTCGCCAGGTTCGATATCCGCGAGAGGCACGTTTTCGAGGCTGCCGCCCGCGTGCCGTGTCGCGCTCCGGGGTACGCGGGTCAGCAGGGCGCTCATCTCCCGACGCGCACGGCCCTCGGCAAAGCTTTCGAGGAAAATGCCGCCCGAATACATGACGGCAACGACGGCCGCAGCAAGTGCCTCTCCGAATCCAAGGGCTGCCGACATCGACAGTGCTGCCACGATGTCGAGGCCGACTTCTCCCTGTCGCAGACTGCGGACGATCTCGAACAGAAGCGTCGCCAGCACCGGGATGACGCCAAATGCCCAAACGAGCTTTGCGGTTTGCGCCGCGCCGGCAAGCCAGACAGCAAGACCCGAGATCAAACCAAGAAGGGCCAAGGCCAGCAGCGCAATCTTCAGACGGTTCCGAACGACCGGCGTCATCCGCGACACTCGCGATTGCAAGGCCGCAAAATCCTTGCAGGCTGGTGCGGGCACACCAAAATGGCAACGCTCCCGTCCCCGGCAGAATCGCCACCAAATCCGGCGGCACCTTTGCCCCGTGGCCACAGGGTCTGACCCTCATCCCTGCCGACCCAGACCCCGATTTCTTCCACCGTCGCTGCACCGGTCAAGCCAAGCCTATCACAGAGGTCCGCGTTCATCCTTGGGCCTTTCACATGCACCCATCTGCAACATGGCCGATGGGCTGCGATTAACATGTCGCAATATGGCACGACGTTTTGGGGGGGCCGCTGATCCATATCAATTCGTGCGGCGACCTTCGGGATAAGATCGGCACGATCAAACGCTCGCCGTTACCAAACGACGGCCGGGCCGCAATCAGAGGTCATTTGGCCCTCCCACAAGTTCATTGACCGACGTTCTGAACAGGCTCGGCTTTCGACAGAAAGAAGGGCCGTGAGATTCCTGCTTTGACTTGAGGGGCGATTACACCGAACTTTTCGTGGCGGCACGGCGCAAATTCCAAAGTCGCGCCAAGACGCTTCGAAGTCGAACCGGAAATCCTAATCGCGTGAAGCGCGTGACGGCAAACCGCAGTTGCGTTGAAACCTGAACTGGTCAAACGCATCTTTCGACCCGCGCGGCACTCGCGGCGATCGCCCCCCCGCAAGGTGGGTTTCAACCCACGCCCTGCCCCGGCATAACGCGTCCATGACCCTGCCCATCGACGCCGCCCTGCCCGCCCTCATTGCCGCCTTGCGGGCGCATGGCCGCGCCGTGTTGCAGGCCCCGCCCGGCGCGGGCAAGACGACACGGGTGCCTCTGGCGATACGCGATGCCGGGCTGACGCACGGCAAGATCGTGATGCTGGAACCGCGCCGCCTTGCCGCCCGCGCTGCCGCCGAACGTCTTGCCGAACAGATCGGCGAAAGCCCTGGCCAATCGGTCGGCTACCGGATGCGCGGCGATTCTGTGCCGGGTCAAGATATCGAGGTCGTGACCGAAGGAATCCTGACACGGATGCTGCAATCGGCCCCCGACCTGCCCGGCGTCGGCGCGTTGATCTTTGACGAATTCCACGAACGCAGCCTGAACGCCGACCTTGGCCTGGCCCTGGCGTGGGAGGTGCGCACCGCCCTGCGCCCCGATCTCATCATCCTCGTGATGTCCGCGACGTTGGACGCCGATCCGGTCGCGGCAATGCTTGACGACGCGCCGGTGATCACCTCGCGGGGGCGCGCCTATCCGGTCGATCTGCGCTACCTCGACGCCACGCCGCCAAAAACGACGCGGCCCGAGGAGACCACGACCGATCTCATCGTGCAGGCGCTGGCCGAAACCACCGGCGGCATCCTTGTTTTCCTTCCCGGCGAAGGCGAAATCCGCCGTGTCGAAAGCCGTCTGACCCCACTCTTGCCGCCCGACTGCGTCATCCGCCCGCTGTATGGCGCGATGCCGTTCGCCGCGCAACGCGCCGCCATCGCGCCGCTGGCCCAAGGTCGCAAGGTGGTCCTGTCCACCGCCATCGCCGAAACCTCGCTGACCATCGAAGACATCCGCGTGGTGATCGACGCCGGACTGGCGCGGCGGTCGCGGTTCGATCCAGGGTCGGGCATGTCGCGCCTGATCACCGAAAGGGTCAGCCGCGCCGAAGCGACACAGCGGGCGGGCCGGGCGGGCCGGGTTGCGCCGGGGATCGCCTATCGGCAATGGACCCGCGGCCAAGACGGCGCCCTGCCCGCCTTTGCACCGCCCGAAATCGCCGCCGCAGACCTTGCAAATCTGGCACTGGAACTGGCGCTTTGGGGCAGCGACGATCTGGCGTTCCTGACCCCGCCGCCACCGGGTGCGCTGGCCGAGGCGCGGGCGTTGCTGCACAGTCTTGGGGCGCTGGACCGCGCCCACCGGATCACCGATCACGGGCGGGCGCTGGCCGCCTTGCCCCTGCATCCCCGCCTTGGCCACATGCTGCGTACGGCAGGAAAACAGGCGGCGCCGGTCGCTGCACTCTTGGCCGACCGCGACCCGCTGCGCGGCGCACCCTGCGACCTTGGGCTGCGGATAACCGCACTCAGGGGGCGCTACGACGGTCCCGGTCGCGTCCAGTTCCCGGCGCTGGAACGGATCAAAACCGAGGCCCGACGCCTTGCCAAAGGCTTGCCTGATGCGGTCCCGCTGACCCTTGCCGAACAGGTGGCGCTGGCCTACCCCGACCGGATCGGGTTGCGCCGCCCCGGCGATGATGCCCGCTATCTTTTGTCGGGCGGCAAGGGCGCCATGATCGCCGCCGACGATCCGCTGGCCGGACAGCGTCTGATCGTGGCCACCGACCTTGACGGTGACCTGCGCGAGGCGCGGGTGCGGCAAGCCGTGGCGATCAGCGAAAGCCAGTTGCGCGGGCTGTTCGCGCCGCAAATCGACTGGGTCGACCTCTGCGAATGGTCGCGGCGCGAGGGGCGCGTTCTGACCCGCCGCCACGAACGGTTTGGCGCACTGGTGCTGGACGATCGGCAATGGACCGATGCCCCCGCCGCCGCCATCGCCCGCGCCATGCTGGACGGCGTGCGCGAGATCGGGTTGCGGGTCGACGGTGCGGCGGCGCGGTTTCAGGCACGGGTCGAACTGCTGCGGCCGCGCCATTCCGACCTGCCTGACATGAGCGATCAGGGACTTATGGACACACTCGACTCCTGGCTGCTGCCCCACCTGACAGGGGTGCGCAGCGCGGCGGATTGGAAGGGTTTTGATCTGCTGCCCCCGCTGCGCGCCATGTTGACGTGGGACCAGCAACAAACCATTGACCGGGCGTTTCCGTCGCATTTCACGACGCCGTTAGGGCGCAACGTGCCGATCGACTACAGCGGCCCGGCGCCCGAGATCACCTTGCGGCTGCAGGAAATGTTCGGCGTCACCACGCATCCAGTGGTCGCAGGCGTCGCCCTGCGAGTGACGTTGTTGTCACCGGGGCACAAACCGGTGCAGACGACGACCGACATTCCCGGTTTCTGGGCCACGTCCTACGCCGATGTGCGGCGCGATATGCGCGGGCGCTATCCGCGCCATCCCTGGCCCGAAGACCCGACGCAAGCCGAACCGACCGTGCGCACCAAACCGCGCGGCACCTGAACCCACGATCTGGTGAATTGCCAAGTGATTCGGAATTTGTTAAGCTCTGCCAAATAACTAACAAGAAACGATCAGGTGATTTTCATGCTTTCGCTATTTCGGGCGGCCTTTGCCGCACTTTTTCCGCCCACCGTTGTTCGGCCACCCGTTACTCAATTCGCCGCCCTTTGCCACCGCCGCGCCAAGACCGGGCGCGAGGTTCTGCTGATCAGCAGTTCGCGGGGCCGCTGGATATTGCCCAAAGGCTGGCCGATCGCCGGTAAAAACGCATCCCAGGCCGCCCTGCAAGAAGCATGGGAAGAAGGCGGCGTGCGCCGTGGCAAGGTTGACGCCACCGCGCTGGGCGCGTTCGATGGCTACAAGCGCTACGACAGCGGCGCCACCGTCCCCTGCCACACCGAAGTCTATTCGGTGCGCGTTACCGAGATGTCCAAGAAATACCCCGAGGCGGATCGGCGCGAACGCATCTGGGTCGCCCCCGATAAGGCGGCCGAGATGGTCGATGACGATGGACTGCGCGGCATTTTGCGTGGCTTCGGACAGGCTTAACACCCCGGCCTAAACACCCATAAAATCGGCCTTGCCTAGCGGCACGCCGTTGTGGCGCATGATGTTGTAGGCGGTCGTCGCATGAAAATAGAAGTTCGGCAGCGCAAAGCCGGACAGATAGACCGTGCCGGGCAGGTTCAGCTCGCGGGTGCGCAGCTTTAGGTTGATCGTGCGGTCATCAGCCGTGGCAAAGCCTGCCGCGTCCACACCGTTGATATAGCTCACAGTTTTCGCGATACGCGCACGCAGGTCGGCCAACGTCACCTCGGTATCGGGGTGGTTGGGCACTTCGGCCCCGGTCAGGCGGGCGGCGGCACCTTTGGCGTGATCGCAGGCGACCTGCACCTGCTTGGCCAACGGGAACATATCGGGGAACAGACGGCTGCCCGCCAGCACGGCGGGGTCAACGCCGTGCTCGGCACACCACGCTTCGGCCTTGTCCAGACAGGCGGACATTGCGGTCAGGGTGCGTTCAAAAGTCGGAACAGGCGATTGCATGGGAAATCCCTTCAGGTTGGAGGATATTCAGATACCACGGGCCGCACTTTCGGCGATCAGCACGTCCAAGGCTTCACCGACGCCGTCCAGCGACCATGCCAGGTCGCGACGGATACCATTGCGGTCAGTAAAGCGAAACTCGATCTGGCCGCCCTCGCGCAGGGCGGCGATGACCGGGGCGGCGGCATCGCCTTCATAAACGCATGGACCGCCGCGCAGACAGGTGCGCAGCGTCGGAGACCAGAGCGCGCCGGTCTTCAGGTCGTGGATCGCCCAGCCATCGGTATCGAACCTCGTGCCGTGTTCGGCCCCATATTCGAACCGCGGCACGCCATGATCATAGCTGATTTCGATGAAATGGGCGGCGAATTGCGGCGCCGGCGAAAAGACATCAACGTAGCGCAGGTAGCAGCGCTGTTCAGAGGCGGCGGCGTCGCCACGTTCGTCGCAAATCACATTCCACATGCCCCACATCCGGTTCAGGGTCGGGCGCCAGTCAGCGGCGCTTTCCTGAGCCTTCGCGGCATGGCCAAGGGTCAGTACAAGACAGAAAAGCAGGATGCGCATGGTTGCCCCGGTCAGTTTCACGCGGCGTGTATCACGGCGACCACGCCTGGCGCCATCACTCTTCTTTGTCGACCTCGCGCAACCGATACACGCCTTCTGGTAAGTCCAGCGCGGCCTCGAGGTCGCGCAACTGGGTGAACGACAGGGTGATCTTGACGACGCTGTCGGTGCGCGGATCGTATTGTTCGGCCGTCACGCAATCCTCGAACACGTTCAGGGTCACGTCCTCGTGCAGGGGGGCCTGCCCCTCGTCCACCAGCGTCACCACGGTGGCGTCGAAATCATGTTCAATCGTAAACATGGGCGCAACCTAGCGGCGGCAGCGACCGGGCGAAAGGGACCATCGCGTGGCTTTGCCGATTGCGTGATGGCGGGGTGCTGCGGGGTGGCGGAACGGTGAAATGATGCTAAAGTCGGGTAACAACAATAACCCGAGCATGGCCAGACCCCAGATGCGCGTTTTCGTCCCGATTGCCTTTTCCCTGTCGTTGTTGGGGGCCTGCGCCGAAACGGTCGTTGCGCCGTTGCCTGCCCCCCCTGTGCCTGCGCCCGTCGCCGCCCTGCCCGGGGCCGCGGTGGGCCGACTTGATCCACGCGCCGCGGTACAGATGTTCGTCGACGTGACAACCAGCTTTGAACCCGTGGCCGAACGTGAATGTCGCGCCCGTGCGCCGCAGCTCAACTGCGATTTCCGCATCGTCGTGGACGACACACCCGGCATGCCGCCGAACGCGTTCCAGACCCTTGATCCGTCGGGCCGCCCGATTCTGGTCTTTACGCTGGCGATGCTGGGCGAGGTGCAGAACGCCGATGAACTGGCCTTTGTGATGTCGCACGAGGTGTCACACCATATCGCAGGCCATCTGGCCCGGCAGCGGCAGAATTCCGATCTCGGGGCGGCTGTCTTCGGTGAGCTGGCCGGGATCACGGGACAAAGCAGCGCCGAACAGATCCGCGTCGCACAGCAACTTGGCGCGGCGGTGGGGGCGCGCAGTTATTCCAAAGAGTTCGAGCTTGAGGCAGACGCCCTTGGCACCATCATCGCCCACAATGCGGGCTATGATCCGGTAAAAGGGGCCCAGTTCTTTTTCCGCATCCCCGATCCGGGCGACCGTTTTCTTGGCAGCCATCCGGCCAACGCCGCAAGGATTGCCGTGGTGCAGCGGGTTGCGGCAAGCCTTTAGCGCGTTTCGTATTCTGTTTGAGCCAGCAGGGTTCAGACCCAAAACGCTTTAGGCGGCAGCCACGCCCAGCGTGATCGCGGCAAAGAAACAGGCCGATGCAATCAGCACGAAACTGTGCCAGATCGGCATCGCGAATTTCAGATCGTCCCAGTTGAAAAACACGACACCCGCCGTATAAAGCACCCCGCCAACCCCAATCAACACGATCGCCGCCAGCGGCAGCACCGGAAACAGCGACCAGATCAGCGCCAGACTAAGCCAGCCAAGGATCAGGTAAAGCATCGGGCCAAAGCGCCCCGGATTCTGCCAAAAGAACAGCTTGGCCACCGCCCCGGCCAATGCCAGCGTCCAGACGATGCCCAGAACGACATAGCCGAACACGCTGCCCATCAGCACCACCAGCGGCGTATAGGTTCCCGCAATTTTCAGGTAAATCGCGGCGTGGTCGATCCGGCGCAGCACCGGGCGCGCGGCCTCCCAAGGGGTAAAGTGATAGATCGTCGACGCCGTGAAACTCAAGGTCAGGAGCGCCCCGTAGATTGCCACCGCCGCCGTCATCCCACCTCCGGATGTCATCGCCGCATAAACGATCAGCAGCACCGTGCCGATCAGCGACAATGCCACCGCAAACCCGTGCACCGTGGCATCGGCAATCCGTTCGCTGCGGGCATAGGCGGGATACATGGCTGAAAAATAGATCGGGTTCATGACAATCAAGTTAAGACCCCGCCGCACCCGCGCAATCGTTCCGCTACGGCACCCTCTTGGCCAACGGCGGACAAGCGCCTAATCTCGCGACCGGGTACAGGGGGAACAGGATGCTGCGGGAACTGCTAAATCGGGTTAAAATGCGCGCCCGTTGGTCATGGGCCGGCTGGCGGCACGTCTGGCGCACCGAAGGGTCGCTACATCAGTGGGTCTGGGCCAATCTTGCCTCGGCCCTGCTGGTGTTCGTTCTGCCACTGTCAGCGGGGGAACGCGGCATGATCCTGATGGGCGGCATCATGGTGCTGGCGATGGAGTGCATGAACACCGCGATGGAGCGGGTGGTCGATGACATATCAACCGCCAAGCGCGACCGCGCAATGCAGGCCAAGGACGCGGGCAGCGCGGCGGTCGCGGTGATGGCCATCGGGGTTGGAGTGGCCTGGGTCTGCGTCATTGTCGGGCTGCTGGCCTAAGGACGCACGACCCAAGTGCCGTCCTGCCACAGATAGACCAATCCCGATATCGCATAGGGCGCCTGTGCGATTACATCCACCGCAAGGTCCTGCATGATCTGCAACGCGGCAGCATCATCGACGGGCGCGAACATCACCAGATCGCGGGCCGGGACCATCATCGCCAGCGGGCCGATCTGCGCCGCTATCCCGGCCCACAGATCGGCGTCAAGCAACAGCGAGCTTTCATAGTAGCCATCCAGCGTCAGATAATAGGGGCTTTGGCCCTCCAGTTTCAGATCAACCGCCTTGGCGCGCAGGTTCTCAAGCGCAAGGGCGGCGAGGGACTCGGGCGTCAACCCCGCCATCGCCACCATCTCGGGCGAAATGCTGGCTGTGCCGTCGGGGGAGTCGACGACAAAAAGGACGACCATGTCGCCAAACCCCGGCGCCTGCACGATCTGCGAGGTGTCGCCGATGCTGGCAAGGTATTCGGTGTGGCGCAGAACCGGAAATACCTGCGCCATCGGCATTTCCGTGTCGTCGGGCCTGGCCGCCGTCGCCCCGATCAGGCTGGCGACGAAGGCGTCCATCATCTGCTGACGCTCGCTGTCGCTGGCCGCCTGCACAAGGGTGCGGTGGATGTTGTCGGGGTTGACCCGACTACCGCCGTCGGTGCCGTCGACCATGACGTTCATGTCACGCATGTTGATCTCGGCCGCCCGATAGCCCCGGGCGTGCAGCGCATCGCGCAGCGCCATCAGCGTATCGACCAACGATTCAGGTTTGGCGATTTCGGCCCAACCGGGCGCAGAGGTCAAAGTCAGGGCAAGGGCGTATCGCAGCATCCGGGCACCTTTCCTGCGTTTTGCCCGACTATGACCCGCTTGCGTCATCGGGGCCAGTGGGTGAACGTGCGGACAGTACCGGATGGAGGCGGCTATGGACGGACTGACGGGACATTGGCAATTCTGGGCGCTGCTGGCAGCGGTCTTTGCCGCGCTGACTGCGATTTTGGCCAAGGTCGGGGTGGCGGATGTCAACAGCAACCTTGCCACCCTGATCCGCACGTTTGTCGTGCTGGTGGCCTTGGGCGGGTTGGTCCTCGGGTTGGGGCAAGGCCAGGGGATCGGCGCGATCAGCGGCAAGACATGGGTGTTTCTGGCGCTGTCGGGGCTGGCGACCGGGGCGTCATGGCTCTGCTACTTCCGCGCCTTGCAGATCGGACAGGCGGCCCAGGTCGCCCCGGTGGACAAACTGAGCGTGGTGTTCGTCGCGGTGCTGGGGGCGCTGTTCCTGGGGGAAAAGTTGTCGGTGGTAGGGTGGAGCGGTGTGGGTTTGATCGCGGTCGGGGCGGTGATGGTGGCGGTGGGGTGAGGTGGTCAAACCCACTGCTTCCGGGTGCGGTGGTGCAGGCGATGATCGGGCTGCATGGCGGGTCGGCGAAATCAGGGGAGCGCACGGACCTCGGGGTGGGCGTGAAGCGCCCTTCCCATCGGGGAGGACCGGGCGCTGCCCGTGCGGGGCACGGGCGAAAAGTCGCTAATATTTCCGCCGAGGGAAATAACCCTCATCAGTGAGCATGTTGATAACCGATCCGAGCCAGGCCGTCTCTTGTTCATTCAGGTAGTCTTTGTCGGAAACAGGACGCAATTCCGATGCATCAATACAAACAAACGTCAGAGTAATCAGATGTAGACAAAAAAGGTATTTTTCAAAATTTTGGTCAAGAACCGGATCCAAACCGGTTTCTAACACCCGGTTCAAAGAACGAAGATGGTCAGAACGAGACAAATGCGCAAGCGAGCTTAGTTGTCACATCCCGGAAGGTAATATGGCTGTTTGTTGAACAGGTGTGGCTTGAGTTTGTGCCACTCCTTCACCGCCTGCAAGGGCGTCTTACTGCCTAAGGCTGATTGCGGAAGTTGCTGGTTGTAGAGCCAAACATA
>JBBQHC010000002.1:0-70317 GCA_038323615.1 Rhodobacterales bacterium | reverse complement strand
GCAGGTCGGCGTGGTCAATCACCGCCCGTGATGTGCGCCCCGACAATTCGGCATTTCCCGGACGGCCGCCGTGGCCCTATGCAAAGGCAATCCAGCGGGAGCCTGTCATGACCTATACCCTGATCATCGGCGACCGCGCCTATTCCAGTTGGAGCCTGCGCGGCTGGCTGCTGTTCGATGCTTTTGAAATCCCGGTGAAAACCCGTCTGGCACGGCTTTATTCCGACGAACTGCCGATCATGTTGCGCGATTTTGCCCCGGCCCGCACCGCGCCGACGATGCGCACCCCCGATGGAGTCGTCGTGCCCGAAACCATCGCGATTGCCGAAGAACTGGCTTCGCGCCATCCCGACGCCGGGATCTGGCCGACTGAACCAAGGGCGCGGGCGGTGGCGCGGGTACTGGCGGCGGAAATGCACGCCGGGTTCGGGGCGCTACGCAGCCATTGCCCGATGAACCTGCGGGTGTCCTACACCGATTGCGCGCCGCCCGATGCGGTCTTGGCCGACCTTGCGCGGCTTGAAGTGATCTGGGCCTGGGCACGGGAACAAACCGACGCCAAGGGGCCGTGGCTTTGCGGCGATTACAGCGCGGCGGATGCTTTTTTCGCCCCCGTCGCAGCGCGGATCGCAGGGTATAACCTGTCGGTTTCCGAAGCCGGGGCCGCCTATGTCGCGGCGCATCTGGCACATCCGTCGTTCCGCAAATGGCGGGCAATGGGGATGGTCGATCTGCCCGATCAGCCGTTTTACAAACGCGACTATCCAACCCGTCCGTGGCCCGGCCCGGCGCCAATTGCAACGCGCGCGGTGGACAGCGGCCCAGCGGAAAACGCCGCCTGTCCCTATTCGGGCGACCCGGTGACGCATTTTCTGGAAACCGGGGGTCGGGTGTTCGGGTTCTGCAACGCCTTTTGTCGGGACAAGACCGTGGCCGACCCCGCCGCTTGGCCAGAATTCATGGCCTTGCGCGGGCCGCGTTAACCTTCCTTAAACCTCTGTTCCGTTAACCATATCCGACACGGGGGACGGGAAGGGATTGCATGTCGGCGCTGGCCTATACGCTGGCCTTTGAAGGGGTCGATGCGCGGCTGGTCGAGGTGCAGTGCGCGATCACCCCCGGCCTGCCCGCATTCGCCATCGTCGGTCTGCCCGACAAGGCGGTCAGCGAGGCGCGCGAAAGGGTGCGCGCGGCGCTGAACGCGATGGCCATCGCCCTGCCCAGCAAGCGGATCACCGTCAACCTGTCGCCCGCCGATCTGCCCAAGGAAGGGTCGCACTTCGATTTGCCCATCGCGCTGGCGCTGCTGGCCGCGCTCGAGATTTTGCCGCATGACGATGTCGCCAACACGGTCGCCTTGGGCGAGCTGTCGTTGGACGGCACGCTGGTGCCGGTGATCGGCGCCCTGCCCGCCGCGATGGCCGCCGCCGAAAACGACCGCACCCTGCTCTGCCCGCGCGCCTGCGGACCCGAGGCGGCATGGGTCGGATCGGCCAAGGTGATCGCGGCGGCGTCGCTGGCGGCGGTGGTGCGCCATTACACCGGCCAATCGGTCATCGCGCCATCGGTCCCCGGCGAGGTGACGCACGGCGCGTTTGGGCGCGATCTGCGCGATGTCAAAGGCCAGGAACGGGCCAAACGGGCGCTGGAAATTGCCGCGGCCGGGCGCCATCATTTGCTGATGGTCGGCTCGCCGGGATCGGGAAAATCCATGCTGGCGGCACGGATTCCAGGGATCATGCCGCCGCTGACGCCGATCGAGGCGTTGGAAACCTCGATGATCCATTCGTTGTCGGGGCTGCTCGACGAAGGCGGGATCAGCCGCCAGAGGCCGTTTCGCGAACCGCACCACACCGCATCGATGGCGGCCATCGTCGGTGGCGGGCGCAGCGCCAAACCGGGCGAGATTTCGCTGGCTCACAACGGCGTGCTGTTCATGGATGAATTTCCCGAATTTCCGCGCACCGTACTGGAAACCCTGCGCCAGCCGATCGAAACCGGCGAGGTCGTGGTGGCCCGCGCCAACGCGCACGTGCGCTATCCCTGCCGGTTCATGCTGGTCGCCGCCGCGAATCCCTGCAAATGCGGCTACCTTGCCGATCCGGCGCGGGCCTGTGCCCGGGTGCCGCTCTGCGGCGAGGATTATCTGGGGCGGATTTCAGGGCCGCTGATGGACCGGTTCGATCTGCGGGTCGAGGTGCCGCCGGTGGCCTATTCTGACCTTGATTTGCCCGCCTCCGGCGATACTTCCGCGCAGGTGGCCGCACGGGTGCAGGCGGCGCGGGATGTGCAGACAGCGCGTTTTGCCGGGGTCGCCGGGGCGCGGCTGAACGCCGACGCCGAAGGTGCGTTGCTGGACGAAATCGCGACACCCGACGCCGAGGGCAAGGCGCTGCTGACCAAAGTGGCGCAGCGTTTCGGGCTGTCGGCACGCGGCTATCACCGGGTGTTGCGGGTGGCGCGGACGATTGCCGACCTCGATGGGTCCGCAGCGGTGCGCCAGCCGCATGTGGCCGAGGCGGTCAGCTATCGCTTGGCGATGACACGCGAAGTTTAAGTGAGCGCGACAGCAATCCGCGCCGCGATGTCGTCAAGGGTCGCGTTGGCCTCGGGCAAAAAGGGCGCAAACATCGGCCAGACATGCGGGTGGCGTGGTGCCTCGGTCAGGGTCGCCTGCACGCCCTGGGCCTGCAACTGCGCGACCATCCGGCGCGAATCGTCGCGCAGAATTTCGGTGCTGCCGACCCAGATGGCAACCGGCGTCGCGCCGATGAAATCGGCCAGCAAGGGCGAAGCAGCGGGGTTTGCCGGGTCGGCCCCGCACAGATAGATATCGCGCAGTTCCGGCAGCCGCTCGGCCGGCAGAAACGATTCCGGGCGGGCGTTGGTCGTCAGACTCTCGCCCGACAGGGTCAGATCCGTCCAGGGCGACAGGGCAAAGGTCAGCGCCGGTTGCGGCAGGCCCAGCGCGATGATCTTGGCCAACAGCGCCAGAACCAGCCCGCCGCCAGCACTGTCGCCACCCAGCACAACCGGGTCGGCGGTTGTGTCCAGCAAGGCGCGGTAGGCGGTCAGGGCATCATCGACGGCGGCGGGAAACGGGTGTTCGGGCGCAAGGCGATATTCGGGCAGGATCGCCGTCAACCCGGTCCGCGCGGCGATCCGTGCCAGCATGGCGGCGTGGGTGCGGGGCGACCCGAAAACGTAGGCACCGCCGTGGAAAAACAGGATCGTGCCGGCGCGCCGGGGATCGGGCGGCGCGACGCGCAGTGCAGGAACGTCGCCAAGGCTGCCCCAGGTGGCCGACGTCCCTCGCGGCGACCGCGCGAACCAGCGCGCCTGCCGTTCCATCCGGTTGCGGGCCTTGTCGGGGTCGGTAATGCTGACGATGGCAGGGCGTTCAACCTGTCGCAGCCAGAAGATCAGGGCTGACAGACGCAGCGACATGTCAGGCCGCCCTGCGTCCCTCGATCGCCAGCCAGATCTTTTCGGCGACGTTGACGTTGTCGAACTTTTCAAGCTCTTGAATGCCAGTGGGCGAGGTGACATTGATTTCGGTCAACCAGTCGCCGATCACGTCGATGCCGACAAAAATCTGGCCCTTCTCGCGCAAAAGCGGCCCGATTCGGGCGCAAATCTCGAGGTCGCGGGCGGTCAGGGCGACCTTTTCGGGGCGGCCGCCGACGTGCATGTTCGACCGGGTTTCACCATGCGCCGGCACCCGGTTGATCGCGCCGACAGGTTCGCCGTCGACAAGGATCACCCGCTTGTCGCCTTTGACGACCGCAGGCAGGAATTTCTGCACGATCAGGGGTTCGCGGTTGATGCCGGTGAACATCTCGTGCAGCGACGCGAGGTTGCCGTCATCGCTGTGCAGCTTGAAGACCCCCGCACCACCGTTGCCGTAAAGCGGTTTCAGGATGATGTCGCCGTGCCGGGCGCGAAAGGCGCGCAAGGTGGCCAGATCGCGGGCGACGGCGGTGGGCGGGGTCAGGTCAGGAAAGTCGAGGACCAGCAGCTTTTCGGGGTAATTGCGCACCCAGAACGGATCGTTGACCACCAACGTCGTGGCGCGCAGCCGATCCAGCAGATGCGTTGTCGTAATATAGCCCATGTCGAATGGCGGATCTTGCCTGAGCCAGACGACATCGAAAGTCGCCAGATCAACTTCGGCCTCGTCACCAAGTTCGAAATGGTCGCCCTTGATGCGGCGCACCGTCAGCGGCCAGCCACGGGCGGTGATCCGCCCCTCTTGATAGGCAAGCCGGTCAGGGGTGTAGTAGAACAGCGCATGGCCACGCGCCTGCGCCTCTTCCGCGATACGGAAGGTGCTGTCGGCGTCGATGTTGACGGAACCGATCGGGTCCATCTGGATGGCGACGTTCAGCGGCATGGGGCGATCCCTAAATCAGGTTGCCCGATACATGGCGCAACTGCGGGGCCGGTTCAATGGGCGGCGGCCCTAGGCATCCCAGAAGGCGTTTTCGATCACCCGCAGGGCAGCACCTGCATCGACCAGCGCCAGATCAAGCCGCACGTCGGTCAGCTGGCCGCGCGGCATGGTGCCGATAAATTCGCCGGCTGTCACATAAATGCGGTCCATCTGCCGCCGGGTCAGCCGCGCCGCCGCGCGATCGAAGGTCGAGGACTTCTTGATTTCAACGATGACGACGCCATCGCCATTGCGGCAGATCAGGTCGATTTCGCCGCCGGTACCACGCCAGCGCCGGGCAATTTCGGGCATGCCCCGACGCGCATAATCACGCGAGACGATATCTTCGGCGGCAAGTCCGGCCAGATAGCTGACCCGACCCCGGATCTGTCGATCAGTTGTGGGTCGGGCCGCCAAGACGGCAAGGCGCGGTGCATAATCGGCAAACAGATCCAGTTGCGTCATCTGCCAACGCCCAGTGTCAGGGCAAGCTGATAGACTTGGCGGCGGGGCAGGCCCATCGCCCCGGCGACAAGGGTCGCGGCATCCTTGATGCGCATGGTCGTCATGGCGTCACGCAGGGCAGCGACGACATCGGAATCATCGACATCAATCGCACCGGCACGGCCGACAAGCACCACGATTTCGCCTTTGACAGTGCGGTCGGCGAACAGATCATGCAGGTCAGACAACGTACCACGGCGCACCTCTTCAAAACGTTTGGTCAGTTCGCGACAGACAACGGCCTGTCTGTCGTCCCCCAGAATGTCGCGCAGACTTGTTAACATAGCATTGAGGCGTTTGGGGGACTCATAAAAGATCATGGTAAACGCCATATCACGCAGCGCGGCGATTTCGGTCTCGCGCTGGGTTTTGCCCGACGGCAGGAATCCCGCGAACATGAACCTGTCGGTCGGCAGCCCGGACACTGTTAGCGCCGCCAGCACCGCCGATGCCCCCGGCGCCGCCAGCACCGCCAGCCCCGCCCCGATCATCGCCTGCCCCAGTTCATAGCCCGGATCAGCCACCAGCGGCGTCCCGGCTTCGGACACGTAGGCGACCGATTTGCCATCCTGCACAGCCCTGACCAGCCTGTCTCGCGCCGCGTCGCCACTGTGGTCGTGATAGGCCACCACCTGCCGCCCGTTCAGCGGCACCCCGTGAATCTCCATCAATTTACGCGCCGTGCGGGTATCTTCGGCCGCGATCAGATCGACGCTGGCCAGAATATCCAGTCCGCGCAGCGTCATGTCCCGCGCCGCCCCGATCGGGGTCGCCACGAAATACAAACCGGCGGACAGTGGCGCGGCCCTGAAATTCATCCCTAGACCCTTTTGCCTCTCGCCCTATGATGACCCCACGGACCCGATGGCGCAGCCGCGCCGACCAACCACGTGAGGAATACCATGTTTGCCCGTTTGTTCAGTGCCCGCAAGGCGGCTGCCCGTATATTCGCCCTCCTGTCGCTGATCTGGCTGGCCGCCTGCGAACCGATCGCCGGAGGTGGCGCAGGATCGAGCGGTCCACCCGTCGATCCCGCGGCCCCGGTTCAGGTGGCCTTGTTGGTACCGGGTGCCTCGGGCGATTCGGCCGACAGCTTCCTTGCCCAGAACCTGGAAAACGCAGCCCGGTTGGCCATTGCCGATCTGAAAGGGGTGCGCATCGACCTGCGCGTCTACAACACCGGCGCGACCCAGGCACAAGCCGCAGATGCGGCCACCCGTGCGGCGAATGACGGCGCGATGATCATCCTTGGCCCGCTGCGGTCGGACGCGACTGCCGCCGTTGGCGTCGCCGTCGCCGGGCGCGACATCAACGTTCTTTCATTTTCCAACACCCCAACGATCGCCGGGGGCAACGTCTTTATCCTTGGCCAGACCTTTGATTCGACGGCCCGCCGTCTGGTGCAATACAGCGTCGCCAACGGTCTTGGCAAAATCATGGTGGTGCATGGCGACGACACCGCCGGCACTTTCGGGCGCGATGCCATCGCCGGTGCGATCCGCGCCAGTGGCGGCACCCTTGCCGGAATCCAGAGCTATCCGCTGACCCAGGCCGGGATTCAGGCCGCGGCCCCCGGCATCGCCGCCGCCGTCAATGCGTCAGGCGCGCAGGCGATATTCCTGACCGCCGGGGTGAGTGCCGATCTGCCGATCCTTGCCACCGCCCTGCCCGAAGCCGGCATTGACCCCGCCAACGTCCGCTATATCGGCCTGACCCGCTGGAATGCAGCCCCTCAGGCCCTTGCCCTGCCGGGCCTGCAAGGCGGTCTGTTCGCGCTGCCGGACCGTGCCACCACCGCGAGTTTCGAAGCCCGTTACAACGCCCGCTACGGATCGACCCCGCACCCCCTTGCGGGCCTTGCCTATGACGGGATCGCCGCCATCGGGGCCCTTGTTTCGTCGGGCCGGACCAATGCGCTGGGCCGCGCCGCGCTGACCCAGTCGCAGGGTTTTCAGGGCACCGGCGGCATCTTTCGCCTGCTGTCCAACGGCTTGAACGAACGGGGTCTGGCGGTCGCCCAGATCCGCAACAATCAGGTGGTCGTCCTTGACCCAGCCCCCCGCAGCTTTGGTCGCGCCGGCCTCTAGGCCTGCGACCACCGCACCCGAATACAGCCCTCCGGGGGCCGGCCTGATCTGCCCCGAGGCGGCGATTTTCGATGTCGCCGCGGTGCGGGCCGAATTGGACGCGGCGATCGCCGCGTGTACCGACAACATGGCGGTGCGCACCGCCACCGTGCAGATCATCGGGCGGGCCCGTACTGCCGGGCTTGCCGCCATTGCCGCCGCCTTTGCCGCCGATCCCTTCGCCGCCCGCCCGACCACCCGCGCCTATAGCTGGCTGACCGATCAGGTCGTCACATCGGTGCTGCACGTCGCCCAGACCGCCCTGCATCCGGCCCCGAACCGGACCGAGGGCGAACGCATCGCCCTTGTCGCCGTCGGCGGCTATGGCCGGGGCGAAATGGCCCTGTTCAGCGATGTCGATCTGCTGTTTCTGATGCCCTACAAGACGACCCCCTGGGCCGAAAGCCTGATCGAATCGATGCTGTATATCCTCTGGGATCTCAAGCTGAAGGTCGGCCACGCCTGCCGTACGATCAGGGATTGCATCCGGCTGGCCCGCGACGACTATACGATCCGCACATCGCTGATCGAACAACGCTATCTGGCGGGCAATGCCGCCCTTGCCGGCGAACTGCGCGACCGCCTGTGGTCCGATCTGTTCAAATCCACCGCCGCGGATTTCATCGAGGCCAAACTGGCCGAGCGCACCGAGCGCCACCGCAAACAAGGCGGCCAGCGTTACATGGTCGAGCCCAATGTCAAAGAGGGCAAAGGCGGGTTGCGCGATCTGCAATCGCTGTTCTGGATCGGCAAATACGTTTACGGGGTGCAGGACAGTGCTGCCCTGATCGGCCTTGGGGTGTTCACCGAGGACGAATTCAGCACCTTCAAGACCGCCGAAGATTTTCTCTGGTCAACCCGCTGCACTCTGCATCTGATCACCGGACGGGCGATGGACCAGCTGACCTTCGATTTGCAAGTCGAGGTGGCCGGAAAACTGGGCTACCGCGATCAGGGCGGTCGCCGCGCGGTCGAACATTTCATGCAGGATTATTTCCGTCATGCGACCCGTGTCGGCGAATTGACGCGGATTTTCCTGACCGCGCTCGAGGCGACCCATACCAAGACCGAACCGATGTTGCAGCGTCTGCTGAGCCGCAAAAAGACCGCCAAGGCCCCCTACGCGATCAAGCAGAACCGGATCACCGTGGCCGACCCGAAGGCGTTTCTGTCCGACCCGCTGAACATGCTGCGGATCTTTGAGGAAGCCCTGCGCACCGGCACCCTGCTGCATCCCGACGCGATGCGCCTTTTGGCTGCCAATCTGGACCTGATCGACGACAGGATGCGCGACAATCCCGAAGCGGCGCGGCTGTTTTTCGATACCCTGCTCAAACATGCCAACCCGGAACGGGCGCTGCGGCGGATGAACGAACTGGGCATTCTTGGTGCCTTCGTCCCCGAATTCGCCCCGGTCGTCGCGATGATGCAATTCAATATGTATCACTCCTACACCGTCGATGAACACATCATCCAGTGCATCGGCCATCTGGCCCGGATCGAACGCGGCGAACTGATCGAGGAACTGCCGATTGCATCCGGCATCCTGAAACGCGGCATCAACCGCCGGGTGTTGTATCTGGCCCTGCTGCTGCATGACGTCGGCAAGGGCCGCCCCGAGGATCATTCGGTGCTGGGGGCGCAGATCGTGCGCCGGGTCGGCCCCCGCATGGGTCTGTCCAAAAAAGATACCGAAACCGCCGAATGGCTGGTCCGCTATCATCTGTTGATGTCGGACACCGCGCAAAAGCGTGACATCGCCGAACCACGCACAGTGCGCGGCTTTGCCAAGGCGGTGAAATCGGTCGAACGGCTGGATTTGCTGACGGTTCTGACGGTTTGTGACATCCGCGGCGTCGGGCCGAACGTCTGGAACAACTGGAAGGCGATGCTGATCCGTGGGTTATACACGGCGACGAAATCAGCGCTGGAAACCGGGCTTGAGGATCTGAACCGCGAAACCCGCGAGGCGCAGGCGAAACGGGCGCTGCGCGACGCGCTTGCGGCATGGGACGCCAAGGATTTGCGCGCCGAAACCGGGCGGCATTATGGTCCCTATTGGCAGGGATTGCCGAACGCCGCGCATGTGGTCTTTGCCGGATTGCTGCGCGACCTTGGCCCGGATGCCATCGCCATCGACATCAAACCCGACCCCGACCGCGACGCGACCCGCGCCTGTTTTGCGATGGCCGACCATCCGGGGCTGTTTTCGCGGATGACCGGGGCCCTGGCGCTGGCCGGGGCGAATGTGGTGGATGCGCGCACCTATACCTCCAAGGACGGGTTCGCCACGGCGATCTTTTGGGTCCAGGACGCTGACAGCCACCCGTTCGAAGAAAGCCGCCTGCCCCGCCTGCGCGATATGATCCTGCGCACGTTGCGCGGCGAGGTGGTGGCGCGCGAGGCGCTGAAAGACAAGGATAAACTCAAGAAACGCGAACGGGCCTTCCGGGTGCCGACCTCGATCACCTTTGATAATGACGGCAGCGAGATTTACACCATTATCGAGGTCGATACCCGCGACCGACCCGGCCTGCTTTATGACCTGACGCGCACCCTGGCCAACGCCAACGTCTATATCGCCAGCGCGGTCATCGCGACCTATGGCGAACAGGTCGTCGATGCGTTTTATGTCAAGGACATGTTCGGCCTGAAATACCACTCCGAATCCAAGCGCGACGCGCTGGAACGCAAGCTGCGCGAGGCGATCGAACAGGGCGCGGCGCGGGCGCAGGCGTCGTAAGGTGGTTCAGGGTATCCGCGCGGTTCCGGCCCACATTTCCAGCAGGCGGATCAGGCCTAGTCCGACGATCACAACGCCGACGATGATCGCCCGCCAGTTGCGTCTGGGACGTGGCGGCGTCATGGCGATTGCCGCCGCCGATAGGTTGCCGTCTGGCGGCGGGGCAACAGGCCGAACAGGCGGCTGGTCCGGGTCACGACAAGGCTGCGGCCCAGTTCGGCAGCGGTAAAGGTCCAGGTCGCCGCGTCGATCTTGGTCGTGACGCTATCGCCCTGTTTTTGATCGCTCTGGCCCTGCCCGAAATTATCGCCCTTAGCGACGCCCGAATTCATCCGCACAAGGTAGCCCTTGGGCCCCTGCGCAATCACCAAGACAGCTGCGAAAACCGCGCCATCTTTGGGCCGGTCGATATCCCAGATGCCTTCGGCCAGCATGGCGCTAGACCACGTCGCGCCGCAGGTCGGCGCCAAGGCCGCGCATCAGCGGTTCGAACACCGGGAACGAGGTGGCGATCGGGCTGGCGTCATCGACCGTCATCGGCTGCGTGGTTGCCAGCCCCATGACCAGAAACGCCATCGCGATGCGGTGATCCAGCTGGCTGGCGACCGTCACGCCGCCCGGCACATCACCGTGGCCGCGGCCGTGAACGATCCACCAGTCCGGCCCCTCATCCACGGTGACGCCAGCGGCACGCAGGCCTTTGGCCATCGCGTCGATCCGGTCGCTTTCCTTGACCCGGAGTTCCTTGACGCCGCGCATTTCGGTCGGCCCCTGCGCAAAGGCGGCGACGACGGACAGAACCGGGTATTCGTCGATCATGCTTGCGGCACGCGCGGGCGGCACCGCAATGCCGCGCAGGTCAGGGGAAAACCGGGCGCGCAGATCGGCGACGGGTTCGCCGCCCTCCTCGCGCAGGTTTTCATAGGTCAGATCGGCGCCCATCTCTTGCAGGGTGGTGAACAGCCCGGCGCGGGTCGGGTTCAGGCCGATATTGGGGACCAGCACGTCCGAGCCTTCGGTGATGATCGCGGCACAGACCGGGAAGGCGGCAGAGGACGTGTCGCGCGGCACGACGATAGTCTGGGGTTTCAGGTCCGGCTGGCCGGTCAGGGTGATGACGCGGCCCTCGGGCAATTCCTCGACGGCTAGGGTGGCCCCGAAGCCCACCAGCATCCGTTCGGTATGATCACGCGTCGCCTCTTTCTCGATCACCACGGTCTGCCCCGGCGCGTTCAGCCCGGCCAGCAGCACCGCCGACTTCACCTGCGCCGACGGCACCGGAACGGCATAGCGGACCGGCACCGGATCGGCTGCACCCACAATGGTCATCGGCAAACGGCCCCCGGCCCGGCCCACCGCCCTTGCCCCGAACAGGGCCAGCGGATCGGTGACGCGGCCCATCGGGCGGCCGTTCAACGACGCGTCGCCGGTGAAGGTAGCGGTGATCGGACAGGTTGCCATCGCGCCCATGATCAGGCGCACGCCGGTGCCGGAATTACCGCAGTCGATGACCCGCGCCGGTTCGGCGAAACCGCCGACGCCGACACCCTGGACCGACCACGCGCCGTTGCCGTGGTCCACAACCTCGGCGCCAAAGGCGCGCATCGCCAATGCGGTATCCAGCACATCCTCGCCGGTCAGCAGCCCGGTAATCCGGGTTTCGCCAACCGACAACGCGCCAAGGATCAGCGAACGATGCGAAATCGACTTGTCCCCCGGCACATGCGCCGCACCCGTCAGCGGGCCGGCGCGGCGAGAGGTCATCGGAACGGGGGTGGCATGGGGCGACATCGGCGGCCTCGCACAAGGGTTGCCCGCCTGATAGACCAGCTCCCCGACAGGGTAAATCGCCGGGGTATCATTTTGCCGAAAATACTCCCGGTGGAGCGTCCGCACTCACGGCTTGCGGAACGTCATGTAATGCGGCACGCGGCCCTCGCGCAAAGCCTTTTGTTCGTAGCGGGTGGAAATCCAGCCGTCCCAAGGGGAGTGAATGTCGGCGTCGTCGCGCGCAAATCCGGCCAGGGGCACATCTTTCAGGGTCTGGCGAACGTAGTCCGGGATGTCGGTGGCAACGTGGAACTGCGCACCTTTGGCCATGACGGCGGCCAGCGGCAGCAGATGGTCCTGGGTGACAAAGCGGCGGCGGTGGTGGCGCGTTTTAGGCCAGGGATCGGGATAGTTCAGAAATGCCTTGCGGATCGACCCCGCCGGCAGCACGTCGAACAGATCGCGCACGTCGCCCGGATGCACCCGCAGATTGGTAACACCGGCGCGGCGCACCTTGCCCAGCAGCATGGCGACGCCGTTGACGAAGGGTTCCGCCCCGATGATGCCGATCTGCGGGTTGGCCGCCGCGACACCGACCAGATGTTCGCCGCCGCCAAAACCGATTTCCAACCAGACGTCCCGCCCACCAAACAGCGCGGTCAGGTCCAGCGGGGTGCGGTCCGGGTTGGCTTCCCAACTGACCGCACCGGGACTGAGGGGGTCAAGGTCGTTGTCCAGATAGTCGTGCTGGCTGGCCCGGATCGTCTTGCCCCGGATCCGGCCATAGAAATTGCGCCACGGGGCGCCTTTGGGGTGATGGCTGTCGGACATGGGGTTAGGCCATAGCAATGCGCCGGACGGCTGGCAACGGGGGGGTGGGTTGAAACCCACCTTACCCCTATCGCCGGGGGGTCTGGAGGGGGCGCTGCCCCCGCCCTTCGGGCCCCCCGGAATATTTAGGGCCAAAAGAAACCGGGATGTAGGATGGGTTTCAACCCATCCCCCGTCACATCCACCGTTACAATGCGTTTTTCAGCGCCGCCACCAGATCGGTCTTTTCCCAGCCGAAACCGCCATCGGCATCCGGTGCCCGCCCGAAATGGCCATAGGCCGAGGTGCGCGCATAGATCGGTTTGTTCAGCCCCAGATGCTTGCGGATGCCCGCGGGGGTCAGCACCATCACCTGCCCGATCGCCCGTTCAATCGCGGCCGGATCGACCTCGCCGGTGCCATGCGTGTCGACGTAGATCGACAGCGGTTCAGCGATGCCGATCGCATAGGACAACTGGATCGTGCATTTGCCGGCCATGCCCGCCGCGACGACGTTTTTCGCCAGATAGCGGGCGGCATAGGCGGCAGAGCGATCGACCTTGGTCGGATCCTTGCCCGAAAAGGCACCACCGCCGTGCGGAGCCGCTCCGCCGTAGGTATCGACGATGATCTTGCGCCCGGTCAGCCCGGCGTCGCCGTCGGGGCCGCCGATGACGAATTTGCCGGTCGGGTTGACGTGCCAGACGGTGCTGGCATCAATCCAGCCCTCGGGCAGAACCTCGCGTATGTAGGGTTCGACGATGGCGCGGATGTCGGCCCCGGTCTGGGTGTCGTGCCGGTGCTGGTGCGACAGCACGATCGAGGTGACGCCAACCGGCCTGCCATCGACATACCGCACCGACAGCTGGCTTTTGGCGTCCGGCAGCAGGGTTGGTTCTTCCCCCGATTTGCGCACTTCGGCCAGACGACGCAGGATCGCGTGGGCGTAGTGGATCGGTGCCGGCATCAGTTCAGGCGTTTCGGTGGTGGCAAAACCGAACATGATGCCCTGATCGCCGGCCCCTTCGGCCTTGCCTTCGGCGGCATCGACGCCCTGTTTGATATGGGCCGACTGTTCGTGCAGCAGATTGGTGATTTCCACCGTTTCGTGGTGAAACTTGTCCTGCTCGTAGCCGATGTCGCGGATACAATCGCGGGCAATTCCGTCGATCCGGTCCATGAATGCGCTGGTTTTTTCTTTGGTGCTGAGCCCCACTTCGCCGCCGATCACCACGCGGTTGGTCGTCGCAAAAGTTTCGCAGGCGACCCGCGCCTCGTTTTCCTCGGCCAGGAATGCGTCAAGAACAGCGTCTGAAATCCGGTCGCACAATTTATCTGGATGCCCCTCGGATACGGATTCCGAGGTGAAGATGTAATTCTGTCGTGCCATGAAATGCTCCATTCATGTTTGCCCGTCACGCCAGGAAGCCGTTGTGACGGGGAGTTTGATCGACCCTCGCTAAGGCCGCGATGTGGCAGGGTCAACCGATTTCCGCACCCGGCCCGCGATCAGGTTCAACGCGGCAACGGCCAACAGCAACCGCAGCGGCCAATCCCCGATCCGGGAATAGATCGTCACCGGCAGTGCCGCAGGCAGCGCCACGTCAAGCGCCCCGGTCTGCCCCATTCCCAATGACGCCACCACCGCCCCCTGCCCGTCGATCATCGCCGACACGCCGGTATTGGCGACCCGCACCATCGGCAGCCCCTGTTCGATAGCCCGCAGCCGCGCCTGCGCCAGATGCTGCAACGGTCCCGCGTCGGGGCCGAACCACGCATCGTTGGTGATCAGCAGCAACAGCCGGGGCCGTTCGGTGACGACGTTGACCTCGGCGCCGAAAATCCCTTCGTAACAGATCAGTGCCCGCGCCTTGCCGATCCCCGGCAGGTTGATCAGCCCCGAGGTTTCACCGGCGGTGAACCCGCCGCCCTGCGAGGCCGCAAAGGCGGTGATCCCAAAGGGCACCAGCCAGTCGCCGTAGGGGATATATTCGCCGAACGGCACCAGATGCACCTTGTCATAAAGCGACTGCACCAGGCCGCCGCGCCCCACCACTGCCAGCGTGTTGTAAAACCGCGGGCCGTCGCGCCGGTTGATCCCAAGCACGACCGGCGCACCGCGGGCCGCGTCGGCAACCTCGGCCAGCACCGGATCGGCGTATTCGAGCAGATAGGGGATCGCGGTTTCGGGCCAGACCACCAGCGCGGGCACCGCCCCGGCACCCGTCGCCCGCAGCATCCGGTCAAGGAAAACCGGGGCCCGGTCGGGATCCCACTTTTCGTTTTGCGGCGCGTTGGGCTGGACCAGCCGGATCATCGGGCCATCGCCGGGGGTGGCGGCTTCCGATTGGGGCAGCAGCGCCACACCGATCAGCCCGGCCACGCCCAAAGGATAGATCAGCGCCGTGACCCGGTCGGCGAGCCAGACGAACAGCGCGAACACCAAAAGCAATCCCACCGCCAGCCCGTCGGCGCCCAGATACGACGCAAGCCATGCGGCAGGCGTATCGATCAGACCTTGGGCGAACCCGGCCCAGGGAAACCCGGTGAACAGATGCGCCCGTGCCAGTTCGGCCAGCGACCAGCCAACCGCCAGCGCCAGTCCCTGCCGCCCAGCCCCGCCGCCCAGCCAACGGGCAAATCCGAAGGCCACGCCCCAGAACAGCGCCAGACCGGCCGCCAGCAGGATCAGGGCAAAGGGCGCCATCCAGCCGTCTTTGGCCGCATCGACGTAGAACGGATTGACGATCCAGCGCAGACCAAGGCCGAAATAGCCGGTGCCCAGTGCCCAGCCCATCCAGGTCGCCCGTCGGGACGTGCCGACACGCAAGAACAGGACAAAGGCAATGCCAAGTCCGACGATCAGTGCGACCGGCTGGTCAAACGGCGCAAGTGCTGTCGCCATGCCCATACCGAGCAGGGCAAAGACGACGCCGCGGATCGCCCAATGCGCCTGCATCAGCCACCCGGACACCTGTCCGGGGCCGAACCCGGTTTCAGCCATGTCGCATGTCAGACGTTCTGCGCATCGGGCATCCGCACCCGCAGACGCTTGATCCGGCGGGGATCGGCATCGATCACTTCGAATTCGGGACCATCGGGGTGCGCCACGACCTCGCCCCTTGCCGGCACATGACCGGCCAGCATGGTGACAAGGCCGCCCAGCGTGTCCACCTCTTCCGCGTCGATCTCGTCGTGCGCGGTCAGGTCCATGCCGATCTCGGCCTCGAATTCCTCAAGCGCGGTCTTGGCCTGCGCCAGATAGACACCGGGGCGTTCCTGAACGAATGTGCTGGCTTCCTCGATGTCATGTTCGTCGGCAATCTCGCCGACAACCTGTTCGATCAGATCCTCGATCGTCACCAGCCCGTCGGTGCCGCCGTATTCGTCGATAACCAGGGCCATGTGGATGCGCTCGGCCTGCATCTTTTGCAGCAGGACGCCCAGCGGCATCGAGGGCGGAACGAACAGCAGCGGGCGCACCATGTCGCGCAGGTTGAACGCCGCGCCATCGCCGTTGAACCCGTGTTTGAGCGCGAAATCCTTGAGGTTGGCGATGCCGATGGGGGTATCGAGCGTGCCCTCGTAGACCGGCAGCCGGGTCATCCCGGAGGTGCGAAACACCTGAACCAGATCGTCCTTGCCGATGTTGGCGGGCACCGCAGTGATGTCGGCCTTGGGGATCGCCACGTCATCGACCCGCAGTCGGCGCAGGTTACCAATGCCGGGGCTGGGGATCATCGCCGAAGGCTGGCGCGGTGCATCCCCGTCAGCGGCCGCATCCGTTGGCGTCAGCGCCTCGAATATCCGGCTGAAGAACCCGCGCGCCTGGGCTTCGGGTTCGGTATCGTCAATCAGGTCCGGTTGCGCGCTTTGCGCCGCACTCAAAGGACCCTCGGTGGTGTCGCCCATCGTCTCCTGCTTTCTTGCGGGGATCGGCCCCGCGCATATTCAATCCCTATATGGGTCGGCCCCATATGGATCAGCAAGACCCAAGTTGCCAAGGATTTCTGTCTCGAGCCCTTCCATCACGGTGGCGTCAGGGTCGGTTTCGTGGTCATAGCCCAACAAATGCAGGGTGGCGTGGATCAGCAAGTGGGTGGCGTGGGCGCTGAGGGGTGTGTTGGCGGCGGCGGCTTCGCGCGCACAGGTGTCATAGGCGATGGCGATATCACCCAGTTCGGTTTCGGTCGGCGGCGCGGGGGTTTTGCCGGGGGCGGTATTGTACTCCTCGGCGGGCCAGCTCAACACATTTGTCGGGGTCGGCTTGGCGCGGAAATCGGCGTTGAGCGCCGCAATCCGGGCGTCGTCGCAGGCCAGAACGGCGACCTCGTGGGCGACAGGCAAGGACAAATGGGCAAGGGTGGCCGCGACGGCGGTATCGGCCAGGGATTGCAGGCCGACCGCCAGCCAGCGGTCGTCTTCGATCACCACCTCAGCGGGCATCGCAAAGTCCAGACAAACGTCGGGCCGGTCTTTGCGCGACAATCAGACTAGCCCGCATCGGCCTCGTAAGCCTCGATAATCGCAGCGACAAGCGGATGCCGCACGACGTCTTTGGAGGTGAAGTAGTTGAAACTGATCTTGCGAATGTCTTTCAGCAGACGTTCGGCATCGTGCAGACCGGATGCGACGCCGCGCGGCAGGTCGATCTGGGTGCGGTCGCCGGTGATGACCATACGCGAGCCTTCGCCAAGCCGGGTCAGGAACATCTTCATCTGCATCGTCGTGGCGTTCTGCGCCTCGTCCAGCACGCAATAGGCGTTGGCCAGCGTGCGACCGCGCATAAAGGCGAGCGGCGCAATCTCGATGACCTTTTCCTCGATCATCTTGGCGACCATCTTGCCGGGCAAAAAGTCGTTCAGCGCATCATACAGCGGCTGCATATAGGGATCGACCTTGTCCTTCATGTCGCCGGGCAGGAATCCCAGACGCTCGCCCGCCTCGACGGCGGGGCGCGACAGGATGATCTTGTCGACATGGCCGCCGATCAGCATGTTCACGCCGACGGCGACGGCCAGATAGGTCTTGCCGGTGCCAGCGGGGCCGATACCGAACGCCAGTTCATTGTCGAACAGCGATTTGACATAGGCCTTTTGCGCGGCAGTGCGCGGTTCGACAAGTTTCTTGCGGGTCTTGATTTCGACGCGGCCATCCGGGCCCTCGCCGCGAAACATCTCGATCTGATCGCCGGTTTGCTGCGGCGACGGGCCGCCCATGCGCAGTTCGCGTTCGATATCGGCGGGTTCGATGCCGCGCCCGGATTCAAGCCGGGCATAAAGCGACTGTAGCACGTCGATGGCCAGGGCCACCGTAACCGGGTCACCCATCACCGACAGATGGTTGCCCCGGCGCATGATCTGCACCGTCAGCTTTTGTTCGATCGCGGCCAGATTGCGGTCGTGTTCACCGCAAAGGTCGATCAGCAAAAAGTTGTTGGGAAATTCGATGGCCTGCTCGATGGCGTCGGCGGGCGGGGTCAGGATGCTGGCGGGCAAACACGGCTCCTTTGGTTGTCAGATCAATGGTGGCGCTTGTGACGGCCGGGTGCAAGGGATCGCACCCGATTGTGAGGGCGGAATGACAAAAAAGGCCGCGGATCGCGCCGCGGCCTTTGAAATTTCGGTCAGGATTGCCAAGGGTCAGGGGGTATCCGGGGTCGGCGACCCTGATTTGAACGATCGGGCGGCGGTGTTCGGCGGAGCATTCCTGTTCGGTTTGCACCAATCCAGCATCATGACGACATTCGTTTCCGGTTTTGAAACAATGAGGCGCAGAGCATCGTTAATCATTGCCTTCGGCCTGTCGGTGCGGATAGTTTTAGACAAAAAGATGGCGAAATGATGGCGAAATGGTGGTGCGTCAGGCCCGCCACCATTTGCGGGCAGAATGTCCGATCCGTGGGGGCGTCATGCAATTGTCGAACGTCGATCGGCCGGGTAACCGCCGCTGTGAAATGTCCCGAGGTCCGGGCATAAACGTAACGAGGAGTAACGGGAATGAAGAAAATGGTCTTGATCGCGGCGATGTTCGCCGCGTTTGCAAATGTGGCTTCGGCTGAAAACAGGGCGCTTGCGACGGGCTCTGGCAGTTACACGGTTCAAGGGGTGACCATCGTCGTCAGTTGCTTTCGCGGGCCCTGGCGCGAGGTGATCTGGGATCGACCGAACGCCGTCTTCTATGACAGCTTGGTCGCTGCCGGATATTCGCCCGCCACCGCCAATGCACTTGGTCAGCGCGTGTGCCGCGATCAAAGTCTTGTGGGCAATCTTGAGAACATGATCTCCGAAGTGCGCCGCATCGTTCTAACATCACCGCGCAGCTAGGCCCAGGTCGGGGCAGCCGCCTCACACCATAACGCCCGCCAGCGAGTTCGTCCCGCTGGCGATTATCCTGACGGGCGCAATGCTGCCGATCGCCGGATGGTCGGTGACATGGACTGCGTGCAGGTGTTCGGACTTGCCGCCCATCTGTCCTGGCTGACGGCCCGGTTTTTCGAACAACACCTGTACCACGTTGCCGACCATCGCATCTTGCGCGGCCTTTTGCTGGGTCGTGACCAGCGCCTGCACCGCCTGCAACCGGGCGTCCGCCACCGAATCGGGCAGTTGCGGTTTTTCCGCCGCCGGAGTGCCGGGGCGGCCGGAATATTTGAACGTATAGGCCATGCCGTAGCCCACCGTGCGGATCAGATCGAGGGTCGCGTCGAAATCGGCGTCGGTCTCGCCCGGAAACCCGACGATGAAATCGCCCGACAGCAGGATGTCGGGGCGGGCATCGCGGACCCGCCCGATCAGGTCGATATACTGCGCCGCCGTGTGCTTGCGGTTCATCGCCCGCAAGATCCGGTCGCTGCCCGACTGCACCGGCAAGTGCAGATAAGGCATCAGTTTTTCGCAGTCGCCATGCGTCGCGATCAGGGCGGCGTCCATGTCATTGGGGTGGCTGGTGGTGTAGCGGATCCGCGCCAAATCGGGGATGGCCGCCAGATCGCGGATTAACCCGGCAAGGCCACCGGCATGACCGTGGTAGGCGTTGACGTTCTGGCCCAGCAAGGTGATGTCACGAACCCCTGCGGCGACCAGATCGCGGGCCTCGGCCAGCACACGGGTTGCGGCGCGGCTGACCTCGGACCCGCGGGTATAGGGGACAACGCAAAAGGCACAGAACTTGTCGCAGCCTTCCTGCACGGTCAGAAACGCACTGGGGCCACGCGCGGCCTTGGGGCGGGATTTCAGAACGGCGAATTTATCCTCGACCGGGAAATCGGTGTCGAGGGCGCGCCCGCCTTGGGCCACAGCGGCGGCCATTTCTGGCAGGCGGTGATAGCTTTGCGGACCGACGACCAGATCGACGACCGGGGCGCGGCGCATGATCTCGGCCCCTTCGGCCTGCGCAACGCAGCCGGCGACGCCGATTTTCAGATCGGGGCGGGCGTCTTTCAACGGTTTCAGGCGGCCGAGTTCGGAAAACACCTTTTCCGATGCCTTTTCGCGGATGTGGCAAGTGTTCAGCAGGATCATGTCGGCGCTGTCCTGACTGTCGGTCAGGGTATAACCTTGCCCGCTCAGCGCCTCGGCCATGCGTTCGCTGTCATAGACGTTCATCTGGCAACCGTAAGTCTTGATGAACAGCTTTTTGGGGGCGGGCAGGGGCGGCATGGTCCTTTGGCGTCGGGTCGGTGTTTGGTCAGTGCGGTGCAGGTTTCAACGGAATCGAAATTCGCTGCCTCTCGCTTTGCGCGAACCCGATTTCCGATCCGGGTGGTTCCATCAAAACCTGAACCGCTTTAGCAACCGGGGCGGCGGCTTGCAATGCACGCCGAATTAACCGATTCTGCGCCTATTGGCTGAACGATGGACCCGATGGCACGCTACGGCTCACTCAAATCCTTTCTTGCGGACGGGCGCGGCGATCTGGCCAAGGGCCCGGTCGCCCTGATTCTGGTCGAAGACGCAACCGAGATCGAAACCACGATCCGCCACCATGCCGACATCGGGTTCGCCAAACTGATCGCCTTTGCCTCGCCCGAAATCGTGTTTCCTGACCGGGTCACGCCGTTGGTGACACGCGTTGACTGCGATATGCAGGGTGACCACGCGTTCGAGCAGGTGGTGAATGGCGTCATCGCGGCCGCACCCGGGGTCTGGTTCTATTACTGCTTCAACGCCGAATACCTGTTTTATCCGTTCAGCGAACACCGCAGTGTCGGCGAGATGGTGCAGTTCATGGTCGAAGAACGCCGCGACGCGGTGCTGACCTATGTAATCGACCTCTACGCCGGCGATCTCGGGCAGCACCCCGGTGCAGTGTCGCTGGACGACGCGCATCTGGACAAATCAGGCTATTACGCGCTGGCCCGCAACGACGAAAAGAACAAGCCGCGCGAACGTCAACTGGATTTCTTTGGCGGCCTGCGTTGGCGGTTCGAGGAACATATCCCGGCACCGCGACGCCGGATCGACCGGGTCTCGATGTTTCGGGCCAAGCCGGGGCTGAAAATCCGGGCCGACCACACGTTCAACGACCCCGAATACAACACCTACGCCTGCCCCTGGCACCACAATCTGACGGCAGCGATCTGTTCGTTCCGCACCGCCAAGGCGCTAAAGCGCAACCCCGGTTCGACCTTCGATATCCACACCTTCAAATGGCACAATTCCGCCCCGTTCACCTGGCATTCGCAGCAACTGCTTGATCTGGGGTTGATGGAGCCCGGGCAGTGGTTCTAAAGCGGAATGACTTTCGAACAAATCGCAGTTCGCTCCGAACCGAGGTGTTTTCGTGCGAACCCGAACCGCTCGCGCGGAACTACTTTTGATGGAAAAAGCCAGATCGCAAATCGCCCAATTTTGGGGCGAATTGCGAATCAGTTGAAAGCCTTTCCGCGTTACGGGATGGCGACCGCTTGCATTGGTCGCATTCATATTACTTTCGGTTTCGCCGCGCCGGACAATCAGCGGATTCTGCCTCCTGTAACTAAACGATTTCGCCATGCAACCGCGCTGCCTTTGCGCAGCCCGGGTTCAAAACCCGACTTACCCGGCGTGGCGTAAGATGGGTCTTGACCCATCGCGCCCCGCAAACCCCGCCACCGCCCCCTGCGGCAGCGTCATCCCGCGCCGCAAATCGCGATGCACCGACGCATATGGCCAGTCCTGCACCCGCGCCACCAGCCCGGCCTGCACCGGGGCCTGCAGGATCAGGCGGTGATGCGCGTCATAGTCGGCATCGTCCCGGATCGCGTGTTCCCAGAACCGGCGCTGCCAGATCCCCTTTTCGCCGCGCCGCGCCAGCGAAGGCGGCAGGTGCGCGGGTCCATCGACATGGCGCGAGAACGCCGCCTTGATCAGCCGCCAGCGGGCGGAAAAATCGCTGTCCCCCGGTGGCAGCGTCCAGATCATGTGCAGGTGATCGGGCAGGACCACGGCGGCGTCGATGCTGAACGGCCAGCGGGCCTGGGCCGCGGCAAAACAGTCGCGCAGCAGGGTGATGCGGGCGACCAGCAGGTCGGATCGGCGATCCGCCAGCCGCACCGTGAAAAAGAAGGTCCCGCCGGGGATGTAAAGGCGCCGGTATGCTGTCATGTCGGCAGATTGCGGGGCGCGTGGTTAAGGCTGGGTTAAGACCCAGCTTGCGATGTGCGAAAATCCAAAAGGTAAGATGGGCCTCGACCCATCCCGCGCGTCAGGTTCGCCGCAGCCGGATCACCACATCGACCGCCGCGATCTCGGCCCCCTCGGGCACTTGCGGCAACCGCGCGATCTCAAGCTGGTCAGCCGGGGCGTCGGTCAGTTGCGCAGTATCTTCCCAATAGAAATGCGGATGATCCGACATATTGGTATCGAAATAGCTTTTCGATCCGTCCACCGTGATCTCGCGCATCAGCCCGGCGTCGCAGAACGCCTTGAGCGTGTTGTAAACCGTCGCCAGCGAGACCTGTTCGCCGGCGCGACTGGCGGCGTCGAACAGCCATTCCGCCGTCACATGCCGGTCGCAGCCGTCGCCTACCAGCAACGTCGCCAAGGCCACCCGCTGCCGGGTCGGGCGCAGGTTGGCGCGGGCCAGCCAGTCGGTGCTGCGATCGGCCGCACTGGGCGATGGGTTCACTTGGACGTTCATGCTGCGTCAACATATCGGGCATTTCGCCCCTGTTTCAAATGGAATCGTGCCTGATCCCACCAAGACCGGCGCGGGGCCAGCGCCCTTGCCCTTATTTACATCAGGGTGCTAGACGATGAATGATGACGATTTCGCACCGATACGGGACAAGACAACGCATGGCCACCTACCCCAACAGCTTTGACCGCGACGCCCTTCTACAATGTGCCCGCGGCGAACTTTTCGGCCCCGGCAACGCCCAATTGCCCGAACCGCCGATGCTGATGATGGACCGGATCACCGACATATCCGCCGATGGCGGGGCGCACGGCAAGGGGCATGTGACGGCCGAATTCGACATTGCGCCAGACCTGTGGTTTTTCGCCTGCCATTTCCCCGGCAACCCGATCATGCCCGGCTGTCTGGGCCTCGACGGCCTCTGGCAACTGACCGGCTTCAACCTCGGCTGGCGCGGCTGGCAGGGGCGCGGTTATGCCCTTGGCGTGGGCGAGGTCAAGCTGACCGGGATGGTCCGCCCTGACCGCAAGCTGCTGACCTACCACGTCGATTTCACCAAGGCGATCCAATCCCGCCGCCTGACGATGGGCGTCGCCGATGGCCGGGTCGAGGCGGACGGCGAGGTGATCTATCTGGTCAAGGACATGAAGGTCGCATTAAGCGAGAGTTGAAATCGGCCCAACATCGCATCAGATGTTGGCAACAGCATTGTTGAACGCGATGTCAACTGACAAGACCGCCTGAACTGTCGAATTCACGGCCCGCATGGCCCGAATCTAGCGGAAAATCTCATGGTCGGCGCAAACACCCAAAACCAGGCTTTCGCAAAAATGTCCTTTGCCAAAGTCTATCCGCTGTATCTTGCGAAGGTCGAGAAAAAGGCCAGGACGCGGGACGAATTGCACCAAGTCATCAGATGGCTGACCGGCTTTGACGACTTGCAGATCAAAGCACTGATCGAGGCGGAAGCGAATTTTGAAACCCTCTTTGATCAGGCCCGGCTGAATCCGTGTGCCTCTCTGATTACAGGTGTTATCTGTGGCCACCGGGTTGAGGAAATTACCGATCCCCTGACCCAAAAGGTCAGGTATCTGGATAAACTTGTCGATGAATTGGCAAAGGGTCGAAAAATGGATAAAATTTTGCGCTCTGCATGACTGGTTTGCCCGGTCCGCCGTGACCAGACAAGTCTTGTCGCGCCGGCTCGATCGGTCGCCCCACCCCTTTCGCCTTGCCCCCTCACGTCCCCCTGCCCTACATAGTTCCCGCAAGGACAAAGGAGTGCGCCCATGCGCCGTGTCGTCGTTACAGGTCTGGGGATCGTGTCGCCCATTGGCAATTCTGCGGCCGAGGTCGAGGTGTCTTTGCGCGCCGGGCGCTCTGGCATCGAGGCCAGCGCCGAGATGGCCGAGCGGAACTTTCGCAGCCAGATAGCAGGCACCGTCAAGATCGACCCCGCCGAACACGTCGACAAACGCGCCCTCCGGTTCATGGGCCCCGGCGCGGCCTATGCCCATATCGCGATGGCGCAGGCGATTGCCGATGCGGGACTGGACGAGACCGACGTGGTCAACCCGCGCACCGGCCTGATTGCGGGATCGGGCGGGCCGTCGACCAGCGCCATGTTCGCAGCGCACCAAACCGTATTGTCAACCGGCAGCCCAAAGCGGATCGGCCCGTTCGCAGTGCCCAAATGCATGGGCTCGACCATATCGGCAAACCTGTCCACGGCCTACCATATCAAAGGCATCAATTATTCGATCACCTCGGCTTGTTCCACGTCCCTGCATTGCATCGGAGCAGCCAGCGAACAGATCATGCTGGGCAAGCAGGACATCATGTTCGCCGGCGGCGCCGAGGAACTGGACTGGACCCTGTCCTGCCTGTTCGATGCGATGGGTGCGATGTCGTCGAAATACAACGACACGCCGACCAAGGCCTCGCGCGCCTTTGACGCGGGCCGCGATGGGTTCGTCATCGCGGGCGGCGGCGCGATGGTCGTGCTTGAGGAGCTGGAACACGCCAAGGCGCGCGGCGCGAAAATCTACGCCGAAGTGACCGGATTCGCCGCCACCAGCGATGGGCACGACATGGTCGCGCCCTCGGGCGAAGGCGGTGAACGGGCGATGCGGCTGGCGCTGGATACGCTGCCCAAGGGTCGTAAAGTCAGCTATATCAACGCCCACGGCACCAGCACCCCGGTCGGCGATGTGGGCGAGGTCGAGGCGGTGCGCCGGGTCTTTGGCGACGGCCAGACGCCGCCGATCAGCAGCACCAAATCGATGACCGGACACAGCCAGGGCGCGACAGGTGCCTCCGAGGCGGTTTATTGCCTGCTGATGTTGCAGAGCGATTTCATCACCCCGTCGATCAATGTCGAAACCCTCGACCCGGCGCTGAAACCGGCTGAGATTGCGACCCGGCTGGTGGAAAACGCAGGGCTGGACACCGTCATGACCAACTCTTTCGGCTTTGGCGGCACCAATGGGTCGATGCTACTGTCGAAATTCAACCAGTGATCGGATGACCTTATGACCATCGGCATGCAGGGCAAGCGCGGCCTGATTATGGGCGTTGCCAACGAACGGTCGATCGCCTGGGGCATCGCGCGCGAAATGCACGCCGCCGGCGCCGAACTGGCCTTCAGCTATCAGGGTGAGATGTTCCGCAGCCGGGTCGAACCGCTGGCCGCATCCGTCGACAGCGACATGTTGATCGACACCGATGTGAATGACGATGCATCGATGGACGCCGCCTTTGCGATGCTGCGCGACCGCTGGGGCACAATCGATTTCGTGGTCCACGCCATCGCCTATTCCGACAAGGCCGAGTTGGCGGGCCGGTTCATCAACACCAGCCGCGCCAATTTCCAGAATTCGCTGACCATATCGTGCTTTTCGCTGATCGATGTTGCCCGCCGCGCCGCTGACCTGATGCCCAACGGCGGCTGCATCCTGACCCTGACCTACGAGGGCGCCAACAAGGTGACGCCGTTCTACAACGTCATGGGGGTCGCCAAGGCGGCGCTGGAAAGTGCGGTGCGCTATCTGGCCAACGACCTTGGGCCGCAAAAGATCAGGGTCAACGCGATCAGTCCGGGGCCGATGAAAACCCTTGCCGGATCCGCCATCGCCGGGGCGCGCCGGACCTTTCGCCATACCGAACAGAACGCGCCGATGCGGTCGAACGCGACGCTCGAGGCCATCGGCGGCACGGCGGTTTATCTGGCGTCGGACGCGGGCGGGTTCACATCGGGCGAGGTCATTCATGTCGACGGCGGTTATCACGTGATCGGGATGCCGCAGCCGGAAAACCTGATCTGACGGGCGCAGCGGGGGGCTGACTGCCGCCACACCCCCGCCAGCATTTAGGCGCGGAAGAATGACTTGCGCGGGAGTTGCGACAGGTCGAGGATTTGCCAGATGCAAAGGGGGATTCGCCATGCCACGCAGTATTTTCGTCAACCTGCCGGTCGCTGACCTGCCACGATCGCGGGCGTTCTACGAAGCGATCGGATTTACCATCAACGAGATGTTTTCAGACCCGACCGCCGCTTGCGTCGTGATTTCCGAGAACATCTATGTGATGATCCTGACCCACGCAAAATTCGCCGAATTCACCCCCTTGCCGATTGGCGACGCCGCCAAGCAAAGTCAGCACCTGATCGCCCTGTCTTGTGACGACAAGGCGGGCGTGGACCGGATCGTGACGGCGGCGCTGGCAGCAGGCGGCAACGAACCGCGTCCCGCGCAGGACATGGGGTTCATGTATTCCCGCGCCTTCGCCGACCCCGATGGTCATATCTGGGAACCGCTGTGGATGGACCCGGCGGCGGCTGAATCCGGCCCGCCGGACATGGGTTGAACGTGGCGATCACCACCTGCGTTTTCGACGCCTACGGCACCCTGTTCGACGTCAATGCGGCGGCGCGATTGGCGGCTAAAGAGCCGCGTTTCGCCGCCTTGGGCGCGGTCTGGCCACAGGTGGCGCGGGATTGGCGGGCCAAGCAGTTGCAATACACCTGGCTGCGCGCCGTCGCTGACCGGCACTGCGATTTCTGGCAGGTGACGCAAGACGGGCTGGATTGGGCGCTGGAGGCTTCGGGGCTGGACGACCCAGCCCTGCGCGACCGCTTGCTGGCGTTGTACCGCGAATTGCCCGCCTTTGCCGAAGTGCCCGCGATGCTGGCGGCGTTGCGGGCGCGGGGAACTGCTTGCGCGATATTGTCGAACGGGACGCCCGACATGTTGGCGGCAGCAGTGGGGTCGGCGGGGATCGCCGATAGTCTGGACGCGGTGCTGTCTGTTGAAGCTGTCGGCGTGTTCAAACCGCACGCGCGAGTTTACGATCTGGTCGGGGCGCAGTTCGGTTGCGCGCCCGAGCAGGTGTTGTTCGTATCGTCCAACGGCTGGGACGCCGCCGGGGCTGCCGGGTACGGGTTTCGCACCGTTTGGGTCAATCGGGCGGGCGACCCGGTGGACCGGCTCTATGCCACGCCGCACCACATCATCCCCGATCTGACCGCCATACCGGAGCTGATCTGATGCCTGAGTTCCGCAGCGCCGATGGCCTGACCTTGCACTATTCCGATCAGGGGTCGGGCAAGCCATTGATCTGTCTGGCCGGATTGACCCGGAATGGTGCAGATTTCAACCATGTCGCCCCGCACCTGTCTGGCGTCCGCCTGATCCGTCCCGATTATCGCGGGCGCGGGCAGTCCGAGTGGGCCGACCCCGCCACCTACACGATCCCGGTCGAGGCGCAGGATGTGCTGGCCCTGATGGATCATCTGGGGCTGGAGCGGGCGGCGATCCTTGGCACCTCGCGCGGCGGCCTGATCGCGATGCTGCTAGCGGCGACGGCGCATGACCGGCTGACCGGGGTCGCCCTGAACGACATCGGCCCGGTGATCGACCCAAAGGGGTTGGAGGTCATCAAGGGCTATATCGGGCGCAATCCGGCGCAAAAGACCTATGATGAGGCGGCAGATGCGCGGGCAAATCTGTGGACCCACTTCAAGGAAGTGCCGCTGGCGCGCTGGCGGGCCGAGGTGGAACAGCAGTGCCGCGAAACGCCCGAGGGGTTGGTGATCCGTTACGACCCGAAACTGCGCGATGCGGTGCTGGCAAGCGGGGCGCAGCCGGCACCCGATCTGTGGCCGCTGTTCGACGCACTTCAGGAATTGCCGCTGGCGCTGATCCGGGGGGCCAATTCGGACCTGCTGACCAAGGAAACCGCCGATGAAATGGCCCGTCGCCGCCCCGACATGATCCGTGCCGATGTGCCGGGGCGCGGCCATGTGCCATTTTTGGATGAATCGCAGGCGCTGGACGTGCTGCACCGCTGGATTGGGAAACTGCCATGAACATCGAAATGATCCGCGCCGCCGCAAAACGGCTTGACGGCAATGTGCGCCGCACCCCTTTGCTGTGCGACCCGGCACTGGACGCCATCGCCGGGCGGCGGGTTTTCGTGAAACCTGAATGTCTGCAATTCACCGGCAGTTTCAAGGCGCGGGGCGGCTGGTCGGCGGTGTCGGCGCTGACAGATAACGCCCTCAAAACCGGGGTGATCGCGTTTTCATCCGGCAACCATGCGCAGGGCGTGGCGCGGGCCGCGCAGGCACATGGCGCGCCCTGCGTTATCGTCATGCCCGCCGACGCGCCCGCCGTCAAAATCGCCAACACCCGGGCCTTGGGGGCCGAGGTGGTGCTGTATGACCGCGCCAGCGAAGACCGCGACGCCATTGGGGCGAAACTGTCGGCTGAACGCGGCCTGACCTTGATCAGACCCTACGACGACCCGCAGGTGATCGCCGGGCAAGGCACCACCGGGCTGGAAATCGCGGCTGACGCCAATGCCTTGGGGATCGACACCGCCGATGTGCTGGTCTGTTGTGGCGGCGGCGGACTGACGTCGGGCATCGCGCTGGCACTCGCGGCTGACGCTCCCGGCCTGCGCGCCCGCCCGGTCGAACCTGAGGGGTTCGACGACGTGACCCGGTCGCTGGCCAGTGGCAAGATCGAACGCAATGCCCGCCTGTCGGGATCGATCTGCGATGCGGTCATCACGCCGCAACCCGGCGATCTGACGTTTCCGATTCTGCAACGCCTCTGCGGCCCCGGGATCGTGGTCAGCGAGGACGATTGCCTGCGCGCGATGGCCGCCGCATTCGCCCATCTGCGCATCGTCATCGAACCCGGCGGGGCGGTGGCGCTGGCGGCGGCCTTGTATCATCCTGGCTCTATCGCGGGTGACGCGGTGATCGCGGTCGCATCGGGCGGCAACGTCGATCCGGTAGTGTTCGCCCGCGCCTTGGCCTAAATTCGGCAGGTCAGGTTTTCCCGCCTGTTCAGTCGGTGATTGTCATGATGGCCGCCGCGTGGATGGGCGAAAGACTGACCGGGCGCGACGTGGCGGGCGGCCTTATTGTGCTTGTTGGCGCCGGGGTGCTGTCGACCTGATTGCGGCTTGACCCTGTGGGCCAGGTTGCGCCCATCGACCCCGACGACAGGGGGCGCATGGCAGATCCCCGGAGCGACGTTCAACCTGATCCGCAGCGCCGCGCATCTGCCTTGCGTCGATTAGCCCATCGCCTTTGCCGCGGCATTGCAAGGCTTCCTGATCCGGATCGGCCATCGCTGATCCAAGTCATGTCTGCGACGGAACCGTCGGTTTGGGGATTGCGCCTGCCCGCACGGCAGTGGATGTCACGCAAAACACTTTCCTCAAGGATGCTGAAAATGCCGCTGATCGACGCCGCCGTCTGCCATGAATTCGGCCAACCTCTTTCCATCGAAAAGGTCGCCCTGCGCGCGCCCCAAGGGGCCGAGGTCGAGGTGACGCTGGCCGCCTGCGCGATCTGCCATTCCGACATCACCTATATGGACGGCGGTTGGGGCGGGTCGCTGCCAGCGGTCTATGGCCACGAGGCGGCGGGGCATGTGACGGCACTGGGCGATTTGGTGCGCGGCATCAGTATCGGCGATCCGGTCGTGGTGACGCTGATCCGCGCCTGCGGCCATTGCGCCCCCTGTTCCGAGGGTAAGCCGACCGCCTGCGACACCGCCTTTGACGGCGACCACGGACCTTTGAAAACCGCCGATGGTGGCAAGTTGCATCAGGCGATGGCCTGCGGGGCCTTTGCCGAGATGGTGGTCGTGGATCAAAGCCAGGTGGTGCGGGTGCCTGCGGATATGGCGCTTGACGCGGCGTCCCTGCTCGCTTGCGGCGTGATCACCGGGATCGGCGCAGTGGTTAACGCCGCCAAACTGCGGGCCGGGCAGGATTGCGTCGTGATCGGTGCCGGAGGTGTCGGACTAAACGCGATTCAGGGTGCGCGGATCGCCGGGGCGCGGCGGATCATTGCGGTGGACATGTCCGAGGAAAAACTGGCGATCGCCTGCGAATTCGGCGCGACCGATGGCGTGCTGGCGACCGAGGCCGAACCCTGGGTCGCCGCGCAGGCAATCATGGGGCGCGGCGCGGATGCGGTGTTTGTCACCGTCGGGTCGGCCAAAGCCTATGAACAGGCGGTCAATTACATCGGCAAGGGCGGCAATATCGTGCTGGTCGGGATGCCCCATACCGGGCAGACCTCAAGCTATGAAATCACCAACCTTGCGGCCTGGAGTCAGGGGATGGTCGGATCGAAAATGGGCAATGCGGTGATCAAGCGGGACATCCCCTGGATGGTGGACCTGTATCAGCAAAAGCGCCTGAAACTGGACGAGCTGATATCGGGGCGTTATCCATTGGCGCAGATCAACGAGGCCATCGCAGATACCCGCACCGGGTCGGCCAAACGCAATGTCATCGTCTTTGGCAAGGGCTGAGGGGGGTGCTGCCCCCCGTCCTGTACCGGGCCGCCCCCCGGGATAATTTTGGCCAAAAGAAGTTGTAAGAAAAGGTCGCTGCCATGAAACTCGCCGATCTCGATGTCATCATCACCTCGCCCCCGGCTCCCGGCTGGGGCGGGCGGTACTGGATCATCCCCAAGGTGACGACCGACACCGGCGTCGTTGGGTATGGCGAATGTTATGCCTCCAGCGTCGGGCCAGAGGCGATGAAGGCCGTCATCCGCGACGTTTTTGAACGCCATATGGCTGGCGAGAATCCCGAGAATATCGAGCTGATGTTCCGCCGGGTCTATTCCGCCGGGTTCACCCAGCGCCCCGATCTGACGGTGATGGGAGCGTGGAGTGGCCTTGAGATCGCCTGCTGGGACATTCTGGGCAAGGATCGCGACCGCCCGGTGCATGCCCTGATCGGCGGCCGGATGAACGACCGGGTGCGGGCCTATACCTATCTTTATCCGCAAAAGGGCCACGCCCTGCCCGATTTCTGGGCCAGCCCCGACATGGCCGCCGAGGCGGCGCTGGCGATGGTGGACAAGGGCTATACGGCAGTGAAATTCGACCCCGCCGGACCCTATACGATCCGCGGCGGCCACATGCCCGCGCTGTCCGACATTTCCCTGTCGGTCGCGTTCTGCAAGGCGGTGCGCCAGGCAGTGGGCGACCGGGCCGACATCCTGTTCGGCACCCACGGGCAGTTTTCCACCGGCGGCGCGATCCGGCTGGGGCAGGCGCTGGAACCCTACAGCCCGCTGTGGTTTGAGGAACCCGTGCCGCCCGACAATCCCGCCGATTTGGCGCGGGTCGCGGCTGCGGTGCGGATCCCCGTGGCGACGGGCGAGCGGCTGACGACCAAGGCCGAATTCGCCGAAGTGCTGCGTCACGGCGTCAGCATCCTGCAACCGGCACTTGGGCGGTCCGGGGGCATCTGGGAGGGCAAGAAGATTGCGGCGCTGGCGGAGACCTACAACGCCCAGATGGCCCCGCATCTTTATGCCGGTCCCGTCGAATGGGCGGCGAATATCCAACTTGCCGCCAGCATCCCCAACATCCTGATGGCCGAAACCATCGAGACGCCGTTCCACAGCGCCCTGATCAAGAACACGATCCGGGTCGAGGGTGGATATATCGAACTGCCGACCGGACCGGGCCTTGGCATTGATTTCGACGAGGCGTTGGCCCGCGCCCATCCGCTGACCGACACCGGGTTGCATTTGCAGATGCAGGAAGCGCCGATCAGCTATCATGACGCCAACAACTTTGCGGGCGGTGCGCCGATCAAGGCCTAGCGGGGGGGGTTTCAATTGCCGCCTGCGCGGTCTATTCATGAACTACGTTCAAGGAGGATCCAATGGCCGGCATCGTCGAAAAGCGTCGCAAGGCGCTGCGTGAAAAACTCATCGACATCGCCGAGGCGACGATCACCGCCGAAGGGCTGCCTGCCCTGCGGGCGCGTGACCTTGCGGCGCAGGCGGGCTGCGCTGTCGGGGCGATCTACAACGTCTTTGGCGACCTGACCGACCTTGTGCTGGCGGTCAACGCCCGCACCTTTGAACGTCTGGGCGCAACGGTGAGCGAGGCCCTCGCCGAGGCGCCGATGGACCCGGTTGAACAATTGGTCGCCATGTCGGGCGGCTATCACCGCTTTGCCACCGACAATCACAACGTCTGGCGGGCGCTGTTCGATGTGGACCGCCCTGCCGGGCAGGACGCGCCCGACTGGTATCTGCGCGACATGGCCCGCCTGCTGGCCTATATCGACGCGCCGCTGGCGGTAATCTTTCCCCAAATGGCGGTCAACGACCGGGCGCTGATGACCCGTGCGCTGTTTTCATCGGTTCACGGCATTGTCCTGCTGGGGTTGGATCGCGCCAGTTCCGGCGTCCCTGCTGAACAGATCGACCGGATGATCGGCCTGCTGCTGCGACAACTGACCCAGAAACAATCGGTTTCCTGAACGTCGTTCATTTTTATCTTGAACGACGTTCACTGACTTGCTATATGCAATTCATGAACAGTGTTCACGAAAGGAACCGACGATGTTCAAGACCCTTGCGACCCTGATCACCGGAGCCAATGCCCGCGCCGAAGACCGTGTGCGCGACGCCTTTGCCATCGAACTGATCGACCAGAAGATCCGCGAAGCCGACGCCAGCCTCAAGGCCGCCAAGGCGACGCTGGCCAGCCTGATCCAAAGGCAGCGCAGCGAAGAGCGGCAGAAACAGGCGCTGGATTCGCGCATCGCCGACATGCTGGCCCGCGCCCAGGATGCGCTGGACAACGACCGTGCAGACATGACGACCGAGGCCGCCCGCGCCATCGCGCAGATGGAAAACGAGGCGGCGATAAGGGCCGAAACCCTTGCCCGGCTGGACCACAAGGTGATGCGCCTGCGCACCTCGATCGAAGCTGGGCATCGCCGGATCATCGACCTGAAACAAGGCGCGATTCAGGCCCGCGCGGTGCGCCGCGAACAGGATATTCAGGTGCGTCTGAATTCCACCAATCGCGGGTCAGCCTCGGTCGAAGAGGCCGAAGAGCTGATCGCCCGCGTCCTTGGCCGCGACGACCCGTTCGAACAGTCGGAAATCCTGCGCGACATCGACCGCGACCTGACCCACGACAGCCTTGCCGACCGCATGTCGGATCAGGGTTTCGGCACCGCGACCCGGACCACAGCCAACGATGTGCTGGCCCGGCTGAAAGCCAAACAACACTAACCTCAACCCCATCAAAGGATGATAAAAATGAACCCCACCCGTTCCGATAATGCCGTCATCATGCTGTTCAACCTCGTCGGCGTGATCGTCGCCTTGTTCATGCTGGCCGCCTCGCTTTACATGTCCCCCGACGTGCCGCTGTCGACCAAAGGCTACTGGGCCATCGGCGTCCTGATGCTCTGTATGGCGCTGGTCAATTTCGTCAAATACCGCTTTGACGACCGCCTGTCCGAAGACCGCATCCAGCGGCTTGAGGAGGCCCGCAACGAGCGGATGCTCTCTGAATACGTCGACAAAAACTAAGACCCCGGATGCCCTGCCCCACAAACGGGCGGGGCATCCCCTTTTCAAAGCCGCGCCGCCACGTCAGGGTAAATCCATGAACCGCTTTCTCACCAATGTCGCAGCCGAAATCGCCGGACAGGCGATCCGGCTGTTTGCCGGTTTCATCACCGCTGTGCGGGCCGACTGGCAAGGCATCGAACCTGTGCCGCGCCAGCGCGTCTATTTCGCCAACCACACCAGCAACGGCGATATGCCGATGATCTGGTCAGTCCTGCCGCCCGCCCTGCGCCGCCAGACAAGGCCCGTCGCCGCCGCCGATTACTGGCTGACCGGCCGCCTGCGCGCCTTTGCCGGGCGCGACATTTTCAAGGCGGTGCTGATTGATCGCCGCCCCGAGGTAAATGACAACCCGATGGAAAAGATCATCGCCGCCATCGACGACGGGTCATCGCTGATCATTTTCCCCGAAGGCAAGCGCAACATGGGCGACGACCTGCTACTGCCGTTCAAGGCCGGCATCTACAACATCGGCAAGGCCCGCCCCGGTGTCGATCTGGTGCCGACATGGATCGCCAACCTCAACACCATCATGCCCAAGGGCGAGGTGATCCCGCTGCCGTTGATCTGCACCGTGACCTTCGGGCCCCCGATAAAGGTCAACACTGACGAAACCAAAGATGCGTTTCTGGCCCGCGCCAGTGCATCCCTCGCCGCCCTCGCGCCATCGGTGGCGTCATGAGCGAAACCACCCTCGACCTGATCCTGTTGTCGCTGGCCGGTTGCGGCATCCTGCTGGTGCTGACGTTTTTTGGCGAATTCGTCCGCGCCCGCCAACCCGTCGACACCGTCAACCCGGTCCTCGAAACCTATATGCTGCGGGTTCAAAGCTGGTGGGGCATGGTCATACTGCTGTCGCTGGCGCTGATCATCGGGCGCTTTGGCGTCGTGCTGCTGTTCGGCTTCGCATCCTTTGCCGCCCTGCGGGAATTTCTGACGCTCACGACCAAGGTCCGGGCCGATCACCTGTCGCTGGCACTGGCGTTCTTCGTCGTCCTGCCGCTGCAATACCTCTTTGTCGGCATGGGGTGGAGCGGCCTGCTGACCGTCTTTATCCCGGTCTATGCCTTCCTGCTGCTGCCCATCGTCTCGGCCCTGCGCGGCGATGCGCATCGGTTCCTGATCCGGGTCGCTGAAACCCAATGGGCGCTGATGATCACCGTCTTTTGCGTCAGCCATGTGCCGGCGCTGATGACGCTCGACGTCCCGGGCTACGGCGACCGGGCGATCCTTCTCATCCCGTTCCTTGTCATCGTCGTGCAATGCGGCGACCTGCTCGAATACTTCTTTGGCCGCCGGATTGGGCGCACTAGGATCGCGCACGGCCTGTCACCGAAAACCCTCGAAGGGATGATCTGTGGCGTCGGATCGGCGATGCTGATCGGGGCCGCGCTGGCCTGGCTGACGCCTTTTGGCATCCTGCCCGCGATGGCGATGGCGGGGGCGGCGTCGCTGGTCGGCATGGGCGGCAATATTGTCTTTGCCGCGATCAAGCGGGATCGCGGTGTCAAGGACTGGTCGCACCTGATCCCCGGTCAGGGCGGATTTGTTGATCAACTCGATTCAGTCGTTTTCGCCGCGCCCGTCTTTTATCACCTTACCCGGTTTTTCTGGACTTAGGTGTCGGCGATCACATTCTGCCGCTGTTGGCCCAACCCGGCGATCCCAAGTTCGACAACGTCGCCGGGCTTTAGAAACACCTGCGGTTTTTGCCCCATGCCAACACCCGGAGGGGTGCCGGTGGAAATCACGTCGCCCGGATGCAGGGTCATGAACTGGCTTAGGTAGCTGACCAGATGCGCCACGCCGAAAACCATCGTGCGGGTCGATCCGTCCTGCCTTTTCACCCCGTTCACCGTCAGCCACATCGCCAGATCCTGCGGATCTGGCACCCCGTCGCGGGTCACCAGAACCGGCCCCAACTGACCAAAGTTGTCGCAGGATTTGCCCTTGGTCCACTGCCCCGACCGCTCGGTCTGAAACGCCCGTTCGGACACGTCGTTAGTCACGGCATAGCCCGCGACATGCTTCAGCGCATCGGCCTTGGTGACGTATTTGGCACGGGTGCCGATGATGACGGCCAGCTCGACCTCCCAATCGGTCTTTTGGGACCCGCGCGGGATGATGATCGGGTCATCTGGTCCGCAGATAGCGCTGGTTGCCTTCATGAAAATGATCGGCTCCGGCGGCACCTTCATCCCCGTCTCGGCGGCATGGTCGGAGTAGTTGAGCCCGATACAGATCATTTTGCCGGTGCCCGCGACGCAAGCCCCCAAACGGGTGCCCTCGGGCACCACCGGCAGGGTCGCGGGATCGACCTTGCGCAGCGCCGCCAGCCCCGCATCCGACAGCACATCGCCGCCGATATCGGCAACGACGCCCGACAGATCGCGCATCGTACCGTCATCGGCCAAAAGCCCCGGTTTTTCCTGCCCCAGCGGGCCAAAACGCAGCAGTTTCATATGATTATCCCCTATACATTCGCCAACCCACCGTCGATCACATGCGCGACCCCGGTGGTGTACTTGCTTTCGTCCGACGCCAGATAGACGACCAGCGCAGCGATCTCCTCGGGCCGACCAATCCGGCCCATCGGCTGTCGGGCGATGAAAGCCTTGCGCGCCGCGTCATAGTCGCCGGTGGACTGCAACCGCCCTTCGAGCGAGGGGCTTTCCACTGTCCCCGGACAGATCGCGTTGCAGCGGATACCTTGGGTAATGAAATCGGCGGCGACCGATTTGGTCAACCCGATCACGGCGGCCTTGGATGTGCCATAGGCGAACCGATTGGGGATCGCGACAATGGACGACACGACCGACGCCATGTTGATGATCGACCCGCCGCCATTCGCAATCATCCCCGGCAGGAACGCCCGAATCATTCGAAACATCGCGGTGACATTCAGGGTCATGCTGAAATCCCAGTCCTTGGGGTCGCAATCCAGGATCGTGCCATGCGCCACATAGCCCGCGCAGTTGAACAACACGTCGGGCTCCCCGACCCTAGCCAGCGCCGCCGCCACTGATGCGTCGTCGGTCACGTCAAGCGCGAAAGCCTCGACACCCGGCAAATCCGCCAGCTTGGCCGCATCGACGTCGGTGGCGAATACCTTTGCCCCTTCGGCCTGCATCGCAATGACAGACGCCCGACCGATCCCCTGCCCGGCTGCCGTCACCAGGCAGGTCTTGCCTTCCAATCGTCCCATCGCACTACTCCCGGTTTGATCCCACCAATTAAGCTTTTCGGGTTAAACATGAATCGGATATTCGCTGCCTCTCGCTTCGCTCGAATGCGAAATCCGGCACCGGATGTTTCAGGTTGAACCCGAAAAGCTATAGGCAGGGGCAAGGCAAGCCGCAACTGGCAACGAAAAGGCCGCGGCATCATCCCTGATGCGCGGCCCGAATTTTCAAGCGTGGGCGGCCTAATTACTGGCGGGCGCCGGTTCGGTGGGGGTGCCGCCTTCGGTCGCAAAGGTAGCGAGGAAGGCATAAACGTCCATTGCGTCCTGTTCGTTGCGCAACTGGAAAGCCATCTTGGCTCGGGCGCGGGGGTTATTCAGCACTTCGCGCAGAAAAGCGGTCGGGTTCTGGACATATTTGACAAAGTTTTCCTCACCCCAGACAACGCCGGTTTCGCCGTAGGCGATCATGTCCGCGCCATACTTGAAATCGGGGTAGGTGCCGGGTTGGCGGCCGATCACGCCAAACAGGTTCGGCCCGACCTTTGCATTGCGGCCGGCAAGCAGGTCGCCCGCATCATTCTGCACCACGTGACAGGCGACGCACTGGCGCCCAAACACGGATTCGCCGTTTGCTGCGTCACCTTCGGCAAAGGCCGGCGCAGCCAACGCAGTCATGGCGGCGACAAGTCCCAGGATTTTCATCGATTCGCTCCCCGATCAGGCTCACGCCAAGGTGGCCAAGCCTGCCGGAAGTCTAGTGCAGCGGCAGAGGCCGTCCAGCCCCTGAACCGAAAGTTGAAGGCCCGGGCAACCGTCCGTACGAACGCGCACTGTTTACCCAGCCCCGCCGCCCCGATCGCCTTTCCGCCTCCAATCCGCGCAGCCTCGCGACCGCTGCGTGACCCGCGGTCAGGCAACGGTTCCTGCCCCCCGCCAATGTTGCTAGAAGCAGCGAATCGACAGGGAAAAGGACGGGCCGATGCGTGAATGGTGGCGGGATGCAGTGATTTACCAGATCTATCCCCGGTCGTTTCAGGACAGTTATGGCAACGGCATGGGCGATCTGGCCGGGATCGTGCGGCGGCTCGATCATGTGGCCAGCCTGGGTGTCGATGCGATCTGGCTGTCACCGTTCTTTACCTCGCCCGACCGCGACATGGGTTATGACGTGAGTGACTACACCGGGGTCAGCCCGATCTACGGCGATATAGCTGGTTTCGATGCACTGATCGCCAAGGCGCATGATCTTGGCCTCAAGGTCATCATCGATCAGGTGCTGTCGCATTCGTCCGATCAACATCCCTGGTTCATCGAAAGCCGCGCCGACCGCCAAAACGCCAAGGCCGACTGGTACGTCTGGGCCGACCCAAAGGCAGACGGCAGCCCGCCCAACAACTGGCTGTCAGTGTTCGGTGGTTCGGCGTGGATGTTCGACCCGCGCCGTCGGCAATACTACCTGCACAACTTTCTGACCGAACAGCCCGACATCAACTTTCATTGCCCCGCCGCCGTCGATGCTCTGCTGGATGCAATGCGGTTCTGGCTCGACCGGGGGGTCGACGGGTTCCGGCTGGATACGGTGAATTTCTACGTCCACGACGCCAGTCTGCCCGACAATCCGGCGGGCGACTGGACGACCTTTCCGGGCAATCCCTACGAGGCGCAGAACCACCTGTCTTCCAAAACCCAGCCCGAAAATCTGGACATCTTGGCGCGGTTTCGTACCCTGACCGACCAATTCGACGCCCGGATGATGGTGGGCGAGGTCGGGGAAATGGGCCAGCGACAGGTCGAGATCATGGGCGAGTATACCGCTGGAGAGAGCCACCTGCACATGGCCTATTCGTTTGCGATGCTCAGCCACGACCACACGCCGCACCATTTCCGGTCCTGTATCGAGACATTCCTGAACGTCGCCCCCGATGGCTGGCCCTGCTGGTCGTTTTCGAACCACGACGTTGAACGCCATGTCACCCGCTGGACCCAAGGTGGCGGCGACCCCGATGCAGTCGCCAAACAAGCGATCGCGCTGCTGTGCAGTTTTCCGGGGACGCTTGGCATCTATCAGGGCGAAGAAGTCGGGCAGACCCAGACCGACATCCTGTTCGACGAATTGCAGGACAAGGCCAACATCGCGTTCTGGCCCGATTACAAAGGGCGCGACGGCTGCCGCACCCCGATGGTCTGGGACGCCGATCAGCCCAACGCCGGGTTCACCTCCGGCACGCCCTGGCTGCCGATCAAGCCGCCCCAAGCCGCCCGCGCCGTCGCGACGCAAGAGGCGGCGAACGATTCCGTCCTGCACAGCTACCGCGAAACCATTGCGTTCCGCCGCGCCCAAGATGCCCTGCGCCTTGGCGAGACCCGGTTTCTCGACCTGCCCGACCCACTGCTGGGGATCGTGCGCAGCCACAAGGGGCACGCCCTGACGGCGGTGTTCAACCTGTCGGATCATCCGCAATCCCTGACCATTGCGGGCAAGGCGCAACCCACCGGGCCGCAGGCGGCGATGATCGACGGCACGGTCCTGAGACTGCCCGCGCGTGGGTTTGTCTATCTGGAGACGGACAAGACGACCGTGCTGGAGGCCTGACTCCGGCCCCAACCGCATCGGCTTTCCATTGCCACGGCGATTGACTAGCGTCCGCCTGAATACCTGCGCAGGACGACCCCAATGTCACCCAAACACAGCTCTTACGACGTCGTTATCATCGGCGGCGCGATGATCGGATCATCGATCGCGTTCTGGACCTCGCAGAACCCTGATTTCAGCGGGCGAATTCTGGTGCTGGATCGTGATCTGACCTATCAGACTGCATCGACCAGCCACACGAATTCCTGCATCCGGCAACAGTTTTCGAACGAGGTGAACATCAGGATCAGCCAGTTCGGCGTCGAATTCATCAAAGGGTTCAAGGGCTTCATGCGCGACCCCGAAGCACCTGATATCACGCTGCAATCTTATGGTTACCTTTACCTTGCCGATACGCCCGGATTTGCCGAAACCCTGCGCCGGAACCAGAAAATTCAAACCGCGCTGGGGGCGGGCACGCAAATCCTCACGCCCGATCAGATCGCTGAAAAGTGGCCGTTCTATAACCTCGACGGGATCATTCTGGGATCACACAACCCGCTGAACGAAGGCTATTTCGACGGCGGCACGATCTTTGACTGGTTCCGCAAGAAGGCCCGCCAGAACGGCGTCGAATATGCCCAGGCGACGGTGACGGGGATCAGCCGCGACGGCGCCCGCGTGACCGGGGTGACACTGGCCGACGGCACCCGGATCAGCGCCGGCATTATCGTCAACGCCTCTGGTCCGCGCGCCAACGTCACGGCCGAAATGGCCGGGCTGCATATCCCGGTCGAGGCGCGCCGACGCTATACCTTTATCTTTGACGCCGCCCGCCCTTTGGACCGTGATCTGCCGCTGACCATCGACCCCTCGGGCGTGCATATGCGCACTGACGGGCGGTATTACATGACCGGATGTCCGCCCGACGATGATCAAGCCGCAGATTTCGACGATTTCCAGATGGATCACGGAGTCTGGGAAAACAAAGTCTGGCCCGCCATCGCCACCCGCGTTCCCGCATTCGAGCAGGTCAAGGTCATCAACGAATGGGTCGGCCACTACGCCTATAACACGCTGGATCAGAACGCGGTTATCGGGCCCCACCCCGAGGTCAGTAATTTCCTGTTCTGCAACGGGTTTTCCGGCCACGGCTTGCAGCAGTCACCGGCAATGGGGCGGGGAATCGCCGAACTGGTGTGCTACGGCGAATTCCGCAGCCTTGACCTTTCGGCGCTGGGGTATGACCGTGTCGCGGCAAATCGCCCGCTGATCGAACGGGCCGTCATCTAAGGAAATACGCGATGCTGGGCAAGATCGTACTGACCGGGGCACGGGGCAATCTGGGGCACGAATTGCGCGCCCCCCTCGCAAAGATGTGCCGCAAATTGGTCTCGACCGACATTCTGAACGCCCCCGACACATTGGCCGACAACGAAACCTATGTGCGCGCAGATGTGGCACAGATGGACCAGATCGGACCACTGATCGAGGGCGCGGAAATGGTCGTGCATTTCGGCGCCATCGTGGATGAAAAACCGTTCCCCGAACTGCTCGGCCCGAATTTTGTCGGCGCTTATAACGTCTGGGAGGCAGCGTTTCAGCACGGCGCCCGCCGGGTGATCTATGCTTCGTCCGTCCATGCCGTCGGAATGTGCGAAACCAACGCCGGAATCGACACCAACGCGCCGCACCGTCCCGATACGTTCTATGGCCTTGCCAAGTGCTTTTCCGAAGATCTGGGCCGGATGTATTGGGAAAAGCGCGGGCTGGAATCGGTCTGCCTGCGGATCATGTCATGCACCCCGGAACCGCAGAACGTGCGGGCGTTACAAACCTGGCTGTCGTACCGCGACATGGTGCAACTGGTCGTGCGGTCGGTGCAAACCGCCACGGTCGGGCACACGATCGTCTACGGGGTCAGCGCCAACACCCGTGCGCCCGTGTCCAACCACAAGGTCGGGTTTCTGGGCTATCGCCCGCAGGACAATGCCGAGGATTGGGCGGATAGACTGCTGGCCAAGGGTGAAAAGTTCGACCCGCAGAACCCGGCACACACGCGGCTGGGCGGCCCGTTTGCCAGCGTGAAATTGGGCGAAAGCGGGATCGCCGGGATCAAGGCGATGAGCGGCGGCGCGTCCACGCAAGAGAGCCCCAAGGAGACCGGCAAACTGCCCGCGTTCCTGTCGCGCAAGGGCATCGGGGCCGCCTGATCCTTCAGCTTCTTTTGGCTAAAAATATTCCGGGGGGCCCGCTCTTGGGGGCCCGCAGGGCGGGGGCAGCGCCCCCTCCTGTCCTCAGCGGCAACGGTCCCGTGGGTTTCAACCCACGGTCCACCTAAAATACGATCCGAAACACCGCCCCCGGCGCGTTCTCCAACAGCGCAATCTCGGCCCCGTGCGCCTGCAACATGCGCCGCACAATCGCCAGCCCCATGCCGGTGCCACCCGAATCGCGCCGGGTCGTAAAGAACGGGTCGAATATCCGCGCCCGGTTGCCGGCCGACACACCGGGGCCGTCATCCGCGACCGTCAGGGTATCCGCGCCGGTGGTCAGCGTCACCGCCGTCGCCCCGTGTGCCTGCGCATTGCCCAGCAGGTGTTCAAGAACCAGCCACAGCCCGTCACGCGCGATCGGCAGGGGATGATCGCCCGCCACGGTCAGCGCCAAACCCGGAAACTGCGCCGCCAGCCCGTCCACCAGATCGGCCACCGCCGCATGGCCGCCCGCCATCGGTTCCTGTGCGCGGGCCAGTTCCCGCTGCGCCTCAAGCAGGGCGGTCATCCGATCCGCCGCATCGTCGATCCGGGTCAAAAGGGCGCGCCGTTCGGGCCGCTTCAGCCCCGGCGAATCCAGCAGCTCTGCTGCCCCGCGCAGCACCGTCAGCGGCGATTTCAACTCGTGCGTCACATGGTCGGCGTAGGACCGCAGCACCGCCTCGCGCCCCTGCAACACGCGGCCCATGTCCAGCATCGCCTGCCCCAGATCGCGGGTCTCGCGGGTGCCGTAATGGGGTAACGGGTCAAGCGCCCCGGTTGCCCCATGCGCGATCGCGTCGGCCCGCGCGGCCAGCGTCCGGATCGGCCGCAGGATGATCCGCCACAACACATAACCGACATAGACCGTCGCCAGAACGATCCCGACCCCGGCGATAATCATCGCCTCGCGGTAGCCCAGCGTCGGCGACAAATACCGCATTGCGACAATACCCGCGACCGGCAGACACAGCACTGCCGCCAGCGTAAAGCCCACGATCATCGCCAGCGACGGTCGCCACTTGGCGGCTATGCGCCCCGGCATGGCCCCATCCGAATGCCGACGCCGTGCACCGTGTCGATGGCATCGCCGCAGCCCGCGCCACCCAGTTTGAAGCGCAGGTTGCGCAGGTGGCTGTCCAATGTGCGGTCGCTGACGTGAATGTTGGTGCCATAGACCGCATCGACCAGCTTGGGCCGGGGCATCACGTGGTCGGGTCGCGCCATCAGACGGGTCAGCAAGTCCATTTCGCGGGCGGTCAGATGTACCTGTGCGCCGTTCACCCGGCAGATGTGGCGCGTCGCGTCGAGTTCGATCACCCCGCGCCGCAGGCTGGCGGGATCGTTCTGCGCGGTGCCTGTCCGTTTCAGAATCGCCCGGATCCGGGCCACCAGTTCGCGCGGCGAAAACGGCTTGGCGACATAATCGTCGCCGCCAATCTCGAACCCGACAACGCGGTCGATCTCGTCGCCCTGGGCGGTCAGGAACAGGATCGGCACGCTGGACGATTTGCGCAACCGCCGACAAACTTCGAGCCCGTCCATTTCGGGCATTCCGATATCCAGAACAATCAGGTCGGGCATCGCCCGGTGCGTCGCGGCGATTGCGGCGGCACCGTCTGCGGCCTCGGTCACGTCGAACCCGGCTTGGGTCAGGGTGATCCGCAGCACGTCACGGATTTGCGGGTCGTCGTCGACAAGAAGGATATGGCGGTTCATCTTAACTGTCCCTTGGCCGGGGCGGCATCGTCTGCCGCAAGGTTACGGGCAACCGCATGGTTGCGGTAGCCCTTAAACACTGAGACGCGGGCAACGCCGGTTTCCTTGGGACAGGTCGCAGATTTTGTTTCGGGCGGGGACAGCCACCAGCCATCGCGGCGCAGGCACTGTGGCACCCCGCGCAAGGTAAAGCGTTGCATTTGTTATCCTTTGCTTTTGCTGCTCTGGCAAAGGTCTAGAGTCGGGCCGTGCAGAAACGGCGCCGTGATTGTGCAGTTTTTGTGCAGAACCTCAGGCGGTCGCCGCTGCGCGAATCGCCCGGATGTTCGCCCCGTAAGGTGCCGGATTGGCGACCGATCCGCCGTTGAACACTGCCGATCCGGCGACCAGAACGTCGGCCCCGGCAGCCACCACCAGCGGCGCGGTGTCCGGCGTGACGCCGCCGTCAATTTCGATATGCACCGGCCGGTCGCCAATCATCGCCCGCAGGGCGCGAACCTTGTCGATCTGGCTATGAATGAACTTCTGCCCGCCGAAACCGGGGTTCACGGTCATCACACAGACCATATCCACCACGTCCAAAAGATGCGCCAGCGCGTCAATCGGCGTCCCTGGATTGATCGCCAGCCCGGCCTTGGCGCCGGCCCCACGGATCGCCTGAAGGGTGCGGTGGATATGCGGCCCCGCCTCAAGATGCGCACTGATATTATCGGCCCCGGCCCGCGCAAAGGCCTCGATATATGGATCCACTGGCGCGATCATCAGATGCACGTCCATCACCCCCTTGATGTGGGGGCGCAGCGCCGCACACATCGCCGGACCGAACGTGATGTTGGGCACGAAATGCCCGTCCATCACATCGACATGCACCCAATCGGCCCCCTGCGCCTCGATCGCCGCGCACTCGGCCCCGAAATTTGCGAAATCCGCCGACAGGATCGAGGGTGCGATTTTCAAAGTGCGGTCGAATGTCATTGGCCAAGTCCTTTGGGGGTTTGGTGGGCGGTTTAGCGCGGAAAACGGCCAAGGTCACGTGCTGCCTGTCGGGATGGCGCGGGACATCGCCGGTGAATGTGCTAATTTGACGGCATGGACCGGATCACCCTGCATCACGCCGATATTCTGCGCCCCGGACGGGTCGTGCATCTGGCCCGCGCGTCGCTGGAACGTGCCCGCCCCAAAGCATTGCACAACCACGATTTTTTTGAGCTTCTGTGGGTCCAGAACGGCCGCGTGCGCCATCACCTGCCGGATCGCACCGACGATTTGACCGAAGGCGACTTGCTCTGCCTTGGCCCGGCCCATGCCCACGCCCTGCAAGGGCGCGGCGAGGCGGCGATGGTGGTGTCGCTGGTCCTGCACCCCGACCTGATGGCGACAATCCTTGCCCGTCATCCGGATTTGGCGGGTCATCTGTTCTGGGCAAATGCCCCGGTTCGGCTGCACCGCGACAGCCGCGCCCTTGCCACGCTGAACCACGCTGCCCTGCGGCTCGAACGCAGCGCCCTTGGGACGCTGGATGCCGAGGCGTTCCTGATGCCCCTGATCGCCGACCTGCGCGATGCTAGCCCCGAGATTCCCGACAATGCCCCCACGTGGTTGATCGACGCGTGTCTCGCGGCCCAGCGCCCCGAAGTTTACCGCGACGGTGCCGCCGGATTCGTCCGTATCGCGGGCCATGCCCATCCGCATGTCAGCCGCACCGCGCGGCGATTTCTTGGCAAAAGCCCATCGGAATACGTCAAGGCCATCCGCATGGCCCACGCCGCCCGCCAGCTTTCGGGCAGCGCCGAGCCTTTGGCCGAGATCGCCGCCGACTGCGGCATCCCGAATCTGTCGCATTTTCATCGCCTGTTTCGCGCCCAACACGGTCAGACCCCGGCGCAGTATCGCCAGCGGTTTCAGCGCAACGTGGTGCAGCCATCTGCTCAACCCGGCAACTAATTTGACCATCCGGTCAAACCTTGCCAAACCCCCGCCCGCGTGTCAGGTTTCACTGGCATGCAGGAGGCCCCCTTGCAGACCGATCACCCGACCCCGACACGCGCCGCAAACCACTTGCCGCAGGTCCACGAACCGCGCAACGCGGGCCTGCCGCTCGACCTTGATTGGGTGGCGTCAGTGCAGGCAAATACATCCGCCATCGAACGCCGCGCGGCCACCCTGCCGGGGCGGCGCAGCGTCAAGAAGGACTGGCAGGCCGCCTGGCTGTGCAAGGCAGTCAGCCTGATGGACCTGACGACGCTGTCGGGCGACGATACCCCCGCGCGGGTCCGACGTTTGTGCGCCAAGGCCCGCCAACCGGCGTCACCCGCGCTGCTGGAAACCTTGGGGATGACCGGCCTGACGGTGGGCGCGGTCTGCGTCTATCATGACATGGTGGCAACGGCGGTGCAGGCGCTCGACGGGTCAGGCATCCCGGTCGCCGCTGTTTCCACCGGCTTTCCCGCCGGGCTGTCGCCGTTCCATTTGCGCATCGCCGAGATCGGCGAAAGCGTCGCCGCCGGAGCCCGCGAGATCGATATCGTGATATCCCGCCGCCATGTGCTGACCGGCAACTGGCAGGCGCTCTATGATGAAATGGCGGAAATGCGGGCCGCCTGTGGCGAGGCGCACATCAAGGCGATTCTTGCCACCGGAGAGCTTGGCACCCTGCGCAACGTCGCCCGCGCCAGCCTCGTCTGCATGATGGCGGGGGCCGATTTCATCAAGACTTCGACCGGCAAGGAAAGCGTCAACGCCACCCTGCCCGTCACCCTGACGATGATCCGGGCGATCCGTGATTACCACGACCGGACCGGCACCCGCGTCGGCTATAAACCCGCAGGCGGGATCAGCAAGGCCAAGGACGCGCTGGTGTATCTGGCGATGATCAAGGACGAATTGGGCAACCGCTGGCTGCAACCCGACCTGTTCCGGTTCGGCGCCTCGTCGCTGCTGGGCGATATCGAGCGGCAGTTGGAACACCACGTCACGGGTGCCTATTCGGCGTCGTGGCGGCATGCGATGGGATAGGCGATGACCGTCAAGGAAATCTTCGACACGATGGACTATGGCCCGGCCCCGGAATCGGCAGCCGAGGCGCTGGCGTGGCTGGCGGGTCACGGTGGCCGGTTCGGGCATTTCATCGACGGGGCGTTTACCAAACCGGGACAGACGTTCGATACCAAGAACCCCGCGACCGGCGCGGTTCTGGCCGCCGTGTCGCAGGCGACGCAAAGCGACGTTGACGCGGCGGTCAAAGCCGCCCGCAAGGCGCAAGTCAATTGGGCGCGTGACGGCCACGCCCGCGCCCGCGTCCTTTATGCCATCGCCCGGCTGATGCAGAAACAATCGCGCCTGTTCGCCGTCCTTGAAACGCTGGACAACGGCAAACCGATCCGCGAAAGCCGCGATATCGACGTGCCGCTGGCGCAGCGGCATTTCTATTATCACGCGGGCATGGCGCAACTGATGGACGCCGAACGGCCCGACCGTGAACCGCTTGGCGTTTGCGGCCAGATCGTGCCGTGGAACTTTCCCCTGCTGATGCTGGCATGGAAAATCGCGCCCGCCTTGGCGATGGGCAACACGGTGGTCCTGAAACCCGCCGAATATACCTCGCTTACAGCCTTGCTATTCGCCGACATCTGCCGTCAGGCCGGGGTGCCCAAGGGCGTCGTCAACATCGTCACCGGCGACGGCGCGGTGGGCGAGATGATCGTCAACGCCGAAGTGGACAAGATCGCCTTTACCGGATCCACCGCCGTGGGCCGCCGGATTCGCGAGGCGACGGCGGGGTCGGGCATATCCCTGACCCTCGAACTGGGCGGCAAATCGCCTTATATCGTGTTCGATGACGCGGACGTGGATTCCGCTGTCGAAGGGCTGGTCGATGCGATCTGGTTCAACCAGGGGCAGGTCTGCTGCGCCGGGTCGCGCCTGCTGGTGCAGGAAGGCATCGCCGACCGGTTTTATGCCAAACTGCGGGCCCGGATGGACGGGCTGCGCATTGGCGATCCGCTGGACAAATGTATCGACGTCGGGGCCATCGTCGATCCGGTGCAGCTGGCGCAGATCACCGCAATGGTGGGCGCCAACACCGAAGGGCAGACCTACGTCGCCGCGACGCCCCTGCCCGTCACGGGCTGCTACTATCCGCCGACGCTGATCACCGGTCTCGCGCCCGCATCGACCCTGATGCAAGAGGAAATCTTTGGCCCGGTTCTGGCCGCAACCACGTTCCGCACCCCGGCCGAAGCGGTCGAGATCGCCAACAACACCCGCTATGGGCTGGCCGCGACGCTCTGGTCGGAAAACATCAATCTGGCGTTGGATGTGGCCCCGAAACTGGCTGCCGGGGTGGTCTGGATCAACGGGACCAATATGTTCGACGCGGCTGCGGGCTTTGGCGGGGTGCGCGAAAGCGGCTTTGGGCGCGAAGGCGGCTGGGAAGGGTTACAGGCCTACACCCGACCGCGCGACGCCCTGAAACCCCTGAAGGAAATCGTCGCGTTCGCTGGCGACGGCGCCCCCGCCGACCCGCTCGACCGCACCGCGAAATTGTACATCGGCGGCAAACAGGCGCGCCCCGATGGCGGCTATTCGCGGCCCGTTTACGGGGCCAAGGGTGCGCTGCTGGGGCATGCGTCACTGGCCAACCGCAAGGATGTCAGGAACGCGGTCGAGGCGGCGAATGCGGCAAAGGGCTGGGGCAAGACCACCGGCCACCTGCGCGCCCAGATCATGTTTTACATGGCCGAAAACCTGTCGGCCCGCGCCAGCGAATTCGCCCGCCGGATCGACGATCTGACCGGGACCAAGGGCGGCGCGAAAGAGGTCGAGGCATCGATCCGCCGTCTGTTCACCTATGCCGCATGGGCCGACAAATACGACGGTCAGGTGCATAACGTGCCGATCCGGGGTGTCGCGCTGGCGATGAAGGAACCTGTCGGCACCATCGGCGTGCTATGCCCGGACGAGGCCCCGCTGCTGGGTCTGATCAGCGTCTTGGCCCCGGCAATGGCGATGGGCAACCGCAGCGTGCTGGTGGCGTCGGACCCCTACCCCTTGGCCGCGACGGACTTCGTGCAAATCCTCGAAACCTCGGACGTGCCTGCGGGCGTCGTCAATATCCTGACCGGCAGTCATACCGATCTGGCCCCGACCCTTGCCAGCCATCTGGACATCGACGCGGTCTGGTCGTTTTCGTCGGCACCGCTGTCGGTGGAGATCGAAAAGCGCAGCGCGGGCAATTTGAAACGGACCTGGGTGAACCACGCCAAGGCCCGCGATTGGTCAGGGTCGGCAGGCGAAGGCCATGCGTTCCTGACCGCCGCGACCGAGGTCAAGAATATCTGGATCCCCTACGGCGAATGATCCGCGGTTTTTTCTGACCGCAACCCGCCGGGGGGCAGCTCCCCCCTATTTGCGCCGCCACGAATCAAACCACCGACTGATCCGGCTGCGCCGCTCGGCCACGCCTGCGCTGACCTCGTCCATCCGGTTGCCCGCCGAATCGAGCAGCGGATCGACCGATCGTTCGCGGAACTGCGCCCACATCGCCCGCAGAAACACGTAAGCGATGGCCAGGAAGATAAAGAAAAAGATGTTGAACCACGGGATGATCCGCACATCCGGCCCCGATACCGGACGGATGCCGATAGCATTGGGATAGATCGTAAAGAATCGGTTGCGCCAGCCGTAGTGGGTGATGACGACCCAGCGCGGATTGTCCGCAGTCGACACATTTGCGTCTGCCGTCGCCTGCAAATCAGAACTGTCGAACTTGAAATAGGGCGGCCAGATCCAGCCGGTATCCTCGTTGCGATAAACCATGATGCTTTCGCTATCGCGCGGGATGAACCCCAGCAGGAACGTGTTCCGTTTCGTTGTGTTGATCAGCCGCAAACTGCGCGTTGGCAGGGTCGCGTTGCCGCTGTCAGTCTGCGCATAAAAGATGCTGTTCAAACCCCCCAGATCGGTCGGAATGATCGAGGTGCCGGTCACCTTGGCAATATCGTGCTGTGGCAGGACGTAGTGGAAAAAGCTGAACAGGATCACGACGACAATCAACCGAAACGTCATTCTGACATAGCGCATGGAATCAGTCCTTTAGTTGGCGTTCGTGATGTAGAGGATCACCGCGATAATAAGGGTCGGCACGACATAGACCAGCGCAATCAGCTTGCGCCGCAAACCGTGGTGATAGACGGCCATGCCTTCCGCGATATAGGCATCCCGCGCCGCGGCGTCGGCCCCCTCGGGCGGATTTGCATCCCAGCGTTTTTCCAGCTTTTCACGCCGGACCGAGCGCGAATAGATCGAAATCGACAGGTAGATCACGCTGAGAAAGATAAACCCAAAAACGAAAAGTTTGATGAACGCCATTGCCTATCTCCTCTTGATCGCGCCCCAGGGCCCTACCAGATCGACGATATCAACCTTTGGCCGGGTCACCGGTGCCGGTTCTTCCATCGCCGCCTCGTGTCCGAACAGCGCCGCGCGGGTCCCGGCCTTGTCCACCTGATATTCGCGCTCCAGAAAGTCCGCCACATAGGCCTGCTTTTCAACCGGCCAGCCGGCATAGGCCGCATAAAACGCCTCTTTATGGCAGATAAACAACTGCCGGATGTCCAGCGGAGCCAAATCAGCGAGTAGCATATTCACCAGATCGGCGTCGGGGTGGGCCGTCGCCCGCAGGGTGTAGAAATAGGCCGGATGGTTGGATGTGATCGTTGGCCAGTCGCCACCATCCTCGGCCCAGCGGGCCAGCGCCGCCAGACCCTGCCATTCGGCGGGCAGTTTGTCAGCATAACGTCGCCCCAGATTGCGCAGGTCGCGCCGGGTGGCCCCCGCCATATCCTCGCCCAGTTTGCTGGCGACCTCGGCGACGACGAAATCCATCTTTTGATGCAGGATCGCAGCGGCATCGATGCCCCGCGCCTTGACGATGGGTTCGGCAAGCCCGTTCAATTCAAGAAATTTGGCAATGGCCGACCGGTCCTTGAAATCAAAGACATAGGGGATCGGCAGATCGCCAAGTTTGGCCTTGTCCGTCGCGGCAATCGCCGCCGGATGGGTGACACCGCGAAACAGATAGAGGCCGCCGAACAGGCCGGTCCAGAAATTATCCTGCGCAAAGCTCATCTTTTGCAGGGCCACCGGATTGCGCGTCAGATCGCCGGTTTCCTTGGCCAGCCCGATCATCTGCGCGATCAGCACATCGTCAAACCACGCGTCCTTTTCGGTTTTGAACTGGTCGATCATTGCCCCCAATTTCGCTGCCGTCGCGACGGTGCCGTCGGTGGTATCCGCCTCGACCGTGATCTTGCGGATGTCGAACAGGGCGGCGGCGGTGGGCGCGACATAGACCGAATTGATCAATTCGCCCGCCACCGCGTCGCGGGCCGTCAGGGCGAACAGTTGCGCCGCATTGGCGGTATAAAACTGGCGCAGGATGCCGCGCGAGGTGGAAAAGTTGGCGTTCAGCAGCGGCGCCGTCGTCTGTTCTGTCGTCAGCAGAATGAATTGCCGGTTCACCCCGTTGTGGTTGAGATACAAATGGTCGTTCAATTCATCCCCGACCTCGGGCGAATAGCCGGAAATGTCGATATGAAACTCTTTCAGCGTGGTGGTTTTGCCGGTCAGATGTTTCAGCGCCCGGTTATAGCGATCAACCAATACCGGGCTATCGACCCGGATCAGATTGCCGAACATCAGCCCCTTTTCAATCAGCAGATTCATCGCTGATACGCCCTTGCACTGACGAAAAAGGCGATCACCGTCAACGGGATCGCGAACGGCAGGGCGACCCCCAGAAACGGCAGGAACGCGGTCCAGGTGAACGCCCCGCCCAGCGCCGCATTGGTCACACCGTGGACCCCCAGCACGAACACCGCCGACCATGCGAGAGCCGCAAGCAGCGTCAGGCCAAGCGGGCGCAGGATGTCGGCGGGCACAGTCATTTCAACCCGGCCGCCGCGCCAACCGGCAAAGGCCCCGATCAGACAGGGGCCGACAACCAGGATCGCAAGAAACCAGTTCACCATACCATCGTCACCCAGTTTTTCGGCAGACCCGCCACCGACAGCACCAGGATTGGTGCCCATAACAGGGCTGAAATCAGGCCAAGTTGCCCGAAATGCAGCACACCCGCCGCGATGCCCCCCTCGAACAGCATGTCGAACGGGACGCCCTGCCAGACATAAAGCAGCGCGAAAAACCCGGCCCCAAACGCCAGCATGACAACCGTTGCCGTCAAGGCCAGTAGCATCAGCGCCGTGACGCCTTCGGGGAATATCAACGCCAACAGACGCGGCACGACCCAGCCCAGCGCCGCAACACAGACGGCCGGCAAGATCAGCCCGCCGGCAAAGGCCTGAGTGATGCCGGTCATTCCCTGCCCTCCAGATAGCGCCGCTTCGCCTCTTCCTGCCGGGCATAGTCGCGCACCATATCGGCAATCGCGACCTCGTCGGATTTATCGGCATAGCGGAATTCGGAATCCGCATAGCGGTTGATTTCCTGAATCACCATCTCGACGGTGATCGGCTGGCGCAGTTCCTCGATCATGCCCATCTTCTCGTCGTAGGATCTGAAAAGAAACAGATCGGGGGTTTCCATCCATTCGTCCGGCAATTCGAAATCCATCGCCCGCACCTTGACCGCGTCGGTGATATTCTTGATCGCGCGACCGGTGAAACGGGGGTCGGCCTCTTGAATACCCTTCAGATAAGTGCCGAGCTTGGTAATCGTATCCAGCTTGCCAATATCCCTGCTGACCCGGTTATAGACCTTTTCCAGTCCTTCCTCATGCGGCTTTGCATGACTTTCAAAGCTGTCCGCGACAGCCTTTTTGATCTCCTGCGCGGCATAGACCTGATGATCGCCGACCGGGATCTTGTGGTTCTTGCCCATCAGCAGATACAGAATGTCGATATAATCGTCGCGCGTGATCGGCCCGTCGACCAGAAACCGCGCCCCGGCCCGCTGGCGCAGGGCGTCATCGACGTTTTCGGGATAATTGGAAAACATCCCGAACGTGCAGTTCCCGCGCACGACCGTATTGGCCCCGGCGAAACTTTCCATCAACACCGCGGTAATTTCCAATTGACCGGCGCTCGACTGGCGATCGCCGCGCTTGCCGGCCAGTTGGTCAATATCGTCGATGGTACCAAATCCGATCACGGCGGGGTCGATAATAGACGTTATGAACGCCTTGGCGTTCTGCCCCGATTTGCCCTGATAACTGTCGATATTGTCGGTCGACAGGTTCTGATACCGAAACGGATAGCCCGCCGTCTGACAATAGCCATTGATCAGCCCGGCCATCATCTGAATCAGCGTCGTCTTGCCGGTCCCCGGTGCGCCGTCGCCCATGAAGGTGAAAATGAAACCGCCCAATTCGGCAAAGGGATTCAAGCGCCGGTCGAAATCATAGGCCATGATCATCTTGGACAGTTTCATTGCCTGATATTTAGCGATGTGATTGCCGATCACCTCGTTGGGTTGCTTGAAGGTCATTGTTAGCGTGGTCGATCTGGCGGCCCGGGCGGGGGTGAAACCGCGCACGCTGAACCCGTCGGCTTCAACTTTCCAGCTTGCCGCGTTGAAGGGTTCCAGCCGGGCGGCGGTGCTGGCCCGCGCACTGACCTTGTCCATCAGCGCCTCGGCGAATGCCAGCACGGTGGCGACCAGTTTGGGCTCGGACGCGGCCAGTGCGCCGATGTCCTGATCCAACTCCCACAGCGCGCCGTGCAAAGCGAGTTGGCCGTTGTCGGTCAAAACCTCCTCGACCTCGCCCACTTCGACGGTTTCGGTCCCGGCGTGAGAGGCCAGCAGAAACGCCGTGGCTGACCCAAAAACATAAAGCGTGATCAATGCCTCGGCGGTCAGCAATTCGGAAAACTCCGACCCTTTGGCGGTGGGCAGCGCCCCTTCGAGGTTGGCGCGCTTGAGGTCGGTCAACCCGGTACGGTCGGCGTATTGTTCGGCCACGGCCATGGCGATGGCGACAGCGCGGCGCAAGACCTGCATCACCGCGGCCTGCACCGGCGAGGTCAGCCCCTCGCCACCTTCGACCCCGGCAATCCGCGTCAGCAGTTGAATCCCTTCGGTTCGCGCCACCCTGCGCCCAACAAGCCCCGGTGTGGTCGACCGGAACGCGCGGCGCGTCCCGATCCCATCGGACCGTTCAACCGGGGCGGCGACAGTGCCCGTCGCAATCCGCGGGCTGTGATCGAACCCTTCCAGCAGGGCCAAAGCCGCCGGATAGTGCTTGCGCACATCCGCCTCGCGCAGTTCCATCTGATCGCTCGTCTGGCTCATGGTCCTGATTCACCTTCTTTTGGCCTTAAATATTCCCGCCGGAGGCATCCGCACTGTCCGGCTTCGCGACCGTCGCAATCCGCGCCCGTCACGGCGGGTTTCAACCCGTCGCCCCTAGCGATAACTCAACACCTTACCGCCGGGGCTGACGACGAACTTGCGCACATCCTCGAACCCCTTCGGCTTTTTCTCAGCCAAGGCCTGAAACGGCCGTTCCGGCATGATCAGCGACCGCTCCATCCGGGTCGCGCCCAGCATGTCGCCGCGCCCCAGCAGCGGGTCGAGCGCGAAAATCTGCCGTTCAACCGACCCGAACCAGCCCGATTTCACCGTGTCCACCCGGTCGGTCACCAGATCCTCTTCGGTCCAGACCAGCGCCCAGTCTTCGCCCACCGGGGCCTGCGCCGCCTCCAGCACCTCGCGCAACGGGCCGTCTTGGCGGGTAAAGGCGTGGCTGTACATCGGGCCGATATGGAACCGGCGCAGCCGGACCGGGTGCAGGTCGTCGAAATCGGTGTCAAAGCCGGTTGCGATGGTCAGCAGTTTCAGCCCGTCCAGCGATTGTGCCATCAGATGCGCCTGCGCCTCGGGCCAGCGGCGCTCGTCTTTTGGCAGGCCAATGCGGCCGCTATCTTCGAGGTCCATCAGGTAGATCACCGGCAGGTTGACCTGACTGTCATAGACCGCCCAATGCACCTGAAAGGTCCGCCGCCCGTCGGGCGCATTGCCGATCCAGACCGCCTGCGGGTCATTGCGCGCCCAGAACAATTCGCCCTTGACCAGTTCTTCGTAATACAGCCGCTGCGACAGCGCGTATTGCAATTTCGTCGGGATCGACTGCTCCCCGACAATGGTGCGCACCATTTGATCCTTCAGCGCCTCTTGGGTCGGCATGGCTTCCAGATGCCGCGCCGCCTGATGCGCGTCATTGGCCATTTCCATCAGTTCCGAAAAGACCGGAAAGCCTGACTCGACCCGATCGAACGTCAGTTGTCCGGCATGGGCGAACCGGCCGGCGAAATGGTATTTGTGGGCCAATGCGCGAAAGGTAAGATTCAGCCCGATCAGATAGCGGGCAATAATGGCGATGTCGGCGCGGGAATAGCTACCCTCCGCCTCCATCACCGCGGCGACCTTGCCCAGATAGCCGGTGATCTTTTCGAACTTGCCGAAATAGCGCCGGGTGACACGGGTGTCCTCCAGCTTGAAATGGTCGAGGGGAGTGTCGAGCGCGGTCATTAGCGGCGCGACGGTTGTCCGGTCCGCAGGACAGGCAATTTGCCCATCCCGCCGTCACAATGGACGAAATCGCCCATCCTACTCGGCCCCATACAGGTTCTTGTCGTGCTTCTCGACGATCTTCTGAAACCGCCGGATGAACCGTTCGTCCGCCTTGGCCTTTTGCTCAAGCACCTCGCGGGCGAAGACCATGTGGTCCTCGTGCGCCTCGAGCATGTCGGCCATCTTGGCGTTGGTCGCCGACCCGATCGCCGCCATCGCGGTCTGCGCCTCCTGGTCGGTCTTGACCCCGATCTCGTTGATCCGGTGCGCCACGTCCTGCTGCTGGGCGGTCTTCAGCGATTTGGTCAGGGCGTCATACAAGACCACCCGCTGTTTGGTATCGGTCTGCAATTTGTTGATCAGCACCATCTGGGTTGCCGCTTGGTTCTGCAACGAGTCGATCCAGGTCTTGCCCTTTTCGATATAGCGTTCCAGCGTCTGCGATTTCGCCAGCTTGACCTGCTCGTCCTGCACCAGCGCATTGTATTGGGTATTCAGCGCCGCCAGTTCGGTTTCCAGTTTGGTGCGCTTGGCAGCGTCCTGTTCAACCGAAATCTGCCCTTCGAGGGTGATGATTTTGGGGTCCATACCCAAAATCTCGGCCCGCGATGCCTCCAATTCACCCACCGTGACCTCGCGCTCTTCCAGCGTCTCGGTCAGGTTGCCTTCGACCTTGACCTTTTGCTCGTTCAGAATGGTCAACTGCTGTTCCAGCAGTTTCTGGATCACGTTGGATTTCGAGATCAGATCCTGCAACTTGTCGTCCACGGACGCCGTGCGCATCCGTTCGCCGCGCATCGAATCCGATTTGGCCTTGGAAAAGAAGCCAATGAAGCTCTCCATGCCCGTCTTCGACCGCATCTCATCGAAATCCTGCTGAAAGCCGGATGTCACATCGTCCAGCCCCATGATCAGTTCGGCGATGTTGGCGTTCATCAGTTCGGTATGCGCGTGTACATCCTCAAGCGAGGCGTTCTCGATATCGACCGCGATATCGGTGCCCTGCGCCATCTTTTGGCGGGCAATTTCGATCCGGCTTGTCAGATCGCTGATCTTGGATTGCGCCTGCGCAACCTGTTCCTGGGATTCACGAATTTGGGTGTCAAAGTCGGCCATGACGGTCCTCGCTGAAATAACGTGTTGTTGATCTATGGGATGTTAGCCGGATTTACAAAGGGGCGTCACCCGGTTTTGGCGCAGACAGCCCATTTTGCTGGCGCCAAAGCCCGCCCCCGGAACGGGCAAAGCCGGAGGCAGTTTCGTACTGCACCCCGGCTTTGCTGGTATTTGGGCGGTAATCCCGACCACCCGTGATCCGTCTAAAGCGGCACGTCCGATGCAATCAGGGCCTCGCCCGGCGTCTGCCCGTCGCGCGGGTCGTCAAATATCGGCGGCGGATCGTTGGCGATCGCTTCGGCGCTGTAAATCTCGTCCGGATTGATCTGCTTTGCAGGCAATTCAACGCCCCGGTTGAAATTCTCGGGATCAACGCGCTGCGATTCTTCTTCGCCGCGCACATGCACCCGCATGCCCATATTGATCAGTTCGAACAGCCCGATGATGTCCTGATTGAACATCCGGATACAGCCGGCCGACCCGGAATTGCCGACCGAACCCAGATCGTTGGTGCCGTGAATCCGGTAGTATGTGTCGCGCCCGCCCTTGAACAGATACAGCGCCCGCGACCCCAGCGGATTGCGCAAGCCGCCCCGAATGCCGCTTGCAAACGGGCCATAGATTTCAGGCTCGGTGCGCAGCATATTGCGGGTTGGCGTCCAGCTTGGCCATTTGCGTTTCAACTGGATCGTGCCATCGCCGCGGAAACTGCGCCCGGCGCGCCCGACCCCGACCGGATAGCGCACCGAATTGTTCCCCTCGCGGACCAGATACAGAAACTTGGCATAGGGATCGACATCGAGCGTGCCGGGCGGCTGTTCGCCCAGATATTGCCCGGTGATCTGCCGGTTCGGCGGAACAAGGTATTCGGCCGGGACGCCGGGCAATTCATAGCCGGAATCGTAGATTGGCCCGTAGCCGTCAAGGAACTGTTCCCTGGGCTGCAACATCGGCCCGGACACGGGTGCGGCCCCGGCGCAGGCGCCCAGCGTGGCCGAACCAGCCAGCGCCAGAAAGGCCCGGCGATTTGGTATGAAAAGCGTCATGAAGCCCTCTCGGCAAAAGAATCAGGCTTTCCTAGCATGTAGATCCGCCAAAGCAAAAGCCCCGCGCCCGAAATTTGCGTTTCTGCGCGGGGTTAATCCGGTCAGGCAACAGGCCTAGCCGACGATGTTGAAGCCCGGCCCATAAGGATATTTCGTGATATCTTCGTTGCCGTCCTCGGTGATGATCAGGATGTCGTGTTCGCGGTAGCCCCCCGCGCCCGGCTGACCTTCGGGGATGGTCAGCATCGGTTCCATCGAAATCACCATGCCGGGTTCCAGCACCGTGTCGATATCCTCGCGCAGCTCCAGCCCCGCCTCGCGCCCGTAATAATGCGACAGTACGCCGAACGAATGCCCATAACCAAACGTGCGGTATTGCAGCAATTGGCGTTGTTCGAGGAAATCGTTGATTTTACTGGTGATGTCCGAACATTTCGCCCCCGGCAGCAGCAGCGACATGCCGTATTCATGGGCGGCGACGTTGGCCTCCCAGACCCGCAAGCTGGCCGGATCGGCCTCACCGACGAACAGCGTCCGCTCCAGCGCGGTGTAGTAGCCGCTGATCATCGGGAATGTGTTCAGCGACAGAATATCGCCGCGTTCCAGGGTCCGCGATGTCACCGGATTATGCGCCCCGTCGGTGTTGATCCCGGACTGGAACCAGACCCAGGTATCGCGGTATTCGGCATCGGGAAAGGCCCGCGCGATCTCGGTTTCCATCGCGTCACGCCCTGCCATCGCCACGTCGATCTCGCGGGTGCCGACGCTGATCGCATCCTTGATCGCATAGCCGCCCACATCGGCGGTATGCGCCCCGGCCCGGATGATCGCCAATTCGGCGGGCGATTTGTGCATCCGCTGGCGCATGGTGTCGGGGGCGATGTCCACCGTTTTCGAAGGCGTCAGGAACGCCGTCAGCTTTTGGCTTTGCAACAGGGTCAGGTGATCGGCTTCGATCCCGATGACGCGGCTCGGTCCGGTCACCGACAGGATCGCCCGCCAGTAATTGTCGCGCTGCCAGTCGGTGTAGGTGATGTTGTCGCCATGACAGCGCCGCCACGGCTGCGCCGCGTCGATACCCGCGCTGATGGTGACGCTTTCGGTAGCAGTGACGACCAGCCCGTAGGGCCGACCAAAGCTGCAATACAGGAACCCGGAATAATAGGCGATGTTGTGCATCGAGGTGAAAACACAGGCATCAACCCCGGTTTTCGCCATGATCGCACGCAGCCCTGTCAGGCGGGCGTCATATTCGGCGGCGGCAAAGGGCAGCACCCTGTCACCTTGATGAAAGCGGTAGAATTCGGGACGGTTTGTCATTGTCGACCTCATAGAAACGGGGCCGATGGAGCCCCGAAAGGTCCGGGCGTTCAGGACGGGGGTGCAAGTGGGGCACCAAGCGACGGGTCGGAACCCTTGGCGACGCCATCGCCATATGCTCAAGCAACCTCATAATCCCCGGCGCGGTCTTGCGCTAGGGCTTTTTCGGCACTGCGTCGAAATCGCTGGCGGCGTGGCGTTCGGGCAGTTGCTCCCACGGCTCGCCCCATGTGCGGTTGACCATCCTGCCGCGGATCACCGCCGGACGCGCATCAATGGCCTGCGCCCAGCGCTGGACGTTTTTGTAGGACTGAACGTCAAGGAATTCGCCCGCATCGTACTGCCGCCCCAAGGCAAGATTGCCAAACCAAGCCCAGATCGCCATGTCGGCGATGGAATAATCGGAACCGGCGATGAATACGGTTTCGGCCAGTTGCCGATCCAGAACGTCCAACTGGCGCTTGGCCTCCATCGCGAAACGGTTGATCGGGTATTCGTATTTTTCCGGCGCATAGGCGTAGAAATGGCCAAAGCCGCCGCCCAGATAGGGTGCGCTGCCCATCTGCCAGAACAGCCAGTTCATCACCTCGGTGCGCTCCGGTCCGTCTTTGGGCAGAAACGCCCCGAATTTCTCGGCCAAATGCAACAGAATCGCGCCGCTTTCGAACACCCGTACCGGGGTCGGGCCGGAGCGGTCCATCAACGCCGGGATCTTGGAATTCGGATTCACTTCGACAAAACCGCTGCCGAACTGGTCGCCGTCGCTGATCTTGATCAGCCATGCGTCGTAATCGGCGGCGTGACCTGCCGCGAGCAATTCCTCGAGCATCACCGTCACCTTGACGCCGTTGGGCGTGGCGAGGGAATACAACTGGAACGGATGCTTGCCGACCGGCAGCACCTTGTCGTGCGTTGGCCCGGCAATCGGCCGGTTGGTGCTGGCCCAGGTGCCGCCGCTGTCCTTGTCCCAGGTCCAGACTTTGGGCGGAGTGTAGGTGTCGGTCATCGCGCTGCTCCTGATGCGGGTTTGGGGGCCAGAGGTATCACGGCACTGTCCCGGCACAAGGCACCCACAAAACCGTGATGACAAAACAACGATCCCGGTCCAGTCTGGCACCGGGGCACAGTCACGAAAGGGAGGGCCGCCATGACAGTCTGGTCACGCCTTGCCGCCCTGCTGACGCCACGCCCGCCGATCCCCGACATCGCCACACCACCCCCACCGGGCAAGGCGCGGCTGCACCTTTTCCACGGCAAGTTCCGGTCCGAGTCGAACGCCCGCGCCTATTGCTACGCCAGCGCCGACGAGATGCACCCGGTGCAACTGACCATCGACCTGCCGGGGGCTTTCGTCGACCCGGCCCATGTCACCGTCGCCTTTGGCCCGGCGGTGCGCCCGATGCTGGACGGCTGGTTCGATCCCGGGCTGGTCGAGGATATGATGTTGCACATGCACGGCGCCGATACGCTGGTCGTGGTAGCCGAGGACGCGTTCGCAGGCCTGCCCTATACCCTGAACAACACGCCGCGCCTGACCTACGTCGGCCCCTATCTGGTGCCGGCATGAGACCGGGACAGCGCAACCTGATCACCGATGTGGCGGGCCTGCGGGTGGGCAATGCCAATGATGCCCGGCTTAAATCCGGGGTCACCTTGCTGGTCGCCGACGCGCCCTTTACCGCGGGCGTTTTTGTCATGGGCGGCGCACCGGGCAGCCGCGAAACCGATTTGCTGGCCCCCGACCGGCTGGTCGAACAGGTCGATGCGCTGGTGCTGGCTGGCGGATCGGCCTTTGGCCTTGATGCGGCGTCAGGGGTCGCGGACGGGCTGCGCGAGATCGGGCGCGGTTTTCCGGTCGGTCCCGTGCGGGTGCCGATCGTCCCGGCGGCGATCCTGTTCGATCTGCTGAACGGCGGGGACAAAGGTTGGGTGGCCAACCCCTACAACGCGCTTGGCCGCACCGCCCTGACCGCCGCGACCGCCGGTTTCGCCCTTGGCACAATCGGCGCCGGAACCGGGGCAACCACCGCCACGCTCAAGGGCGGCCTCGGCTCGGCTTCTTGCGTTTTGCCTGATGGCACGACGGTCGGGGCGCTGGTCGCGGTCAACGCGCTGGGGTCGGCGACGGTGGGCGATGGGGCGCATTTCTGGGCCGCGCCTTGGGAAGAGGGCGGCGAATTCGGCGGGATTGGCCCCGCCCCCACCTTCCCCAAAGGCCCGCCCGCGACCAAAACCGGCCCCGGCCGCAACACCACCATCGGCATCGTCGCCACCGACGCGACACTGACCCAAAGCCAATGCACCCGCCTCGCCACCGCCGCCCACGACGGTTTCGCCCGCGCTCTGCTGCCCAGCCACACGCCGCTCGACGGCGATCTGATCTTTGCCGCCAGCACCAGAGCACGGGCCGCCACGGACGCAGTCCTGCTTGGCCATGCGGCCGCCACCTGCATGGCCCGCGCCATCGCCCGCGCGGTTTACCTCGCGACCCCGGCAGACAGCGACCCGTTCCCCACCTGGAAATCCCGCTTTGGCTGATCCACTTCCAGCTTCTTTTGGCTAAAAATATTCCGGGGTTTGGGGCAGCGCCCCAAGACTCACCCCAACAGCGTCGCCGTCAATTGGCTGCGCGGATCCGACAATCCTTCGATCACATCGAAATGGTGCCGCCCCGGATCGACCACCACCGGCACCTGCCACCGCGCCGACAACTGCCGTGACTGGTCCAGAAACGCTGGCCGTTCGTCCGTCCCGACCCACAGCGTCACCGGCACCCCGGACCATCCAAGCAACAGCGGACTTTCGGCCCGCGCCTCGGCCCGATCAAGGCGCAGCACTGCGTTCATGCCTGTCTGCATCAGCGGCGCCAGATCGGACAGCGCCGAGATCGGGACGATCCGCTGCACCCTGTCGCGCCAATCGGGTGCCAGATCGTCGCAAGCCATCCGCGCCACCAGATGCCCGCCCGCCGAATGACCGCACAGGCGCAGCGGCCCCGGCATCCGGTCGGCGATCACCGCAATGGCGAGTGCGATCTGCCGGGTAATGTCGGCAATCCGCACGGTCGGACACAGATCATAGGAGGGCACCGCGACGGCCCAACCCTGGGCCACCGGCCCCGCCGCCAGATGCGACCAGAGCGATTTGTCGCCCTCGAGCCAATAGCCACCATGCACGAACACCACCGTCCCCAACGGCGGACCGTCGGGCAGGAACAGATCGAACCGCTCGCGTGCCCGTGGCCCGTATGGCTGATCCAGTCGGCCCAATGCGCCAGCCCGAAACGCCGCCGCCCGTGCGGTCCACAGACCCGGATAGGCCGCGCCGTTCGCAATGTATGCGCCGTTGGCATAGGCATCGTCCAGCTGTCCCAAACCCGCTTCCCCGTTCCCGCTGGACCTTTGGCCCGCCCCGTGGTTCTCATAAGGTCAAATTTTGCGGAGGCTGTCATGCTCGATCACGTCACAAACCTGAAATCCATGCTCAAGAACCCGTCACTGGTCTGCGACAAGGCCTTTGTCGGCGGCGAGTGGAAGGCTGCGGCAGACGGCAAGACCTTTGCCGTCACCAACCCGGCGCGCGGCGACGAAATCGCCCAAGTGGCCGATCTGAGCCGCGCCGAAATCGCCGGGGCCATTGACGTGGCCTATACCGCGCAAAAGAAATGGGCCGCCCTGACCGGCAAGGCGCGGGCCAATGTCATGCGCAAATGGTTCGACCTGATGATGGCCAATCAGGACGATCTGGCGATCATCATGACCGCCGAACAGGGCAAACCGCTGGCCGAATCAAAGGGCGAGATCGCCTATGCCGCGTCGTTCATCGAATGGTTCGGCGAAGAGGCCAAACGCATCTATGGCGAAACCATCCCCGGCCACATGCCTGACAAACGGATCACCGTTATCAAGCAACCGATCGGCGTCGCCGCCGGGATCACCCCGTGGAACTTTCCCGCCGCGATGATCACCCGCAAGGCCGCACCCGCGCTGGCCGCCGGTTGCGCCTTCGTGCTGCGCCCGGCGTCCCTGACTCCGCTGTCGGCGCTGGCGCTGGCGAAACTGGCCGAGGAAGCGGGCGTGCCCAAAGGCGTGCTGTCCATCGTCACCTCGTCGAAATCCTCCGAAGTCGGCAAGGAATTCTGCGAAAACCCCAAAGTGCGCAAATTGACGTTTACCGGCTCGACCGAAGTCGGCCGCATCCTGCTGAAACAGGCCGCCGATCAGGTAATGAAATGCTCGATGGAACTGGGCGGCAACGCGCCGTTTATCGTGTTCGACGACGCCGATCTGGACGAAGCGGTGATCGGCGCCATCGCCTGCAAATTCCGCAACAACGGCCAGACCTGCGTCTGCGCCAACCGGATTTACGTGCAAAAGGGTGTCTATGAGGCGTTTTCGGCCAAGCTGAAGGTCGCCGTCGAGAAACTGAAAGTCGGCGATGGCCTGACGGATGGTGTCACCCTCGGCCCGCTGATCGAACCTGCGGCTCTCGACAAGGTCCGCGAACATCTGGCTGACGCACTTGCCAAAGGCGGCAAGCTGTTGACCGGCGGCCATGACCACAAACTGGGCGGCCAGTTCTTTGAACCGACCATCGTCACCCACGCGACCCCCGACATGCTGGTCGCGACGGACGAAACATTCGGCCCCTTCGCGCCGCTGTTCATGTTCGAAGACGAGGACGATGTGATCGCACAGGCCAACGACACGATTTTCGGCCTCGCGTCCTATTTCTACGCCAAGGACATCTCCCGCGTCACCCGTGTGGCGGAGGCGCTGGAGTACGGGATCGTCGGCGTCAACACCGGCATCATCTCGACCGAGGTGGCGCCGTTCGGCGGCGTCAAACAATCGGGGCTGGGCCGTGAAGGGTCACGCCACGGGATCGAGGATTACCTTGAGATGAAATACATCTGCACGAGTGTCTGAGGGGTCGCAATGTCTGGTCGCAATCCCCGGTTCGAGACCTATTTCGCCAAGGACATAAAGTGGCGTCCCGAACTGGCCGCGCTGCGCGAGATCGTGCTGGAATTTCCAGTCGACGAGGTGCTGCGCTGGCGACAACCGGTGTATCAGGTCGCGGGCGAAAATTTCCTGATCCTTAGTGCGTTCAAGGCCGGGGCGACCGTCGGGTTCTTTCGCGGTGCGCTGATGAAAGACCCCGCCGGGTTGCTGCAACAGCCCGGCCCGAATTCACAGTCTGTCCGGCACATGGTCTTTACCTCGTTGGCCGAGATTGCCGAAAAGGCCCCCACCGTGCGGGAGTACGTGGCCGAGGCCATCGGCATCCACAAGTCCGGTGAAAAGGTCGATTTCAAGGCCGTCAAGGAACTGACCTATCCCGCCGAATTACAGGCCCGGATGGATGAGGACGACGCTTTTCGCGAAGCATTCAAGGCCCTGACGCCGGGACGGCAACGGTCCTATGTCATGCACATCGAGGCAGCCAAACAGTCGGCGACCCGCACCGCGAGGATCGACCGCGCCGCGCCCAAGATATTCGAGGGCAAGGGGCTTAACGAATACTGACACGCCGGTTTTGGCGTATCGCCGCCGCGCGGTCCTGCGTAGGATGGGTTTGAACCCATCTTACCTGAAAGCCGCATATGCAAACGATCACCAAACTGCCCGCCCTGACCACTGTCACCCCGTCCGACGCCACGCTTGACGGCTGGGTGGTGACCGCAGGCACCCCGACGATGAAAACCTGGGTGCTGCACACCGCCGCCGACGGCACCATGATGGCCGGCCATTGGGAGGCGACACCGGGCACCTGGCACGCCACCTACACGGCTTACGAATTTGTCCACATGATCGAAGGGCGGATCACGATCACGCCCGATGGCGGCACCCCGGTCGATGTCGGCCCCGGCGACGCGTTCGTCGTGGAAAAGGATTTCAAAGGCACGTGGGAAATCCACGAAACAGTGCGCAAGCACTTCGATTTCAGGCTCGACTGATCTCTGCGCGTTCCGGACAGGCCGTGCAATCTGGCGCGACCTGCCCGGGACTGGCCATCAGGCCTCCGACTTGGCCGCTGCGATCCGGTGTTTCTGGGTGCGGCGCATGACCAGATAGAACAGGGCAACACCGCAGGCGAAAGCGGCGATGGCGATGGTCAGCAGCGAATTCGCGCCGACCCAGTCAAAAACAACAGACATGGTTTCTCCTTTGCATGGTTTTTGCTGGTTGGATGCTAGGGGTCAAAGGCGGCGGGATTGTCGCGAAAATCCGACAAATCCGTGATCGGGCGAACCGCAGGGGAAAAAATCGTGCCGCACCGCCAAGGATTGACGCAGCGCTTGCGTCTTAGTCAGGTGATGCGCATGAAAACCAGCGACGAGGATCTGGCCCTTGCGGCCGCGGGTGGTGACGGGCAGGCCTTCGCCAGCCTGTTGGAACGACAATACGACCGCCTGTTCGCTCTGTGCTTTCGGCTGACCGGCCACCGGGCCGAGGCCGAGGATCTGACGCAAGACATCTGCGCCGCCCTGCCTGCCAAACTGGGGAGTTACCGGGGTCAGGCGCGGGTCACGACATGGCTCTACCGCGTCGCCGTCAATGCCGCGCACGACCGGCGGCGCCGCCGTGCGACCCATGCTAAGGCCAGTGACGGCTGGGGCGACTGGGAGCTGAACCGGCAGGCCGTCATCGACGAAGGTCGCGATCAGCTTGACTGGCTGCACCGCGCGATGGCGCATCTGAACGACGACCTGCGTGATACCCTCGCGCTGGTTCTCGATGATGTGACCCATGCCGAAGCCGCCGAGATTCTGGGCGTCAGCGAAGGCACGATCAGCTGGCGCATATCCGAAGCCAAGAAACGGCTGCGCGGCATCAAGGAAACGGAGGAGGCGCTATGACAGACGACCTCGACGACCTGAAATCGGCGCTGACCCGCGCCACCCCCCGCCCGGATCCCGCGACGCGGGCAGCACACCTGCGGCTGGCGCAGGAAAATTTCGCCGCCCTCCAAGGATCGCGGGATGCGACCCGTCAAACTTCTGCAACAGGCCAAAGGGGCCTTTGGACAGGAGTGAAAACGATGCTTTCCAATTTGACATCCAAGGGCGGCCTGACCGTCACCACCGCACTGGTCGCGGTCGGCTTTCTGGTGCTGACCCCGGCGGGGCAACAGGTCTGGAAGGGGCCGATCGCGCGCGATACGGCGCTGGGTTCTGACCGGCCCGCCGTGGTGGCGCAAAGCCCAATGGCCGAAACCGCGCCGCAGGACCTCAGCACATTGGCGGCACCTGAACCCCAGCCGCCCGTGGCATTGGATACCGGCCGGACGCTGTCGCAAGCCGACACTGTGGGCGCCACCGTGGCCCCGGCGGAAATGGCCGATTCTAATGGCAAGTCGACCGACATGATCGCCGCGTCGCCGCCCGTCGCCGCCGCACGGGTCGACCGCACTGAAAGCAACGAGCAGGACTTTGCTGCGCCGCCGCCACAAGCGAGCCTGGAATCGGAGGCCGCGCGAACCCGTGCCGCGCCCTCGGGTGCGCTCCAAAGTCTGGCCGCGCCCACAAACATGGCCGACACCACAGTCACCCCGACAGCACCCGACACCGAGGCCTACGCCAACGCCACCGACAATCCGCTCAAGATCACCGCCGAAGCCCCGGTCTCGACCTTTTCCATCGACGTCGACACCGCCAGCTATGCGCTGATCCGCAACAGCCTCACGGGCGGTGTCCTGCCGCCGCGCGACGCTGTGCGGATCGAGGAGATGGTGAACTATTTTCCCTACACCTACCCCGCCCCCGGTGCCGATGACGCCCCGTTCCGGCCCACCGTCAGCGTCATGCAGACGCCGTGGAACCCGGACACGCAATTGGTCAGCATCGGCATTCAGGGCCGGATGCCCGACGTGGATTCACGCCCGCCGCTGAACCTCGTGTTCCTGATCGACACCTCGGGCAGCATGGACGATCCGGCGAAACTGCCCCTGTTGAAACAGTCGTTCCGGCTGATGCTGGACCAGTTGCGCCCGACCGACGAGGTGGCAATTGTGGAATATGCAGGCTCCGCCGGAGAGGTGCTTGCCCCGACCCCGGCATCGAACCGCAAGGCAATCCTGAACGCGCTCAGCAGCCTTGGCGCGGGCGGATCGACCAATGGGCAGGGCGGCTTGCAGCAGGCCTATCAGGTCGCCGAAGGGATGGCGGCGGAGGGCGAAGTCAACCGCGTCATCCTTGCCACCGACGGCGATTTCAATGTCGGTCTGTCCGACCCCGAGGCGCTCAAGAATTACATCGCGACGCAACGCGCCAGCGGCACTTACCTGTCGGTTCTGGGCTTTGGGCGCGGCAACCTCGACGATGCGACGATGCAGGCGCTGGCGCAGAACGGTAACGGCACGGCGGCCTATATCGACACCCTGGCCGAGGCCCAAAAGGTGCTGGTCGACCAGTTGACCGGGGCGCTGTTCCCGATCGCCGACGACGTGAAAATTCAGGTCGAATGGAACCCGGCGACTGTCGCCGAATACCGCCTGATCGGCTATGAAACCCGCGCCCTGAACCGCGAGGATTTCAACAACGACCGGGTCGATGCGGGCGAAATCGGCGCCGGACAGACGGTGACGGCGATCTACGAGGTGACGCCGGTCGGCAGCCCGGCGCAACTGTCCGACCCGCTGCGCTATGGCGAAGCGGTGGCGGTGGGCGCGGATAACGCCGAGCTGGGTTTTCTGAAACTGCGCTACAAGGAACCCGGGGCGGCGACCAGCGAACTGTTGGAAACCCCGATCACCGCAGGGTCGGTCGCGGGCAGCGACGCGCAATTCGCCGCCGCCATCGCCGGGTTCGGGCAGTTGCTGAAAGGCGGTCAATACCTAGGCACCTGGGGCTATTCCGATGCCATCGCGCTGGCGACTGAAAACCGGGGCGATGATGCGTTCGGCTATCGCACCGAAGCGGTGCAGCTGATGCGACTGGCGCAATCGCTCAGTGGTAACTAAGCCGGGAGGGGGGCGGCGACAAACCGCCCCCAGCTTCTTTTGGCCAAAAATATTCCCGCCGGAGGCTCCGGATCGCGCCACGTGCACTAGCGCGAATGGTTGCGCTCAAGTGCATAGAAATCCCGCAATGTCTTGCCCTTTTCCGGTTTAAAGCCGCCCGCGACCTCCATCGTCGTGATCCGGTCCAGCCGGAACATGCGGAAATCGTTGCGCAATTCACACCACCCCACCATCGTCCAGACCTTGCCCCAGAACCACAGGCCCAAGGGTCGCACCGCGCGTTCCGACAGCACTCCGGCCTCGTCGGCGTAGGTCATCGCCAGCCGTGAACAGCTGTTCGCCGCCGCTTCGACCGCGTCGATCCGGATCCGCACCGCGTCCGACATCTCGGGCATGCCTATCGCGTGAACCTGCACCGCCTCGGCCCGCGCCCGCGCCTTGTCGGGTAATACCGCGCCGATCTTGACCAGCGCCTCCTCGGCGCTGGCCGCCATCGCAACCCCGCCCCAGGCCCGGATCAGCCGCGCCCCCGCGACCAGCGCGACGATCTCGTCAGCGTTGAACATCAGCGGCGGCAAATCATAGCCGTCGCGCATCAGATAGCCGACGCCCGCCTCGCCCTCGATCGGCACGCCAGACCCGATCAGGTCGGCGATGTCGCGGTAGATCGTGCGCTGTGTCACCTCAAGCCTTTCGGCCAACATCGCCGAGGTCAGCAGCCGACCGCCGCGCAGATACTGGACGATCTGGAACAGGCGGTCGGCGCGGCGCATTCAAGCCGCTCGCGGCTCGAATAACCCGATGGAATTGCCATCCGGGTCAAGCGCATAGGCAAACCGCCCCGGCGGAATGTCGATCACTGGGCTCAGCACTTTGCCTCCGGCTTTCTGACAGCGGCCTATGCCGTCTTCAAGTTTCCCCGGCAGGACCAGATGAATGGTCGGGCCGTCGCCATTCGCGGGCTTCCCGGGATACAAATGGCCCGATGAGTCGCTCATCTCGGCGGTAAAGTTCACCACCGGATTGGGTCCGGTGTCGTCGCGCTTCATCTGCCAACCAAAGACAGTTGAATAGAATTTCTCGGCTTTGGCGAGGTCGCTGACTGGAATTTCAGTCCAGACAACTATGGGATGGTCGGTCATTTTGGATCTCCTTCGGGTTTCGATGCACCCTTGTCGCATACCCCTGCTGACAGCATTATGTCAGCAGTCACCGGGTCCAGCCAAGTCCGTCCTCGGTCCGCCCTGTCGGATGATATTCGCCACTGACCCAACCCGCATAGCCATCGGAATCGAGCCGGGCAAAGAAGGCGGGATAGTCGATGTCGCCGCCCGAGGGTTCGTGCCGTCCGGGATACCCCGCAACCTGCACATGCGCCGCCCGATGCCCATGCGCAGCCCATGTCGCCATCACATCCCCCGTCATCCGGTGCGCGTGGTAGGCGTCGAATTGCAGGTGCAGGTTGGGGGCGGCGACGGCGTCCAGCACCTCGGCAGCCAGATCGAAGTCGTTCAGGAAATAGCCGGGCATGTCGTTGTGGTTGATCGGTTCAATGGTCAGGGATTGCCCCGGCGCCTCGGCCGCCGCCCATGTCAGGTTTTCGATAAAGGCCGCCTTGGCCTCTGGCCCCGCTGCCACCCCCGCCATCAAGTGCAGGTGCTTTGCGCCCAGCGCCCGCACATACCGCGCCGCCCGTTTGAAATCGGTGCGAAACCGCGCCTGTCCGCCCGGCACGGCAGCAAACCCGCGCGGCCCGTCGGTATAGTTCGGCGGCGGCGCGTTGATCAGGGCCAGCGTCAGAGCGTTGTCGGCCAGACATGTGAGAATGTCGGCGGCGGAATCGTCATAGGGAAACAGGATTTCCACCGTATCGAACCCCGCCGCCCGCGCCGCCCCAAAGCGTTCAAGCAGCGGATGTTCGGTGAACAGCATCGTCAGGTTGGCGCAAAAGCGGGGCATCCGGGTGGTCCCATTGATTTCGACACATCATGTCGAAAACAGATCAGACCGCCAAGGGGTGGGCGGGCGAGGGTGGCGGCAATCCGGCGCAATGTCGCGTGCGGTCAAAAAGGCCGACCATGACCGACGCGCCGCTTCCGATCCCGCGTGGCCAACAGCTTGCCCTGGGCAACCTGATGGGCGTCGGATCGATGGTGTTCTGGGCGGCGGGGTTTCCCGCAGCCGAGGTGTTGCTGGATACATGGGATCCGCTGGCGCTGATATTCGCCCGCTTTGTCATGGCGATGCTGATCCTGTTGCCGGTCTGGGCCGTGCTCGATGGCGGCGCGGTGCTGCGCCGCGCCCGTTGGGGCCGGGGCACCTTTGTCGGCGGCTTGGCGTTCGGCGTCGGCGCTTACCTGATCATCCTTGCCCAGTGGCTGACAGACCCAGTGACCGTTGCCATCATCGCCGCCGCCAGCCCGGTCAGCGCCACCGTGATCGAGATGATGTGGGACAAACGCCGCTTGCGCCTGCCGTTCCTGCTGGGCCTTGCCGCCTCGGTCATCGGCGGGGTGGTCGCGACCGGCAATGCACCGCAGACGAATTTGGGGCTGGGGGCATTTCTGGCCGTGATCGCCAGTTTCCTGTTCACATGGGGCAGTTTCATTGCGATCCGCGATTTCCCCGATCTGACGCCACTGGGTCGCACCACGATTACCCTGTTCGGCGGGCTGTTGGTGACGGGCATCGCATTTCTGGTGGCAGCGCTGGCGCGTTGGGTGCCGGTGCCGGCGCAGATTTGGGACGGGCAGACACTCGGCCTGCTGGCGATCTACGGCCTTGGCGGGTTGGCCCTGTCGCAGTTCCTGTGGATCGCCGCTGTCGGGCGGTTGGGTGTCGCGATCACCGCGTTCCACGTCAACATTGCACCGTTCTATGTGATGCTGTTCCTCGTCGCCCTCGGGCAGGCGTGGAGTTGGCCGCAGGCCATCGGCGCGGCGGTGGTGGCATTGGGTGTCGTTCTGGCACAACGGTGATCCGCGTCGGTTTCGCCCGCCCTAAGGCAATTCATCCGCCGGAATGATCGGGAAAAACTGCCCGCCGCTCTTCACCCCGAACCAATCGGCGCCGTCATGCGCTGCCACCGCGCCCAGATCGACCAGTCGGTAGAACGACTTGCGGTCGATCA
>JBBQHC010000001.1:0-74592 GCA_038323615.1 Rhodobacterales bacterium | reverse complement strand
AGATCCCGGCCTCGTCGTTTATCAGCCAGCAGGCCAGCTTTAGCCAAGCGGTCGCATTTCCCGACTGGCGGGCGATCAACGCGCAGGCGCTGATCATTGGCGCGGTGTCGGTGTCGGGCGATCAGGTCGTGGTCAAGTTTCGGCTGTACGATGTGTTTTCCGGCGTCGAAATGGGCGAGGGGATGCAGTTGGCCGGAACCAGTGGCGGCTGGCGGCGCATCGCCCACAAGGTCGCCGATCAGGTCTATTCCCGGATCACCGGCGAGGGCGGCTATTTCGACAGCCGCGTCGTTTACGTGTCCGAATCCGGCCCCAAGGACAACCGCCTGAAACGGCTGGCGATCATGGATTACGACGGGGCGAACACCCAGTTCCTGACCGAATCCGGCTCGATCGTGCTGGCACCGCGGTTTTCGACATCGGGCGACCGGGTGCTTTATACCAGCTACGAATCCGGGTTCCCGCGCATCTATGTGCTGAACGTGGCATCGGTCGGGCGGCAGGAATTGCAGACTGCCCCGGGCGAAATGGCATTTTCGCCGCGCTTTTCGCTGGACGGACAGCGGATGATCTATTCGCTGATCAACGGCGGCAACACCGATCTTTATGTCGGCGACATTGCATCGGGGCAAAGCACCCGGCTGACTAATGCACCGTCGATCGAAACTTCACCCAGCTTTTCCCCGGACGGCAGCCAGATCGTGTTTGAAAGCGACCGTTCCGGCAACCAGCAGCTTTACATCATGTCTGCCGGTGGCGGCGAACCGCGCCGGATTTCGTTTGGCGAGGGGCGCTATTCTACTCCCGTCTGGTCGCCGCGCGGCGATCTGGTGGCCTTCACCAAACAGAACGCAGGGCGGTTCCACATCGGCGTCATGCGCACCGACGGCTCGGAAGAACGCCTGCTCACGTCGTCGTTTCTTGACGAGGGGCCGACATGGGCGCCCAATGGCCGGGTGATCATGTTCAGTCGGGAAAGTCAGGGCGCGGGTGGGGTGACGACGCTGTATTCGGTCGATATTTCAGGCCGCAACCTGCGGCAGGTGCCGATTCAGGGCGGCGGGTCCGACCCGTCGTGGGGGCCGCTGCAACAGTGAAAACAGGCGATTCCCACGCGTGGCGAAGCGTGATAGTGTAACGGATAACGGGCAAAGAAAAACAGGAACAATCTTATGCACATGATGACCAAAGTCGCGCTGGTGTTGCTGGCGCTTTCCACTGCGGCCTGCACCCGGCCGGATCGTTTTGGCGCGGGTGACGCCAACGCCAACGGGGTGAACGGCGCGGGCGGGATCGACCAATCGGGCCTTGGCGGCGCGAACGATCCGCGCAGCCCGGCCTATTTTCAGCAGACTATCGGTGACCGGGTCCTGTTTGTCGTCGATCAGTCAAACCTGACCCCGCAAGGCATGGCGACGCTGGACGGGCAAGCCGGCTGGTTGCAGACCAACAATGACTATCTGGCCATCATCGAAGGCCACGCCGACGAACAGGGCACCCGCGAATACAATCTCGCGCTAAGTGCTCGCCGTGCCAATTCCGTGCGCGAATACCTGGTTTCCAAGGGGGTTGCATCGAACCGTCTACAAATCAGGCCATATGGCAAGGAACGCCCGATTGCGGTTTGTTCGGACGAATCCTGCTATTCGCAGAACCGCCGCGCCGTCACGGTCATTTCGATCGGCACGGTCGGCTAAGGCAACAGGGGGTGCGGATGTTCATAGGGGTTCTATTGGGCGCAATCATGGCGGCGGCATTGCCCGCTGTCGTCGTTGCGCAGGATTCAACGCTGGCCGATATCCGCACCCAGCTTTCCACGCTCTATATCGACATTCAGGGCTTGCGCAGCGAATTGACCGCCAGCGGGCAACTGACCCAAGGCACGATTGGCAATACCCCGCTTGAACGGTTGAATTCGATCGAAAGCGAATTGCAGCGCCTGACCGCCAAGACCGAAAATCTGGAAAATCGGATCAACCGGATCACCACCGACGGCACCAACCGGGTCGGCGATCTTGAGTTTCGGTTGTGCGAGCTTGAGGCGGGCTGCGATGTGTCCGCCCTTGGTGATACGCCCAGTCTGGGCGGCGTCGACAGTGCGGCTGAAATCCCGACTCCGGCCCCTGCGCCAGTGACCGGCACACCATCCCTCGCCATCGGCGAAGGCACTGACTTTCAGCGGGCGCAGGCGGCGCTCGCTTCGGGTGACTTTCGCGGCGCCGCTGACCAGCTTGCGGCCTTTGGCCAGGCCTACCCAGGTTCTCCGCTAAGCCAGCAGGCGCATTATCTGCGCGGGCAGGCGCTTGAAGGCCTGGGCGAAATGACCAACGCAGCGCGCGCCTACCTTGACGCATTCTCGGGAAATCCGACCGGCGCCATTGCGCCCGACGCCCTCTACAAACTGGGTTTTTCGCTGGGGTCCATCGGCCAGACGCAGGACGCCTGCATCACCCTCACCGAAGTCGAAACCCGGTTCCCCGGCAATCCTGCGGTGCTTGAGGCGCAGTCGGCAAAGCGCAATCTGGGCTGTCAGTGATCCGCGACGAAGACGCCGCGCTACGCCACCTTGCCGGACGGCCTTTCGTCGAAACCCAAGACCCCCATATCGGTGTCGCCGTATCGGGCGGTGGCGATTCCGTCGCGCTTTTGGACTTGCTGGACCATGTCGGACGCGGGCAGGGTCGGACGATTTGTGCGGCGACCGTGAACCACGGCCTGCGGCCCGAAGCGGCATACGAAGCGGCGACAGTGGCGGCGTTCTGCAAGGCCCGTGGTATTGCCCACGATATCCTGCACTGGGACGGCACGGCTGCCCCCGGCAACCTGCAAAATGCGGCCCGCAATGCCCGCTATCGGCTGTTGGCCGATTGGGCGCGGCGGCAGGGTATCGGTGTCGTCGCGCTGGGTCATACGCAGGACGATCAGGCCGAAACCGTGCTGATGCGACTGGCCCGCGAGGCCGGGGTCGATGGCCTGTCGGGGATGCCCGGCGGGTTCACCCGGCACGGGGTTCGTTGGGTGCGCCCCTTGCTCGATGTGTCGCGGGCGCGGCTACGGGCGTACCTTGTGCGGCGCGGCGTGGCCTGGATCGACGACCCGAGCAATGTGGACGAAGGTTATGAACGCGCCCGTGTGCGTCGCACCCTAGCGGCATTGACGCCGCTGGGGATCGGCAACGAGACGTTGGCGAATGTCGCAGCCCAGATGGCCGAGGCGCGCCGCGCGCTCGAGGCCGTGACGCGACAGACCGCGCAAACTGCGACCGTTGAAGACCGGGGCGATCTGCTGATCGACGTCGCGATGCTGGGCCAGGCCCCTGCCGACATCCGCCGTCGTCTGCTGGTCGGGGCGATCATGTGGATGTCCGCCGCGATCTATCCGCCGCGCCGCGACGACATCGCCCGGCTGTTGCTGGAACTGGACGCCGACACCCGGCAGACCCTTGGTGGCTGCCTGATCGAACGGCGCGGCCCGACGATCCGCCTGACCCGCGAGGCCAAAGCGGTCGAATTGCTGACCTGCGCCAGCGATGCGATCTGGGATGAACGTTGGCAACTGACCGGCCCGCATCACCCGGCGCTGATGATTCGCGCCTTGGGCCAAGCCGTAGCCGATTGCCCGGACTGGCGCGCCACCGGCATGCCCCGCAACAGCCTTTTGGCGTCCCCGGCCATCTGGCACGGCGACAATCTGGTCGCCGCTCCGCTGGCCGGATACAACACGGGTTGGCAGGCGCGGATTGTCGCGGATTTCGCGACTTCCCTGATTGCGCATTGAACCTTTGTCGATCATCACTATTTTAACTTCGTGGGGAGAAGGCGTCCGTGTCGTCACCCGAAAGCCATTCAAAGGAGCCTCGGTTTGGGCAACGCGCGAAATATCGTCTTCTGGGTCGTCCTGTTCCTGCTGGTGCTGGCCCTGTTCAACGTCTTCAGCGGTAGCCAATCGGCGATGTCGAGCCAGACCCGAAGCTATTCGGAATTTGTCTCTGCCGTCGATAGCGGCGCAGTCACGAAGGTCGAACTTGACGGTGAGCGGATCAAATACACGTTGTCCGACAAATCGAACTACGTGGCGATCAAACCGCAGGACGCCGCAGTGACTGACCTGCTGCTGTCCAAGAACATCCCGGTGTCCGCCGACAGTCAGGAACAATCGACGCTGCAATCCTTCCTGTTGGGCCTCTTGCCCTTCGTGCTGCTGATCGGCGTCTGGGTCTATTTCATGAACCGGATGCAGGGTGGCGGCAAAGGCGGGGCGATGGGTTTCGGCAAATCCCGTGCCAAGCTGCTCACCGAAAAGCAGGGCCGGGTGACATTTGACGATGTTGCCGGGATCGACGAGGCCAAGGAAGAGCTTGAAGAGATCGTTGAATTCCTTCGCAATCCCCAGAAATTTTCGCGCCTTGGCGGCAAGATCCCCAAAGGCGCGCTGCTTGTCGGCCCTCCCGGCACAGGTAAAACCCTGCTGGCTCGTGCCATCGCGGGCGAAGCCGGCGTGCCGTTCTTTACGATTTCCGGTTCCGACTTTGTTGAAATGTTCGTCGGTGTCGGCGCGTCCCGGGTCCGCGATATGTTTGAACAGGCCAAGAAAAATGCGCCCTGCATCGTCTTTATCGACGAGATCGACGCGGTCGGTCGGTCGCGTGGGGCCGGCTATGGTGGCGGCAACGACGAACGCGAACAGACGCTGAACCAACTCCTCGTCGAAATGGACGGGTTCGAGGCGAACGAGGGCATCATTATCGTCGCCGCGACAAACCGGCGTGACGTGCTGGACCCCGCATTGCTGCGCCCCGGTCGTTTCGACCGTCAGGTTCAGGTGCCCAACCCCGACATCAAAGGCCGCGAGAAAATCCTTGCCGTCCACGCCCGCAAGGTGCCGCTGGGTCCAAATGTCGATCTGCGCATCATCGCCCGTGGCAGCCCCGGCTTTTCGGGCGCCGACCTTGCCAACCTTGTGAACGAGGCCGCGCTGTCCGCTGCCCGGATCGGCCGCCGGTTCGTGGTGATGGACGATTTCGAAATGGCCAAGGACAAGGTCATGATGGGCGCCGAACGCCGCAGCATGGTCCTGACCGCCGAGCAAAAGGAAAAGACCGCCTATCACGAGGCCGGTCACGCCATTGTCGGGATCAGCCTGCCGAAGTGCGACCCGGTCTACAAGGCGACGATCATCCCGCGTGGTGGCGCACTGGGCATGGTGATGTCGCTGCCGGAAATGGACAAATTGCAGATGTTCAAGGACGAGGCCGAACAACGCATCGCGATGATGATGGCCGGCAAGGCGGCGGAAATCCTGAAATATGGCCCCGATACCGTGTCAAGTGGCCCGGTGGGCGATATCCAGCAGGCCAGCGCCCTCGCGCGGGCGATGGTGATGCGCTACGGCATGTCCGACAAGGTCGGCAACATCGACTATCAGGAAGCCGCGCAAAGCTATAGCGGGCAGGGTGCCGGTGGCTTTTCGATTTCCGCCAAAACCAAGGAACTGATTGAATCCGAGGTCAAGCGGCTGATCGACGAAGGCTATCAGGTCGCCTACAATATCGTCAAAGAAAAGGACGTCGAATTCGAACGTCTGGCCCAGGGTTTGCTGGAATACGAAACCCTCACGGGCGAAGAAATCCAACGGGTGATCCGGGGCGAACCGCCGCAGCCCGATCCCGATGCCGACGACAAGCCCGACAGCGGTGCGGCGGCATCGGTCACGGCCTTGCCCAAGACCAAGCCCCGCAAAACCAAGGCGCCCAAGGGCGATCTGGAACCCGAACCGACGGCGTGATCACGACCCCGAAAAACGACTGGAACCCCGAAGCCTACGCCAGGTTTCGGGGTTTGCGTTTGCGCCCCGCGTTGGATTTGCTGATGCAGGTCGGGGCGTTGCCCAAGAGCGATGTGATCGACCTGGGCTGTGGCGACGGCGCGGTTGGCCCTGACCTTGCATTGCGGTTTCCGGGTCGTCGACTGGTCGGCGTCGATTGCTCTGCGGCGATGCTGGCTGAGGCCGAAGGGATCGGTGTCTATGCGCGATTGGATCATGCCGATATTGCGCTTTGGTCTTCGCATGGGCCCGCCGCGCTGATCTTTCCAACGCCGCGCTGCACTGGTCGCCCGATCACGCCACGCTGCTGCACCGCCTGATCGGCCAGCTTGGCCCCGGCGGAACGCTGGCGGCGCAGATGCCGCGGCAGCAAATGGCCCCTAGCCATGGGCTGTTACGTGAGGTCGCCGCGAAAATATTCCCCGACAGGTTCGATTTCGCTGGCTGGCAACCGCAGGTCGCCGACCCGGCAATTTGCGCCGCGCTGCTGTCGCCTCTTGGCACGCTGAACCTCTGGGAAACCACCTGTCGCCAACACCTTGCCCGCGTCGCTGAAGGCCACCCGGTGCGCCAGTTCACCGCCAGCACAGCGATGCGCCCGATCACCCAGCGGCTGAATGCGACCGAACAGGCGGCCTTTGTCGCGGCCTACGACACCGCCCTTGCCACCGCCTATCCCCTTGCGCCCGACGGCCACGTGTTGTTCCCATTCCGGCGATTGTTCTTCACCCTGACCCGACCGGAGTAACTCATGCCCGCTCTGATCCTGTCCGCCCACACCGGCACCGTCACGTTTCTGGGCACTGTCGCCCTGCGCAAGACATCGCTGCGATCGGTGGCCACGGACAGCATGACGCTGTCTTTTGCCGGGGCCGAGGGCGAGGATCATTCCGGCCTCACCCGCAAATCCTGCACCCGGTTTCGTGACGTTCACGCCGTTGGCACCGAGGTCCGCAATACCCGGCAACTGAGTGTTCTGTCGGCCGCGGAAATGACCGAGATCGCGACGCGCATGCAGATGGACAGCCTCGATCCGCAACTGATCGGGGCGTCGATCATCCTGTCCGGCATCCCCGATCTGAGCCACCTGCCACCGGGTTCGCGGCTGCAGGGGCCGGACGGGGCGACTATTACGGTCGATCTCGAAAATGGGCCCTGTGTCTGGCCCGGCAAAGAAATCGAGGCCGATCATCCCGGCCACGGCACCCGCTTCCAACCCGCGGCAGAAGGTCGACGCGGCTTCACCGCATGGGTCGAACGGCCCGGCACGTTGCGGTTGGGCGACCCGCTGCGCCTGTTTGTGCCGACGCAACAGACATGGCGACCCGACTAGTTTGGACCTGGCGGCATGGTTTTTCCACCGCCGCCGATTCCGTCCCTGAAAATGTCGGAAACGCGGGTCGCCGTCGCGTCCGACGGGCGTATGCAAAGCCCAACGCAAACGGGCGAAAGCCCGACCAAGGGGACGTGACCATGAAAACCGACATCGAAATCGCCCGCGAAGCCAAGAAACGCCCAATTCAAGAGATTGGTGCAAAACTGGGCATCGGCAGCGACGATCTGCTTCCCTATGGGCACGACAAAGCCAAGCTGTCCCAGCGGTTTATCGATTCGGTTCAGGATCGCCCGAATGGCAAGCTGATCCTCGTCACGGCGATCAATCCGACGCCTGCGGGCGAGGGCAAGACGACGACCACTGTAGGCTTGGGCGACGGGTTGAACCGGATCGGCAAGAAGGCCTGCGTCTGCATCCGCGAGGCGTCCCTCGGGCCGAACTTCGGGATGAAGGGTGGCGCGGCAGGCGGCGGCATGTCGCAAGTGGTACCGATGGAGGATATGAACCTTCACTTTACCGGCGATTTCCACGCGATCACCTCGGCCCACAACCTGCTGAGCGCGATGATCGACAACCATATCTACTGGGGCAACAGCCTTGACATCGACATCCGCCGCGTCGTCTGGCGGCGCGTGCTCGACATGAACGACCGCGCCCTGCGGCAGATCACGGCCAGCCTCGGCGGCGTCGCCAACGGGTTCCCGCGTGAAACCGGATTTGACATTACGGTCGCATCCGAGGTGATGGCGATCCTTTGTCTGGCGAAAAACCTGCAGGATCTGGAAAAGCGTCTGGGCGATATGATCGTCGCCTACCGGCGCGACAAGACGCCCGTGTTCTGCCGCGATATCAAGGCCGACGGCGCGATGACGGTCCTGCTGAAAGACGCGATGCAGCCCAATCTGGTGCAGACGTTGGAAAACAACCCGGCCTTCGTCCACGGCGGCCCCTTTGCCAATATCGCGCATGGCTGCAATTCGGTCACCGCGACGACAACGGCGTTGAAAATCGCCGAATACGTCGTGACCGAAGCGGGCTTCGGGGCCGATCTGGGCGCCGAAAAGTTCATGAACATCAAATGCCGCAAGGCCGGACTGAAACCTGACGCGGTGGTGCTGGTCGCGACCTGCCGGGCGATGAAGATGAACGGCGGCGTCGCCAAGGCCGATCTGGGGACAGAAAACGTCGATGCGATCAAAAAGGGTTGTGCCAACCTTGGCCGCCACATCGCCAACCTGAAATCGTTCGGGGTGCCGGTGGTCGTCGGGATCAACCACTTTGTGTCCGACACCGATGCCGAAATTCAGGCGGTCAAGGACTACGTCAAGGCGCAGGGGTCCGACGCGGTGCTGTGCAAGCATTGGGCCAAGGGCGGCGAAGGGATCGAGGAGCTGGCGCGCCGGATCGTCGCACTGGCCGAAAGCGGTGTCGCCGCCTATGCACCGCTTTACCCCGACGAGATGCCGCTGATGGAAAAGATCGAAACCATCGCCAAGCGGATTTATCACGCCGACGAGGTGCTGGCCGACAAAGCGGTGCGGGACCAGCTGAAGAGCTGGGAGGATCAGGGCTATGGTCATTTGCCGATCTGCATGGCCAAGACCCAGTATTCATTCACGACCGACCCGAACCGGCGCGGCGCGCCGACGGGGCACAGCGTCCCGGTGCGCGAAGTCCGGCTGAGCGCGGGGGCTGGATTTGTCGTGGTGATCTGCGGCGAGATCATGACGATGCCGGGCCTGCCAAGGGTGCCATCGGCCGAACAGATCCGGCTGAACAAGGCGGGGCAGATCGAGGGGCTGTTCTAGGGCGTTTTGTCCGGTTGAACCTTGGGCGGCGCGGGGGCATGTAGCGGGTAACCGCCCCCGACCCCGACGAGGCCCCCCGATGCAAGACCCGACGACGATCACCACGATGGACGACCTGCGGGCCGAAATCGACGCCTGCGACCGCGCCCTGATGGGGTTGCTGGTGCGTCGGGCGGCGCTGATCGACCAGGCTATCGTGATCAAGCCGGGGGTGGCGATGCCGGCACGGGTGACGCCACGGGTAGAGCAGGTCGCGCAGAACGCGCGGGCTAACGCGGAAAAGGCCGGGTTCGACCCCGACTTTGCCGAAAAACTGTGGCGCCAGATCATCGAATGGTCGATCGCGCGCGAAGAAAAGGTGCTGGGCACCTGACGAAAGGCAAGTGATGCGCGCAACCCTGATCGACGGCAAAGCGATCGCGGCAGGGATGCGGGCGACGATCGCGCAGGATGCGGCGGCACTGGCTGACAGGGGCTGGCAGCCGCGTCTGGTGTCGATCAGCGTCGGCGATACGGCGGCAGCCGAACTTTACGTCAGGAACCAGCAACGCAGCGCCCAAAGTGCCGGCGTGGCCTTTGAGGCACGCAATTATCCGGCGACCATTTCGATGGAACAACTGGTCGGCGTGCTGCAGGGCCTGAACGCCGATCCACGGGTCAACGGGGTGATCATCCAGCGCCCGCTGCCCGACCACATCCCGGTCAAGGCGCTGCAAAAGGCAGTGCATCCGCTGAAAGACGTCGAGGGGATGCACCCGGCCTCGATTGGAAACATCGTCTACAACGATCTCGCACTTGGCCCCTGCACTGCCGTCGCTGCGGTGGAAATCCTGAAAACCCTGCCGCTGAAACTTGAAGGGCTGGATGTGACGGTGATCGGCCATTCGGAAATCGTCGGCAAGCCGATTGCATTTCTGCTGATGGGGCAGGGCTGCACCGTGACGGTCTGCCACCACATGACCCGGTCGGTGGCGGTCCATAGCCGGGCGGCAGATGCTGTCTTTGTCGCGGTGGGAAAACCGGGGCTGGTAACGGGCAATATGCTGAAACCCGGCGCGGCGTTGATTGATATCGGGATCAACCGGGTCGATGGACGCACGGTGGGTGACGCCGATTTCGACAGTTGCGCGGCGGTGGCGGGCTGGATTACCCCGGTGCCCGGCGGCGTTGGCCCGGTGACGGTGGCGGTGTTGATGAAAAACGCGGTCCTTGCGACCGGGATGCAGATGGCACACTACCACAGTGCCTATGCCAATACGGAGGTCTGACAGATGAGTGCGACGGTAATCGACGGCAAAGCGTTCGCCGCTAAGGTGCGCGACAAAGTGGCGGCGCATGTAAAGCGGATCAAGGCCGAAGCCGGGATAACCCCGGGACTGGCGGTTGTGCTGGTCGGCGAAGACCCGGCCAGCCAGGTCTATGTGCGCTCGAAGGGCAAGATGACGGTCGAGGTCGGGATGGCCTCTTTTGAACACAAGCGCGACGTCGATATTTCCGAAGCCGACCTGCTGGCGCTGATCGCGGACCTGAACGCCGATCCGAAAGTGCATGGGATTCTGGTGCAGCTTCCGCTGCCCTCGCACCTGGATTCGGATCTGGTGATCAACAGCATCGATCCGGCCAAGGATGTCGACGGCTTTCATATTTCCAACGTCGGACTGCTGGGGACCGGGCAGAAAAGCATGGTGCCCTGCACCCCGCTGGGCTGTCTGATGATGCTGCGCGACCATCTGGGGCCTTTGTCGGGGATGAACGCGGTGGTGATCGGGCGATCGAACATCGTCGGCAAACCGATGGCGCAACTGCTGCTGGGCGACAGTTGCACCGTCACCATCGCACACAGCCGGACCAAGGATTTGCCGGGCGTGGTGCGACAGGCCGACATCGTCGTCGCCGCTGTGGGGCGCGCCGAAATGGTGCCGGGCGACTGGATCAAACCGGGGGCCACGGTGATCGATGTCGGCATCAACCGGATTGACCGGGACGGCAAGACGGTGCTGGTCGGCGATGTCGATTACGCCAGTTGTGCTGCGGTCGCCGGTGCGATTACCCCGGTTCCGGGCGGCGTCGGCCCGATGACCATCGCTTGCCTGCTCGCCAACACGGTGACCGCCTGCTGCCGCGCCAACGGTCTGGCCGAACCCGAAGGCCTGACCGCCTGATCCGCGCCACGGGTTGAAACCCATGGCGACCCCTCACCCCGATCGGTTGCGCCGGCGGCCCGTGTGGACCCTCCGGGGGAGTTGTTATGGCAAAGTGAAATTCGGACCGGTTGCCCCGTTTTTTGGCTCCAATCCGGGGTGCCCGACAAGCGCGGCGCCGCCCCGCGATCCGGCCCGCTTTGCCGGTGGTCGAGCCGGATGGCGGGGCCGTCGATCCGCTGCACGATAAATCCGGAATGGCGCAATATGGCGGGTTCACCCGTCCGAAACAGCGCGGCGGGGTCTCCCCCCTGACGCTTTGCGGTCAGCCAAGTGGCAACGCAATCGCCCGTGTTCCCGTCAGAACCGCCAGTGCCTGCGCGTCAAACAACCCCCGCAACACCGGATCGGTGGCCCGCATGCCCCCCGTATAGGCCCCGAACGCGGGCAGGATCAGCCGGGTCGCATCGTAGAGGAACGCAGGACACGTCCCCCCGATCCCCGGCACGCGGTATTTCGGGTGGTAATGCCCCGACACTTCGCCAAACGCACCCGGCAGGGCGATATGCCGGAACGTCAGCCCGCCGATCCCATGCGTCTGCTTGTGGCTGCCCCCCAGCGCAATCGGTCCGGAGTCGTGGTTGCCTTCCATCCAGATCCAGTCTCGGCCGGCCTGCAAGATGCCCAAGTCCGCCAGATCGTCGGGATCAAGGGTTTCCGCCGCCGCCAGATCGTCAAAACTGTCGCCCAGACAGATCACCGTGCGCGGGTTCAGCGCGTCGATTTCCGCTGCCAGTCGGTCCAGCGTCGCGCGGGTTTCATAAGGCGGCAGCAAAAACCCGCTGCGCCGTGCAATCCGGTCGGATTTACCCAAATGCAGATCGGACACACAGAGCGTTGCCGTATCGGGTAGCCACAGCGCCCCGCTGGCGCGGGCAGTCAGGCGGGTTCCGGACAGGGTAAACAGATGGTCGTTCATGGATTGTTCTTAGCTGCCGCCCATCGCATAATGCAAGAGGCGCAAGTTGGGTTTCACCCCAAAGCCCCCTTGACCCTTGCCGCAATCCCATCACCTTGCCCCGGATGACACAACTGCCCGCCCCGATCACCGACTGGTTCGCCACCCGTGGCTGGCAGCTGCACGCCCATCAGCAGGCGATGCTGGACCGCGCAGCTGCCCCCGCCCTGTTGCTGATCGCGCCGACGGGGGGCGGCAAGACGATGGCGGGGTTTTTGCCGACCCTTGCCGAACTGGCCGATGGCACGCATCAGGGGCTGCACACGCTGTACGTCAGCCCACTCAAGGCGCTGGCCGCCGACATCAAACGCAACCTGCGCACGCCGGTCGACGAGATCGGCTTGGCCATCAGGATCGAGGACCGCACCGGCGACACATCCTATACCCAGAAGCGCCGACAGCGCGCCGATCCGCCGCATATTCTGTTGACGACGCCGGAATCCCTTGCCCTGCTGATCAGTTACGAGGATGCACCGCGAATGTTTTCGGGGCTACAACGGGTCATCGTCGACGAAATCCATGCGCTGGCCGAAAGCAAGCGGGGCGATCAAATGATGCTGGCCCTGTCGCGGTTGCAGGCTATCGCGCCGGGGCTGCGCCGGGTCGGTCTGTCCGCCACCGTCGATGACCCTGCTGCGATTGCCAAGGGGTTGGCCCACAACCCCGACCCATGTCCGATCATCCTTGCCGATCCGGGCCCGGCGCCGGACATTGCCATGCTGGTCACTGCTGCTGACCCACCGTGGATGGGCGGCGGCGCGCGGCACGCGATTCCCGAGGTGCTGGAACAGGTCCGCGCCCACCGCACGACCCTGATATTCCACAACACCCGTGCACAGGCCGAGATTTTTTTCCACAACCTCTGGCTGGCCAATACCGACAACTTGCCGATTGGCATTCACCACGGCAGCCTTGACCGCGACCAGCGCAAAGCTGTCGAGGCGGCGATGGTCGCTGGCCAATTGCGCGCCATCGTCTGCACCGGCAGCCTGGACCTTGGCATCGACTGGGGCGACGTCGATCTGGTCATTCAGGTCGGCGCACCCAAGAACGTCAAACGCCTGATCCAGCGGATTGGGCGGGCCAACCACCGCTATAATGCGCCGTCCAAGGCGCTGTTGGTCCCGGCGAACAGGTTCGAGGTCGTCGAATGTGTCGCCGCGATCGAGGCCGCGCTTGAGAACGATCTGGACGGCGACCCCAAAGGGCCGGGGCCGCGCGACGTGCTGTGTCAGCATATCCTGATCCGGGCCTGCGCCGGGCCATTTCAGGCCGATGAATTGCTCGCCGAAGTGCGATCGGTCGGGGCCTATGCGGACCTGTCCCGCGCCGGGTTCGACGATTGCCTCGATTTCGTCGCCACCGGCGGTTATGCCTTGCGGGCCTACGACAAATGGAAACGGCTGCTCCAACGCCCGGATGGCCAATGGCAACTTCGCGACCCGCGTGCCGCCCTTCGCATCCGGATGAACATCGGCACGATTCAGGACACCGATACCGTCAAAGTCAGGTTTCGCGGCGGCAAGATGCTAGGCGAGATCGAGGAGTGTTTCGCTGCCACCCTCACCCCCGGCGACACCTTTCTGATCGGCGGCCACATCGTCCGCTACGACCGCCTGCACGACCTCGTGGTCGAGGTCACACGCTCTGCCGCGCAGCGCCCGAAAATCGCCGCCTTCATGGGCACCAAATTTGCCACCTCCACCCAGCTTTCCGCCCGCATCCTGCGGATGTTCGACCAGCCCGACTGGCCGCAACTGCCCGCCCACACCGCCGATTGGCTGGCCTTGCAGCGGCAGGTGTCACATTTGCCGCAGGCTGACCGACTGCTGGTCGAAAGTTTCGATTTCGAGGGGCGGGCGCATACCTGCGTCTATGGTTTCGCCGGACGCAATGCGCAACAAACCCTTGGCCTGTTGTTGACACGACGGATGGAGGCGGCGGGGCTGGACCCGCTGGGGTTCGTCGCGACGGATTACGCGACGTTGGTCTGGGGGCTGAAACCTGTGATCGACCCGGCGCCGCTGCTGGCCGCAAAAGGTCTGCGCGATGGTCTGGAACACTGGCTGGCCGGCAACGCGGTGATGAAACGGACATTTCGCACTGCCGCGACGATTGCCCTGCTGATCGAACGCAACCTGCCACAGGCGAAAAAGTCGGGGCGGCAGGCGGTCATCTCGTCCGATATCCTTTATGACACGCTGCTGAAATACGACCCCGACCACCTGATGTTGCGGATCACCCGCGAAGAGGCCTTGCGCGGGTTGGTCGATTTTGGCCGGATCGAAGAAATGCTGGAACGCACGACAGGCCAGATCGACCACGTGACGCTGGACCGGATTCCGCCCTTGGCGGCGCCGATGCTGCTGGAAATGGGCCGGGTGCCGATTGTCGGTGCAGGGCGCGACCAGTTGATGGCGGACACGGCGGCGCGGCTCATGACGGCGGCAGGGTTGAACGGGCAGGGGTAGCGGTCCTTGCCGCTTCTACTGGTCCCAGACACTCAGATTCCGTCACCCGACCCAAACGCCAAATCCACCTTGACGCCCCCCCGGAATCCGCCTATCCGACGCTAACCGAATTCATGGCCTTGCCCCCGGCAGGGTCATCTTGTTTTGAACGGGATGCCGCCACACCGGGCCGGGCATCCAGAACCAAAGGAATACGCCATGTCGCGCCGCTGCGATCTGACCGGAAAAGGCCCGATGTCGGGCAACAACGTAAGCCACGCCAAGAACCGCACGCGCCGTCGGTTCCTGCCCAACCTGCAGGACGTGACGCTGATGTCGGACGCGCTTGGCAAATCGTTCAAGTTCCGCATCTCGAACCACGCCCTGCGGTCGGTCGATCATCGGGGCGGCCTCGACGCTTACCTCGCCAAAGCCAAGGATGTCGAGTTGTCAGACGACGCGCTGAAGGTCAAGAAAGAGCTGGCAAAGCTGGCCAAAGCCGCCGCCTAAGGCGACGCACAGTCTTTCGGAAAGGCCCGGTGGCGCAAGCTACCGGGCTTTTTCACAGGTAAGTTGGGACTCGACCCGTCCCCCTGCGGCGGCCTGCAGCTTTCCTGATCGGGCGCCCGCATTGCTATCGCAATTACGTTTTTGCCCGCCACCGCCGCCCGCGCCGAGGGGGATTGCGCCATTTTCATGGAGCCGACAGCGTCCTTTACGGCCAGCGAAACGATCTCGGTCACGCCGGTGTTCGAAAACCCGGGCGCGGGCGCGGCAGACCTCCCCGCCAAGCCCGACTGACGGCCCCGATGACAGGCCCGCCATCGTTTGCTAGTCTCGGCGCTGACAATGGGGGGCGAAATGAAATCACCTTGGCACCTTTGGGTCATCGGAGTCCTGTCGCTGGTCTGGAATGCCGGCGGCGCGTTGGACTACACCATGACGCAAACCCGTGCCGACTGGTACATGTCGGCCTTCACGCCTGAACAGCTCGATTATTTCTACGGATATCCGGCTTGGGCCGTCGCGGCCTGGGCCGTGGGCGTCTGGTTCGCCCTGCTCGGGTCGGTCCTGCTGCTGGCGCGCAGGCGCTGGGCGGGGGCAGCCTTCGGTCTGTCCATCGCCGGGATCGTTGTCACCTCGGTCTATACCTTTGGCGTGTCAGACGGGTCGATGGCCGAACTGAGCGGGCCGGGCGCGCTGATCTTTACCGCCGCGATCTATGTCGTAACCATTGGCCTGTGGATTTACGCGCGGGCGATGACGGCGCGGGGCGTGCTGCGCTAGGCCCGGCACATTGCCTCTGCCGTCGTGCTAAAGGCTTTGTAGCGTTGCCAGAACGCCTTGTCGCGCGGGTTGTCGGACTGCCGCACGTCCTGCGCCGATTGCGGATCGTCAAAGAACCGAACGGCGCGGGCCTGATCGGCATTGCTGAGGGATTGGTTGGCGGCCTGCTGGATGCAGGAACACAAACCCCGGTTTGCGCCACTGCGTCCGCCGTCCAAACAGGCGCTGGCGATTGGCCCGCTGACATTGCCCCCGCGCGGACCTGACCCGCTGCTACAAGCCGATAGGGCCAGAATGGCCAGATAATAAATAATAACACGCATGAAGCCTGTCCCAACCGTCGCGGCGCCCGGATTTTCCGATGTCGTCCGCCTGCTACCCTTGGGGGTGATTATGCCGTCAGTCGGGCCACGATGCAAATGCCGAAATCGTGGGGTGCTAGCGGACGCGCTGCTGCGGACACAGGTCGCACCGCAGCCCTTGGCCCGGCGACTGCAATCTGGTGCAATATCCTATGTTCGGTAAAAGTTTGCCCCGCTTTCTCAGCGTCGTGCTGATCGACCTGACGCGGACGGGCGATAATGCCGGCATGATCGGCCTTGTCGCCGCCGGCCTGCCTACCTACCGCGCAACGGACCCGCGCCATCATCATCGGGATCATCGCCGCGACAGTCTTGCGGATCGGTTTCGCCTTAATCGCGGGGCAATTTCTCGACACAGCGACTCAATGGGTGGTCCGCCGCGCCGCTTGGTGGGGGATCTGGAAAAAATGGTCTTGGAACTGCCGCACCGCTGCCCCGATTGATGGTCAACCTTGGCTGGAATGTTCACCAGAGGGGCCGTGATGCGTACATTTCTCATTTTTGCAGTGCTGTGCCTCATCGCCGTGCCCGCCCGCGCCGCAATCGACCCCATTGCACTGCGCGAAATGGCCTATCGCCATGATATCGACGGGGCCGAGGCCGCAATGGCCCAAGCGCAGGCTCAGGCCCTGACCGGCAGCCTGAGCCCTGACGATCTGCGGGCCATCGTCGCGATCCTGAATGTGTCCCATCCCGACGTGGTGGACTTTGTCGGCGACTGGCTCGCGGCCTATCCGGCCTCGCCTTATGCCCAGACAATCCGGGCCAGCCAGATGACACGCGCCGCCTGGATGGTCCGCGGAACGGGGTCTGTCAGGCAAACCCATCCTCTGGCGATGTCGACGTTTCATCAGACGGTGGATGACGCGATGACCCTTGCCCTGTCAGCCTATGCAACCGCGCCCGATTTCATTCCCGCCAGCGATGCGATCTTTGGTCTGCAATTCGCGACGAAAACGCTGTCCAACGACGCGTATTTTGCAGTTCTGGACCATGTGATGGCCCGAAATCCGAACCACGAATCTCTCGCACGGGCGCTGAATCTCGCGATGCCCCAATGGGGCGGTGGTGGGAAACCGATGATACGTACCATCTGCCGCACCTATGCCGAACAGATCCCCGGCTTTGTGCAATTATACTCCCGATATCTGCACCGCCGAAAACATGAATCGCTTTCTGGATATTTCAACAGACCTCGCCTTTGTTGACCTGATCCTGGACTCGAGCAATCATCCCGCCCTCGACGACGCCCGCCGCGACCGGGCCCTGCGGCGAAAGTCGGACGAAGACCGGGCGCTGCTTGCTGCCTATCTGTCGGACCCCGATGTGCTGGATTACCGCATGGCCTATCGGGCAACCCGCGCCCTCGGGCTGGGTCCGCAAACCGGCGAAATTCTGACCGCGCTCGATGCGCGACTTCAGGCGGATGCCGAAGCGCGACTGCCCCACGATCCCTTTAACCCGGACCTTATCCTTGTGCTGACGCATGATTACCCGCCGATCACCGCCTATACGCAGATGTTTGACGACCGGTATCGTCTGCTGTTGAGTCGTGTGGTCGTGGTCGAACCGTTTAACCAGGAAGCGTGGAAAGCAGTAACCTACGCCCTTAATCCGCAGGGTGCGCCCGGCGAAGCTGCGGAACTTGACCCCTATTTCGAAAACGCCATCTACTACAGTGGCCATTCCTTCAGTACGATGTCCTTCTTCCTGCAAATCAAAATGGGCCTCTACCGCGACCTCACCAAATTGCATGGCGTCGAAACAACTGCTTCCGACCTTCCTATGGGAGACGCGCAGATGCAGGCCGACGTAATTTGCCCGATTGCCCGCCTCTCGCGCTTGATTGCCCTGCGCTGCGAGGTGACAGGCACGACGGAGGATTGCGCCGAACCGATCGACGGCTTTGACTCTTACAAGAACCTGCTGTCTGAGATCGAAATTCAGCGGATTTGTCCCACGGTCAGCGACGCTGATCCACGTGATCTGTTCTACAGCCCCGTCCCCGTTGATCTGGGGCCGCTGTCCGTGGGGATTGCCAACCGCTAAGGGCAGGGAAGGCCCCCATCCCCCTTGCAAAAACCCCGGTTTCCCGCCATTGCAAGCCTCTGATCCCCGCCCCGAAAGCGCCCCCATGACCGACCTTGCCCACATCCGCAACTTTTCAATCGTGGCGCATATCGACCACGGCAAATCGACCCTTGCCGACCGGTTGATTCAAGAAACCGGCACGGTCAAGGACCGCGACATGAAGGCGCAGATGCTCGACTCGATGGATATCGAGCGCGAACGCGGCATCACCATCAAGGCGCAGACCGTGCGGATCGACTACAAGGCGCAGAACGGCGAAATGTATGTTCTGAACCTGATCGACACCCCCGGCCACGTCGATTTCGCCTACGAGGTGTCGCGGTCGATGCGCGCGGTCGAGGGGTCGCTGCTGGTGGTGGACTCCTCGCAAGGGGTCGAGGCGCAGACCCTCGCCAACGTTTATCACGCGCTGGACGCCGGGCATGAAATCGTCCCGATCCTGAACAAGATCGACCTGCCCGCCTCTGACTGCGACGCCGTTGCGCACCAGATCGAGGACGTCATTGGGCTCGACGCCTCCGAGGCGATCCGGGTCAGCGCCAAGACCGGCGTCGGCATCCGCGAAACGCTGGAAGCCATCGTGCATCGCCTCCCCGCGCCCAAGGGCGACATCAACGCACCCCTCAAGGCGATGCTGGTCGACTCGTGGTACGACAGCTACCTTGGCGTCGTCGTGCTGGTGCGGATCGTCGATGGGCAGATGAAAAAGAACGACCGGGTCATGTTCATGCAGAACGGCTCGGTGCATCAGATTGACCGGATCGGCGTGTTCAAACCGGGGATGCTGCCGGTCGATACCCTCGGCCCCGGCGAGATCGGGTTCATCACCGCCCAGATCAAGCAGGTCCGCGACACCCGCGTCGGCGACACCATCACGACCGAGAAAAAGGGCACCACACAGGCGCTCCCCGGCTTCAAACCGGCGCAGCCCGTGGTGTTTTGCGGGTTGTTCCCCGTCGATTCCTCGCTGTTCGAAGACCTGCGCGATGCCATCGACAAACTGGCGCTGAACGACGCGTCGTTTTCGTCGGAAATGGAAACCTCCGCCGCCCTCGGCTTCGGGTTCCGCTGCGGCTTCCTCGGCCTGCTCCACCTCGAAGTGATCCGCGACCGGATCGAGCGGGAATATGACATCGACCTGATCACCACCGCCCCCTCGGTCGTCTATCACATGTTCATGCGCGACGGCACGATGCGCGAATTGCACAACCCCGCCGATATGCCCGACCTGACGCTGGTCGACCATATCGAGGAGCCGCGGATCAAGGCGACCATCCTTGTCCCCGACGACTACCTTGGCGACGTGCTGAAGCTGTGTCAGGACCGCCGCGGCGTGCAGATTGACCTGACCTATGCCGGGCCACGGGCGATGGTGGTCTATGACCTGCCGCTGAACGAAGTCGTCTTTGATTTCTACGACAGGCTGAAAAGCGTGACCAAAGGCTATGCGTCCTTTGACTACGCGCTGTCGGGCTATCAAGAGGATGCCCTTGTCAAGATGTCCGTGCTGGTCAACGACGAACCCGTCGACGCCCTGTCGATGATGGTCCATCGGGATAGGGCCGAGGCGCGGGGCCGCGCAATGGTGGAAAAACTCAAAGACCTGATCCCCCGGCATATGTTCAAGATCCCGATTCAGGCGGCCATCGGCGGCAAAGTCATCGCCCGCGAGACCCTGTCGGCGCTGCGCAAGGACGTGACGGCCAAATGCTATGGGGGGGATGCGACGCGGAAACGCAAGTTGCTGGACAAGCAGAAGGCGGGGAAAAAGAAGATGCGGCAGTTCGGGTCGGTGAATATACCTCAAGAGGCGTTTATCAGCGCACTGAAAATGGACAGCTAGCTGTCCGTTTTCGGCGCGGATGAAGGACGGTGGGCGAAAGCGAATGGCGCAAGCCAATCGGGGGGTTGCGCGGTAAGGGGGGCGCTTGGATGCGTTGAAGCTAGATGGAAAAAGTACAATTAGAAGACGATGTTAAGGAATTTCCAAAGTCTCTTTTTCGATATCGCTCAGCAAGTACAGATTACTTTCTTGAAGAACTTTCTCAGGCGGTAAATTTTCGGAAAATATACCTTGCTGGTGCTTCTGATTTGAATGACCCGTTCGACTTCTGTCCCATTTATGAAGCATCAGAACTGAGTGGGGTTGTAAAAGACCTCAAGCGTTCCCACGGTCGAAAGCCGATGATAACGCGAGAACGATATCAGAGATTGGTCGGCCGTCCAATTACGAAGGGTCAATTTAAAGCTGAAACGAGAATGCTACGACCGAGTGTTTATGCGGCGAAACTTGAACTAAAAGTTTCAGAGAAAGTCTTCATAGATCTTCCAAGAAAGTCTCGAGTTGCCTGCTTTTCGGAAAGTGGTCAAAATATACCTATGTGGGCGCACTACAGTGCGGGTCATTGCGGGGTTTGCATCGAATACTCTTTAGTAGAGAATCAATTTCAATCTTCCGATCATGTTCCTTTAAGCGTGACGTATCAGAATCTTAGGCCAAAGGTGACGACGATTACTCTCCGTGGCTTCACAGGTCGAAATATGCACCCGAAAGAGATTAAAAATAAAGAGATGAAAGTATTTGAGGCGATGTTTTTGACAAAGAGTGACCAATGGAAATATGAGAAAGAATGGCGCGTTTTCGATAGCTCTGACATGCCGCCCGGATACGTCAAAATTCCTTGTCTGATTCCAAAATCTATTTTCTTTGGCGTAAAAGCAAGTCTGGAAACCAAAAAGAGAGTCGAAGAAATTTGCAAAGATAAGATACAACTATTTGATTGCTTTGTATCTTCAGACTCATTCGAATTAGCTCGTAAAGTTCATCTTATAAAGTGAATGGTCATGCGCAAACTCCGTTTGCGCAGCGCCCGAACCGCCCCCACGGGGCGGGCGCTTCTCGCCCTCCCCTCGGTTCGGGCGCGGCGCTTTCCATCACCCGCATCGCTTGTCCGTGCCGCCCCCGGCCCGCCGCTCGCGCGGCGTGCGTTCGGCCCTTCGGTACGAGCGCGGTTTGGTTGGGGCAACCCTACCGACGGAAACCCCCGCCGCCGCCGTATCACCTCCGTCAGCCACCCCGATGGAGCCACCGATGTCTTATTTTCCCCACGCTTTCCTGTTCCTGATGGGGGGCCTGTCGCTGGCAACCTTTTTGCTGTCGCCGGTGTTCTGAGCTTCAGTCCAGAAACGTCCGCACCGCCGCCTCGAACTCGCGGGGTTTTTGCGCGTGGAGCCAGTGGCCCGCCCCCGGAATCGCAACAAAGATCGCGTTCGGGAACAGGGTCTTGATTTGGGCGCGATGCTCCGGGCGGACATAGTCGGACTCGGCCCCGGTCAGGAACAGCACTTTGCCCGCGAACGACCCTGTCACTTCGGGAAACCCCATGATCGCGGGCATGTTCGCGGCCAAGGCGTCCAGATTCAGCCGCCAGCGTTTTTCCTTCATATCCACCGATTGCAGGAAAAACTCGGCCAGCCCGGCCTCAAGCCCCGGCATCTGTGCCGCGACCTCGGCCCGTGTCGCCATGTTCAGATCGACGCCGCGCATCAGCGTGATCTTGTCCATCTGGGTGCGCGGATAGGCGACGGGGGCGATGTCGGCGATGACCAGACGGCGCACCAGGTCGGGCCGGGTCAGCGCCAAAACCATCACCGCCTTGCCGCCCATCGAATGGCCCAGCACATCGGCCTGACCGTCAATCACCCCCGCCAAATCCTCAGCCAGATCGGCATAGGTATGGCTGGCGTCCCAGAAACTGTCGCCGTGGTTGCGCATGTCGACCGCGCTCACCTGCCGATCCGTCGCCAGCCGCCGACAGATCACGCCCCAGTTGCGGGCCGATCCGAACAGCCCGTGCGCCACCACCAGATGTGGCCGCGCCCCCGGTTCTCCATGCAATATCGTGTTCAACATGCGTCACCTTGTAACGATCTTGCGCGACTGTCGCCAGAGCCGTTGAGATCGGCAAATCTCGGGAATATCCACTGATTCAGAGGGGGAATCATGGCAGCCACCGCCGATCACAAAGCCCGCGCCGATGCGATCCGCGTTCTGTTCGAGGAACGGTTGCGGATCCGTGCCCGCACGCTGGATCAGCAACTGCGCAAGGCGGGCCGGTCGATCCCCAAAGCGGTGCAGCGCGACGCGCATTATCTGGCCCAGGCCGGGGCGCTGGCGCAGAATCCGAAACTCGCCCGGATGATCGATGCGACCCAGGCCGATCGCGCCTATGCCAACGTCACCGCCTATTTAAAAACTGTCGATCCGGGGGCGCGACGCAAGGACGCAGTTCTGCGCACGACGGCGGTTATCGCGTTGAATCTGCTGCTGATTTCAGGCGCGGCGATCTGGTATCTCTGGTGGAAGGGCGCCATTTAGGGATCTCGAGCGCGTCGCGGTAAACCAGCGTGACCGTCGCAAAGCTGACGTAAAGCAGCAGATACCACGACCCCATTTTTGCAAGGCTGACCAGCGGTGCGCCGCCGTAAACCCATGTGCCCGTGTGTGTGCCAACGTTTTCGGCGAGCCAGAGGAAAAAGCTGGTGAACAAGGCGGCGATGGGCAGCGGCATCCAGTAACGGTTGGCGCCGATCCGAAACCAGATGCGGGTGTGCGCGAACAGCCCGATTGTGGCGGCGAACAAGGCCAGCCGGGCGTCGGGCAGCCAGGTGTGGGTGAAAAAGTTGGCGTAGATCGCCAGCGCCAGTGCGACCGTCCAGCCGTAGGGCGGGAAGGGGGCAAACCGCATGTCGAAAATACGGATGACCCGCGCCATATAGCTGCCCACCGCCGCATACATGAACCCCGAAAACAGCGGCACACCGAGGATTTTCACGATGCCCGGTTCGGGATAGGCCCAGCTGCCGACGTGAACCTTGAAGATCTCCATAAGCGTACCGGTCAGGTGAAACAGGGCAATCACCCGCACCTCGCGCCACGTTTCCAGCCGCAGCGCCAGCAGCATCGCTTGCAGAACCACGGCGAACCCCAACAGTGCGTCGTAGCGGGCGACGGGCCAGCCGGATTGCCAGATCGCCGATGTCCCGATCAGCGCAGCCAGCATCAGCCCGCCAAACAGGCAGGCCCAACCCTGTTTCAGCGCGAACATGACAAGCTCGGACAGGGCGTGGGGTAGGTGCCGCCGCATCGCATCGCCAAGGGCGCGTTCGATTTGAGGTGTTTGCTTCATGGTGCCAGAAAGCCGAAAACCGCCGCCGGGGTCCAGCGACGGTTTTCGCACGTGTCGTGCAGTTTCAGCGCAAAGTCAGAGGTTTGGATAAATCGGGAACCGTTTGCACAGCGCCTCGACCTCGGCCCGCACCTTGTCCTCGACCGCGCCATTGCCATCGGCCCCGTTCGCGGCCAGCCCGTCGACAACTTGCACGATCCAATCGCCGATCTGGCGGAACTCGGCCTCGTTGAAACCGCGCGTCGTTGCGGCGGGCGATCCAAGGCGCACGCCCGAAGTGACGGTCGGCTTTTCAGGGTCGAACGGGATACCGTTTTTGTTGCAGGTGATATGGGCGCGGCCCAGTGCCTTTTCGGTGTCGTTGCCCTTGACCGATTTGGGCCGCAGATCGACCAGCATCAGGTGGCTGTCGGTGCCGCCGGTGACGATATCAAGGCCACCCTTCATCAGCTGATCTGCCAGCGCCTGCGCATTCTTGATGACCTGCGCCTGATAGGTCTTGAAATCGGGGCGCAGCGCCTCGCCAAAGGCGACCGCCTTGGCGGCGATGACGTGCATCAGGGGGCCGCCCTGAATGCCGGGAAAAATCGCGCTGTTGACCTTTTTTGCGATGTCCTCGTCGTTGGTCACGATCATCCCGCCGCGCGGCCCGCGCAAGGTTTTGTGCGTCGTCGTGGTGGCCACATGGGCGTGCGGAAAGGGCGAGGGGTAAAGGCCCGCCGCGACCAAGCCCGCGAAATGGGCCATATCGACCAGCAGGTAGGCACCGACGGAATCCGCGATCTCGCGCATTTTCGCGAAATCAATGATCCGCGGAATCGCCGACCCGCCGGCAATGATCATCTTGGGTTTGTGTTCACTGGCCAACGCCGCGATCTGGTCATAGTCGATCAGGCTGTCCTGTTGGCGCACGCCGTATTGCACAGCGTTGAACCACTTGCCTGACTGGTTGGGTTTGGCCCCATGCGTCAGGTGGCCACCTGCGTCCAGCGACATCCCAAGGATCGTGTCGCCGGGGGTCAGCAACGCCTGAAACACGCCTTGGTTGGCTTGCGACCCGGAATTCGGCTGGACGTTGGCGAAACTGCACCCGAACAGCTTGCAGGCCCGTTCAATGGCAAGGTTTTCAGCGACGTCGACGAACTGGCAGCCACCGTAATAGCGGCGTCCGGGATAGCCTTCGGCGTATTTGTTGGTCATGACCGACCCTTGGGCCTCCATCACGGCCGCCGATACGATATTCTCAGACGCGATCAGTTCGATCTCGTGGCGCTGCCGCCCCAGTTCGTCGGTGATCGCGCGGGCAAGGTCAGGGTCGCGACTGGCAAGAGCTTCGGTGAAAAATCCGGCGTTGGACATGGTTCGGTTCCCTGCGGCTGTTGGGGTTGCTTGGCCGATATCTAGGGCCAAGTGTCGGGCAGTGACACCCTTAATACGACCCCATCATGGTGATTGCCGCCATTCCCGGCGCATGGATCGACGGCTTGTGTTCCCGTTGCGCAGTTGCGTAGTCTGGGTCGGAAATCCGCGCGGGAGTGTGCCAATGCCCGGCCAATCGAAAATCGCCTTTGTCGCCAGCGACGTTCCTTTGGCCCAAGGAGCGCGGGCCGATCTTGCGGCGGTCTATGGCGATGTGCCGGTCGCGCAGGCAGGTGTGATTGTCGCGTTGGGTGGCGATGGATTCATGTTGCAGACTCTGCACGCGACCCAAATGCTGGGCGTGCCGGTTTACGGGATGAACCGCGGCACTGTCGGATTTCTGATGAACGAATTTCACGGCGACGATCTGCGTGCCCGATTGCGTGAGGCCGAAGAGGCGGTGATCAACCCGCTGGCAACCGTGGCGGTGTGTGTCGACGGGTCGCGCCACGAGGCCCTTGCGATCAACGAGGTCAGCCTGCTGCGGGCGGGACCGCAGGCGGCGCGGTTGCGCATCTCTGTCGATGGCAAGGTGCGAATGGACGAGTTGGTGTGCGACGGGGCGCTGATCGCGACGCCGGCGGGATCGACCGCCTACAATTATTCGGCGCATGGGCCGATCTTGCCTATCGGGTCGGACGTTCTGGCGTTGACGGCGGTGGCAGCGTTCCGGCCCCGGCGTTGGCGCGGCGCGCTGTTGCCCAAATCTGCGGTTGTCCGGTTCGATGTGATCGACCCCGATAAACGCCCGGTGATGTCTGACGCCGACGGCAAGTCGGTGCGCGACGTCGCCTGGGTCGAGGTGCGCAGCGAACCGGCGATTTCCCACCGATTGCTGTTCGATCCGGGCCACGGGCTTGAAGAACGGTTGATCCGGGAACAGTTTGCCTGACGAAGGGTTGCGTTGAAACCGGGTGCGCGACGTGCGATAAAGCTTGCGCGTCGGGCCAATGGCTGGGGAAATGAAATGCTGCAAACATTGATCGACATCTCCTGGATCGCGGTTCAGGCCGCTGCCATGATCCTGCTCGCCGATTTCGTCGGCGGCTTGTTTCATTGGGCCGAGGATACCTATGGGTCCGAAGATACGCCGATTTGGGGGCCGATTTTCGTGCGCCCCAACATGGTGCATCACACTCAGCCGAACGTGATGATCACGATTCACTGGCTGAAAAACAACGCGATTCTGTTCGCCGTCGCGGGCGTCATCTCGCTGGTCGTCTGGTGGGCGGGCGCGATGACGTGGCAGTTTGCGGTTTTCGCCCTGGCGTCGGCGCTTAACCAGCAGAGCCATCGGTTCGCGCATGTGCCAACGGTGCGATTGCCGTGGGTTATCAAGATGTTGCAGCGCTGGCATATTTTGCAGGATGCGCGGCATCACTGGAACCATCACCGGGGCGGGACGTCACATTACTGTTCGCTGACGCCCTATGTGAATTATGTGCTGGACGGCACCGGGTTCTGGCGCGGGGTCGAGCGGGTCCTGATCCCGGTTCTGGGGCAGCCGCGGGTCGCGCATTGAACAAAACGCTTTGAAGCGTTTTCCGAAGAGCTTTTGAAAACTCTTTCGCTATCCGGCATAGCCCCGCGTTTGCATCGCCGCCCTGATCTCGTCCAGAATCGCCGGGTCGTCGATCGTCGCGGGCAACTTATAGTCCTGCCCGTCAGCGATTTTCGACATGATGCCGCGCAATATCTTGCCTGACCGCGTCTTGGGCAATCTGTCCACCACCACCGCCAGTTTGAACGCCGCGACCGGACCGATCTGGTCGCGCACCTGTTTGATCACCTCAGCCACAATATCGTCGTGCGGTCGGTCGCAGCCCTTGTTCAGGCAGACAAACCCGAACGCCAACTGCCCCTTGAGGTCATCCGCCACGCCGATCACCGCACATTCGGCGACGTCGGGGTGGCCTGCCAGAACCTCCTCCATCGCGCCGGTGGATAACCTGTGCCCCGCGACGTTGATCACGTCATCGGTGCGGGCCATGATGTAGAGGTATCCATCGACGTCAATCATCCCCGCGTCGCCGGTTTCGTAATAGCCGGGAAAGGTGGTAAGGTAGGATTTGACGAACCTGTCGTCGGCATTCCACAGCGTCGGCAAGGTGCCGGGGGGCAGCGGCAGTTTGATCGCGATGGCGCCCAGTTCGCCGGCGGGCAGCGGTTTGCCATCGGCGTCCAGCACCTGAATGTCATAGCCCGGCATCGCGACCGAAGGCGATCCGATCTTGACCGGCAAGGCCTCGATCCCGGTCGGATTGGCGACCATCGGATAGCCCGATTCCGTTTGCCACCAATGGTCATAGACCGGGACGTTCATGGTGTTCTGCGCCCAGATGATCGTGTCCGGATCGGCGCGTTCGCCCGCCAGATACAAGGCTCGCAGGCAAGATATATCGTAATCGGTGATCAGTTCGCCCTTGGGATCCTCGCGTTTGATGGCGCGAAATGCGGTGGGCGCGGTGAAAAAGCTGCGCACGTTGTGGTCCTGGATCACCCGCCAGAAGGTGCCCGCGTCGGGGGTGCCGACGGGCTTGCCCTCGAACAGAACCGTGGTGTTGCCAGCGATCAGCGGCCCGTAGCAGATGTAGCTGTGCCCGACGACCCAGCCGACATCTGACGCCGCCCAAAAGACATCGCCGGGATCGACATTATAGACGTTCTTCATCGTCCAGTGCAGCGCCACCAGATGCCCGGCGGTTGGGCGCACGACGCCCTTTGGCGCACCGGTGGTGCCCGAAGTGTAAAGAACATAGGCCGGGTGATCGCCTGCGACGGGCACGCAGTCGGCGGGGGTCGCGCCGGCCTGAAAGTCGTGCCAGTCGTGGTCACGCCCCGCAGTCAATGCGGCGCGGCCTTGTTCGCGCTGAAAGATCACGCAGAATTCGGGCTTGTGCCGGGCCATGTCGATCGCGGCGTCCAGCAGCGGTTTATAGGCAACGATGCGCCCCGGTTCGATTCCGCAAGACCCCGCAATAATCGCCTTGGGGGTCGCATCGTCGATCCGCACGGCCAGTTCATGCGCCGCGAACCCGCCGAACACGACCGAATGGATCGCGCCAAGGCGGGCGCAGGCCAGCATTGCCTCGATCGCCTGGGGCACCATCGGCATATAGATCACGACGCGGTCGCCCTTCGTGACGCCTTTGGCGGCCAGCGCCCCGGCCAGCGATGCGACGCGGGTCTGCAACTGTGCAAAGGTGATCGTCTCGCACGTGTCGGTCACCGGGCTGTCGTAGATGATCGCCGCCTGATCGGCGCGGCCAGAGGCGACGTGCCGGTCCACTGCGTTCCAGCAGGTATTAACGCGGGCATCGCTGAACCATTCGTAAAACGGGGCGCGGGTATCGTTCAGGGCGCGGGTCGGGGCAACGTCCCAGTCGATTGCGCGGGCGGCGTCCATCCAGAACCCCTCGGGATCGGCCTTCCAGCCGGCATAGACATCCTTGTACTTCATCGTTGGCCCCCCTTACTGCCCAAGGTTAAAGCGGAATGACTTTCAATTGAATCGCATTTCGCCCCGAGACCGGGCGATTTGCGATATTATTGTTTCAGTCAAAAGTCATTCCGCGGTAGCACGGGCGTCCAGCAAGGGCTAGCCGTAGTGCGCCACGGGTGTTCCCGCCAGCGCCGACATATTCAGCAAGCCCCGCGCAGTGATCGACGAGGTGACGATATGCGCCCGGTTGCCCATACCCACCAGAATCGGCCCCACCTCAAGCCCGTTCGCCTTGGCCTTGAGGACGTTGCGCACCGCGCTGGCGGCGTCGGTGGAGGCAAAGACCAGCACGTTGGCGGGCCCTTGAAACCGGGCGTTGGGGAATATCCGTTCGCGCAAAGACGGGTCAAGCGCGGCATCGGCGTGCATTTCGCCCTCGTATTCAAAATCGCGGGGTTCCGCATCGAGAATCGCCAGCGCCTCGCGCACCCGCCGCCCGGATGACGTATCCAGATTGCCGAACTGCGAATTGGAACACAGCGCGATTTTCGGCAGCGTTCCAAACCGGCGCACATGGCGGGCGGCACCGATCACCGTTTCGGCAATCTGCTCGCCGGTCGGCACTGCGTGAACATGGGTGTCGGCGACAAATAGCGGCCCATCCTCGAGGATCATCAGGCTCAGGGCGGCGACCGGGTGCAGTTGAGATGTGCCCAGCATTTGCACGATGTAATTCAGGTGCCAGTTGTACTGGCCAAAGGTGCCGCAGATCATGCTGTCGGCCTCGCCCCGGTGGACCATGACCGCGCCGATCGCGGTGGAATTGGTGCGCATGACCGCCTTGGCAAGGTCGGGGGTGACGCCCTGCCGCTGCATGATTTGATGATAGGTGGTCCAGTAGTCCCGATAGCGCGGATCGTCTTCGGGATCGACGACTTCGAAATCCGTCCCGGGCCGGATTTTCAGCCCCGCACGTTCGCACCGACTTGCAATGACATCGGGGCGGCCGATCAGGATCGGCACGTCGGTCATTTCCTCCATCATCGCCTGGGCGGCGCGCAGCACCCGTTCATCCTCGCCTTCGGTAAAGACGATCTTGCGGCAGGCAGTACGGGCGGCGGCAAAGACGTTGCGCATGATCAGGGCTGAACGGAACACCGACCCGTCGAGCTTTTGTTTGTAGGCTGCCATGTCGGCGAGCGGGCGCAGGGCGACGCCGGTATCCATCGCAGCCTTGGCAACGGCGCTGGCGATCACGCCCATCAGGCGCGGATCGAAGGGTTTGGGGATCAGATAATCGGCCCCAAATGTCATCTGTTCGCCCCGATAGGCGGCTGCCGCCTCGGCACTGGTTGTCGCACGGGCAAGGGCGGCGATACCCTCGATGCAGGCGATCTTCATCTCGTCGTTGATCTCGGTCGCGCCAACGTCCAATGCCCCCCGGAAAATAAACGGGAAACACAGCACGTTATTGACCTGATTGGGGAAATCGCTGCGCCCGGTGGCGATAATGGCGTCCGGGCTGACCTTGCGGGCATCCTCGGGCGTGATTTCAGGGCTGGGGTTGGCAAGGGCGAAAATGATCGGGCGGGGGGTCATTTTCGCGACCATTTCGGGCTTCAGCACGCCCGGCCCGGACAGGCCAAGGAACATGTCGGCCCCGGCGATCACATCGTCCAGCGTGGCGGGCGCGGTGCCTTGGGCATAGTCGGCCTTTTGCGGCGTCATGTCCGCCTCGCGGCCCTGATAGACCAGACCGTGCAGGTCACACAGCCAGACGTTTTCGCGTTTGACGCCCAGTTTCAGCAGCATGTTCAGGCAGGCAATGCCCGCCGCGCCGCCGCCGGTGCTGACGATCTTGATGTCGGCGAATTGCCTGCCGCTGACCAGCATCGCATTGGTCGCCGCCGCCCCGACGACGATGGCGGTGCCGTGCTGGTCGTCGTGGAATACCGGGATATTCATCCGCTCGCGGCAGATTTTTTCGACGATGAAACAGTCGGGGGCCTTGATGTCCTCAAGGTTGATCGCGCCAAAAGTCGGTTCCAATGCGCAGACGATATCGGCCAGTTTCACCGGATCGGGTTCGTTCAGCTCGATGTCGAAACAGTCGATATTGGCGAATTTCTTGAATAGGACCGCTTTGCCCTCCATCACCGGCTTGGACGCCAGCGCGCCGATGTTTCCCAACCCCAGAACGGCGGTGCCGTTGGTGACGACGCCGACCAGATTGCCGCGGGTCGTATAGTCGCGGGCGGTGTCGGGGTTTGCCTTGATCTCCAGACACGCCTCGGCGACGCCGGGCGAATAAGCGCGGGCAAGGTCGCGGCCATTGGCCAGAGGTTTGGTCGCGCGAATCTCGAGTTTGCCGGGTTTCGGGAACTGGTGATAATCAAGCGCGGCCTGCTTGGCGCTGTCATCCGGGGTGTCGGCCACTGGTTTCCCTCCGCTGCGGGGTGATAGTTTAGTGTTAAACTATCCTTCTTTCCCAATGGAAAGCCCGCATAAAGGTAAAACACTTTCACGACAGTCTTGCAAATCCATTTGGCCACAGACAAGCATTGCGGCATGTCTCAGACCCCAGAAATTCGCGCCGAAGTGCTGTTGCCCACGACCGATCTGCGGGCCGACCTCGAGTTTTTCGGCAAGGTGCTGGGGATGCAGCTTGATTCCATCTACCCGGCGGACGATCCGGCAGTCGCGGTATTCAGCGGGCACGGATTGCGGCTGCGATTGGATCAGGGGCTGACCGCCGCCCCCGGCATTTTGCGCATCCTGACCGATGGCGACTTTGCCAATGGCCAGCGCAGTCTGACCGCGCCGGGCGGCACGCAGGTCAATATCGACGCCCTGAACCCGCCCCTTGTCATGCCCCCGACCGACCATGCCTTCGTGGTGCGCCGTCTGGCCGATCAGGCGCCTTGGGTGATCGGGCGCGCCGGGATGCATTACCGCGATCTGATCCCAACCCGGCTTGGCGGGTCGATCATCGCGTCGCATATCCGTATCCCCGATGGCGGCCCGGTCCCCGATATGGTGCATTTCCACCGGGTCGGGTTTCAACTGATTTTCTGCATCAAGGGCTGGGTGGATGTGGTTTACGAGGATCAGGGCGGCCCGCTGCGCCTGACCGCTGGTGACTGTTTTATTCAGCCGCCAGAAATCCGGCATCGGGTTCTGGAGGCAAGCGAGGGCATCGAGGTGATCGAGATCGGAGTGCCCGCCGACCACGTCACCGAAATTGACCATAACATGCAACTGCCGACTGGCGCACTGCGGCCCGACCGTGAATGACAGGGCCAGAAATTCGTGCATAATCTGGCGGCTGGCGCGCGCTTTGAACCGTTTCGCCTGCCGGGCTATGTCGCTCGCGATACGACGATTGCAACAAATACCCAAAACGTCGCCGGGGTGCGGGTGGTCCGGCGGGGCAGTGGCGATCCGGTTTGGGCCAGTCATGACGCTGACATCCATTTCACCTTTGTCATGGGCGGCGAAATGACGTTGCAGGGCGAAGGCAAGGATCCGTTTCGCCTGTCCGCCGGCGACGCCTTTGTCATCCCGCCGGGTATGCGGACGCGCTACGCCGATCCGACCGACGACGTCGAACTGCTTGAGGTTGCACTGCCCGGCACCTTTGCCACGACGCTGGCCTAACCGCTTGCATGTGGCGCGGGGCCGGGGGTAGCTTTGATCACTTGGTCAGATGAGGGGGGTTGCATGTCGTTGATCGATGCCGCGCGGGCGGTTCGCCTGAATGCCCATGCGCCTTATTCCGGGTTTCAGGTCGGGGCTGCGATCCTATCGACAACGGGTAATATCCATGTCGGCTGCAACGTCGAGAATGTCGCCTATCCCGAAGGCACCTGTGCCGAAGCCGGAGCGATTGCCGCAATGGTCGCGGCGGGTGACACGACGATTGCCGCAATTGCCGTCATTGCCGACAGTCCCAACCCCGTCAGTCCCTGCGGCGGTTGCCGTCAGAAACTGGCCGAATTCGCCGGGCCCGACGTGCCGGTGACACTTGCCACGACTGACGGCGCGGAGCTGGAAACGACCGTGGGCGCCTTGCTGCCCGGCGTGTTCGACAAAAACCACATGAGCCGGACGTAAAGCATGGATGCCCGCGCCATCATCGCCAAGGTTCGCGGTAAGGTGACGCCGACTGCGGCTGAATTGGCATGGTTCGCGAAAGGGTTGGCGGATGGACAGGTCTCGGACGCGCAGGCCGGGGCATTCGCGATGGCGGTGTTGCTGAACGGGCTTGGCACCGATGGTCGGGTCAGCCTGACGACCGCAATGCGCGATTCAGGCGACGTGCTGACGTGGGATTTGCCGGGGCCGGTATTGGACAAACATTCGACCGGCGGCGTCGGCGACACGGTGTCGCTGGTCCTTGCCCCGGCGCTGGCGGCTTGCGGGGTTTACGTGCCGATGATCTCGGGCCGTGGGCTTGGTCATACCGGCGGAACGCTGGACAAGATGGAGGCGATACCGGGTGTTATCGCGCAGATTGACACGGCGCGGTTGCGGGCAATCACCGCCGAGGTCGGCTGCGCCGTGGTTGGCGCGACGGGCCGCATTGCCCCCGCTGACCGCCGTCTTTATGCGATCCGCGATGTCACCGCGACGGTGGAAAGCATCGACCTGATCACCGCCTCGATCCTGTCCAAGAAACTTGCTGCCGGGTTGGGCGGGCTTGTTCTGGACGTCAAGGTGGGATCGGGCGCGTTCATGAAAACCCAAACCGACGCAACCGCGTTAGCCCGATCTCTGGTCGATACGGCGAACGGTGCAGGGTGCCCGACGGCTGCGTTGATTACCGATATGGATCAACCGCTTGCGCCAACTTTGGGCAACGCGCTGGAAGTCGCCATCGCGATGGAGGTTCTGGCCGGCAACCGCGCTGCCGCGCCGCGTCTGCACGATCTGACTGTGGCACTGGGGGCGGAACTACTGACCTTGGCGGGGATCGACGCGGGTGCGGACAAGATCGAACAGGCCATCGCATCGGGGCAGGCGATGGAGCGGTTCGCCCGCATGGTCGCGGCTTTGGGCGGGCCGCCCGACATGGCCGAGGATTGGCATACCCATCTGCCGAAAGCGCCTGTCGTGGGCGAGGTGCCGGCACCGACCAGCGGTTATATCAGCGCCATTGACGGCGAAGCCCTGGGGCTGGCGGTCGTCGGCATGGGTGGCGGGCGGCGGGTTGAAACCGACCGGATCGATCCCAGCGTAGGGCTGGAACAGGTGCTGACACTGGGCACAAGGGTCAACCGCGGCGATCCGCTGTGCGTGCTGCATGCCGCCGACGAAGACAGCGCCGAGGTTGCGGCGCGCGCCGTTCTGGCCGCCGTGACCATCGGCGACCTGCCGGATCTGCAACCCCTAATCCGCGACACGGTCGCCTGATGGCGCGGGCATTCCTGATCGTGATCGATTCCGTGGGGATCGGCGGCGCACCGGATGCGGACACGTTCTTTAACGGAACGGTGCCCGATACCGGGGCGAACACGGTGGGCCATATCGCTGTGGAATGTGCGGCGGGGCGGGCCGATGATGGCCGCAACGGGCCGCTGAACGTGCCGACCCTGGACGCGCTGGGCCTTGGCGCGGCGGTACGTCTGGCGTCAGGACTTGCGACTTCACTGACCGCGACGCCGACCGGCGCATGGGGGGCCGCGACCGAGGTGTCGCGGGGCAAGGATACTCCATCGGGCCATTGGGAACTGGCCGGCGTGCCGGTGCCGTGGGACTGGCACGTGTTTCCAGATCTGCCGCAATCGCTGCCCGACGACCTGATTTTGCTGATTTGCGAACTGGCGGGGACGGGCGGGACGTTGTGTAATCGCCATGCCTCGGGCACGCAGGTGATCGACGACGAAGGCGCGCGGCATCTGAAAACCGGCTGGCCGATCTGCTATACATCCGCCGATTCCGTGTTGCAGATCGCCGCGCACGAACAGGCGTTCGGGCTGGAGCGGCTGCTGAAACTGTGTTCCGATCTGGCCCCGACCCTGCATGCGATGCGGGTTGGCCGGGTGATCGCGCGGCCCTTTACCGGGTCGGTCGCCGAGGGGTTCACCCGCACCGCCAACCGCCACGACTATGCCATCGCGCCGCCGGGGCCGACGCTGTGCGACTGGGTCCACGAGGCCGGGCATCCGGTACATGCGATTGGAAAGATTGGCGATATATTCTCGATGCGGGGAATCGACGAGGTGCGCAAGGGGCGCGACGTGGCGCTGATGGGGCATCTGAACGATCTGGTGGACAGCGCAGACGACGGCGCCTTGATTTTCGCCAACTTTGTCGAGTTTGACAGCGAATACGGGCATCGCCGGGATGTGTCTGGATACGCAAGGCATCTGGAATGGTTTAACGCTGAACTATCCGCTATCCTGCCGCGACTGCGCGCCGACGACTTGCTGATTGTTACTGCCGATCATGGCAATGATCCGACGTGGATCGGCACCGATCACACCCGCGAACGGGTGCCTGTATTGGTGCACGGGATCGGAGCACGGGAACTGGGGTTGATCGCGATGACCGATGTCGGGGCATCGATCGCAGAATGGCTCGGGGTGCCGGTCCAAGGCCCTGGAAGGAGCTTTATGTGAACATTCGCACCATGCCCAAAGTCGAATTGCACCTGCACCTCGAGGGCGGTGCGCCGCCCGCGTTCATCGCCGGTCTGGCGCGGGAGAAGAACATCGATATCAGCGGGATATTCGATGAACACGATCAATATATCTACCGCGATTTCGACCATTTCCTCAAGGTTTACGAGGCCGCCTGCACGACCCTGACCGGGCCTGAAGAATTCCGCCGCCTGACCCTTGCCGTGCTGGAAGAATCGGCAAAAAACGGCGTCATCTATTCCGAAACATTTCTGTCGCCGGATTTCTGCGGCGGTGGCGATCTGGCGGCGTGGCGCGAGTATCTGGCGGCGATCGAAGACGCCGCCCAAGAGGCCGAGCGCACGATGGGCATCACGCTGCGCGGCATCATCACCTGCATCCGCCATTTTGGCCCTGAACAGGCGAAAACTGCGGCCCGCTGCGCGGTCGAAACCCACGGTGATTTCATCACCGGCTTTGGCATGGGCGGGGCCGAAATGATCGGCCGCCCCGCTGATTTCGCCTATAGTTTCGATATGGCCCACGAGGCCGGGATGCGGCTGACCTGCCACGCGGGTGAATGGGGCGGGCCGGATATGGTGGCCGACACGATCCGTGACCTGCGCGTCGAACGGATCGGGCATGGGATCAACGCGCACACGGATGACGCGCTGATCGACCGGATCGCCGAACAGGGCATCGTGCTGGAGGTTTGTCCGGGGTCGAACGTGTTCCTGAACGCGGTGCCCTCGTGGGGCAAGCATCCGATTGGGAAACTGCGCGATCGCGGCGTCAAGGTCACCGTGTCGACGGACGACCCGCCGTTTTTTGCCACCACCATGACCGACGAATTCGATATGCTGGCGCGAACCTTTGACTGGGACGAAACGGATTTCCGGGCGTTGAACGCCACCGCCCTTGACGCCGCGTTCTGCGATGCCGACACCCGTTCACGGATCGCCAAAAAGCTGGAGCATTCATGACCGACGATGGCCACCTGACCCTTGTGACACACCCGCTGGTGCAGCACAAACTGACCCTGATGCGCAAGAAAGAGACCGAAACCGCCAAGTTTCGCCAGTTGCTGCGCGAGATTTCCCAACTGCTGGCCTACGAGGTGACACGCGGCTTGCCGATGACGACGCGTCGGATCGAAACCCCGTTGCAGGAAATGGACAGCCCGGTGATCGACGGCAAAAAGCTGGCACTGGTCAGTATTCTGCGGGCGGGCAACGGGTTGCTCGATGGCATTCTTGAACTGATCCCGGCGGCGCGGGTCGGGTTTGTGGGCCTGTACCGCGACGAAAAGACCCTTCAGCCGGTGCAGTATTATTTCAAGGTGCCCACCGAACTGGCCGACCGTCTGGTGATTGCGGTCGATCCGATGCTGGCGACCGGCAATTCGTCTGTTGCGGCCATTGATCTGCTGAAAAAGGCCGGTGCCACGAATATCCGTTTCATGTGCCTGCTGGCTGCGCCCGAAGGCATTGCACGGATGAAGGCGGCCCACCCTGACGTGCCCATCGTGACAGCGGCGATAGATAGCCACCTGAACGAACATGGATATATTGTGCCGGGACTAGGGGATGCGGGTGATCGCATGTTCGGTACCAAATAAGGGACAAACGCCTTTACAAATTAGGTGTGGTTTGGCATCTTCCCACAAGATTTAGTGGGGGCACTGATGGTCGGACTGCGTATTTTTGCTGCAACGGTTCTGGCGCTGGCCGGAGTTGTCGCATTTGCCCAATCGGGCGCAGTGCCGCGGGAGTTTCCACCAGCCAGCTACACCGGGGCGCAATATGTCGATAGCAATGGTTGCGTTTTCATTCGTGCAGGGGTTGCGGGGCAGGTAAACTGGGTGCCGCGGGTGACGCGTGACCGGGTGCCGCTGTGTGGTTTTCAACCCTCGCAAGTTGCCCGGAACGAAGCCCCCGCCGCGCCGCGCGCCCCTGCGTCGGCCCCGGTCATTCAGATTCCGGCGACGCCCGCGCCGATGCAAACCGCAGCCGCCGCGCCGCGCCCGGCCCCCGCCATCGTCACGCCGCGCATCCAGACCGTAGCAGCACCGAGCCCGCGCACCGTGCCGGCACCCGTCGCGGCACCGCAGGCCCCGGCCCAGCGAATGATGACCCGCGCCGAAATCTGTCGAGGTCGCACCGGCATTCAGCCCGGATATATCAGCGCCCGGACCCGCCAGCCGATCGACTGCGGCGGCGCTTCTGCTATGACCACCGCAACCGCCCCGGCGCCGGGCCGCCGGATGACCTCTGCCGAGATCTGCGCCGATGCGTCGGCGTCGGGCCGTCGTTATGTCAACGGCCGCAGCGGGATGGAAGTGCGCTGCGGTCCGCAGACCGAACCTATCGGCACTTATCGGGTAACGTCAGTCGGCGGGCGCACGCCGACTGCTCCGGCGACCGTCGCAGCCCCCGCCAGCCCCTATGGCGCAGGCACCCGGATCGTCGCTGCACCCTCTGCCACAACCACCGTGCCTGTGGTCCAGACCATGCAGGTTGCGACCACGGGCTTTGGCACCTGTGCCGCAGCGCAGAATAGCCGTTTCCCGGTGCGGTGTGGCCCGCAGACTGAATCGCCGTCGGGCATGGCCTATGGTTTGGCGGCCCAAACGCCGACCCCGGCACCGCAATACCACGCGCCCAAGAGTCGGGGCCTGTTCCGCAAACCGCCGCCGTTTTCCAACCCGCCGCAAGGGACACCAGAGCCGTCGCGGGCTCCGGCGGGCTATGTTGCGGTCTGGGACGATGGCCGGTTGAACGCCCGACGTGGCCTGAATTACTGAACTGACCTAACCGCTGCAAATGCCCTGCAGACTGACCCACGCGCTATCGCGCAGGATCGGGTCGGTGGCGACGCCCGCCATTGGATCGTTTTCGATCAGCGGCAGCGTGGTTTCGCCGCTTGGGTCCAGCGCATAAGCATAGGGTGTTGACGGAATGCCCGCATCGGCAAAGGCGGCGAACAGGGCATTGGTGGCCGGGGCGGGCGCCGGGCTGCGCAGGGCGACCTCGGCATAACTGGCCAAAACGTCGGGGGGCAGATCGCCGGTGGTCAGCAGCCGCAGGGTCATCGCCAGCCCGGCATGGTCGAGGACCGGCTCGAGCGGATCGCCGTCCGGTAACGCGGTCGTCGCCGCCAGCACCATTCCCGCCACCGCTGCGGGATCCTGGGGCAGTTCCACCATCGCACGACCCAGCACGACAATCCGCCCCGGCAGGATCACGGGCGCCGCCAGATCGCCGGGTACGACGACGATCTGGCCCGGCGCATCGACCCCCAGAACCCGCGTTTTCAGCCGGTCAAGCGCCTGCACCCCCAGCGGATTGCGGCAAGTCTGACCGGCCAACCGCTGAATATGGCCCAGCAGGGCCGCGCCAATCTCCGACCGTTTCGCCATCGGCACAACCGACAGGGTTTGCCGGGTCAGCGCGCCGGGCAACCAGATCAGCGTCGCACCCAGCAGCAAGCCAAAGATCACCACCCCCCCGAGCTGTCGCAACCGCCCCGGCTTGGCACGACCCCGGGCGATGTGGCGGCGCACCTTTTCAATGGCGTCGATCATCAGGTCGTCTTCGATCTCCAGGGTTTCGACGGCCTCGGTGTCGGGGGCGAATATGGCGGGCCGCACCCCCTGGTTCAGCCGTTCGATCGCGGGCAGGGACCAATGGGCAAGCGGGCGTCCCGCACTGTCCGAGATGACCAGCGTCGCATCGCCGAACGCCACGCCGACATCGCGCCGTTGTGCGTCGGTTCCAGAGCGCCACAGCCCGCCACTTTCCAGCCGTTCATATTCTTTGAGTGCGGTCATGCCGTTGCCTGTCACGCCCTTGGCGGGTTTGTGCCGACGATAGGCCAGCCGTTGCGGAATTGACAGGGTGGATCGTGGCTGCACGATCTTGCGTCAGTTGCCCGCGGGCATAGCAAAAAATACGAAAAATGCACTTGACCCGCTTGATCTTGGTGTCATTTCGTGCAAGTGAATGAATGTTCATTTTCAGGCCGGTCCCCATGCACCACGTCGTTCCAGATATGCCAGACACCGCCGGCCCACGCGTCGATGACATTCTTGCGCGGGTCCGCGAGGCCTTTGTCGAAAAGGGGTTTGACGGCGCGTCGATGCAATGGTTGGCCAAGGCGGCGGGGATGAGTGCGGGTAACTTCTACCGCTATTTTCCGTCCAAGGCCGCCATCATTGCCGCCCTGATCGCCCGCGACATGCACGAGGTGCATCAGGATTTCGTCGCCCTTGGGCAGGCCGAAAATCCGCTGGCCCGCTTGCGTGACCTTTTGGCCGACCGGATCAGCGACCATTTCCACGGCACCGATGCCCGCCTCTGGGCCGAGATCGAGGCGGTGGCCGCCCGCGATACCGAGATCGGCCAGATCGGCAAGGCGATGCAGTCGGAAATCCACAACCAGATCATTCGCATTTTCAGCCTGATTTCCGGTCTGGATGAACAGGAGGCGGCGGACCGGCTGGCCGCCCATGCCGATGCCTTGATGGTGTTGGTCAAAGGCGCGTCGATCCGCGCCTGTCAGCCGACCGAAACTGATACGCAGGGTGGGGCCGATCCGGCGGCGTTTCAGGCCGTCATCATGCGCCTGATCGATACCCTGCTTGCCGAAGTCGTGGCGTCGAAGGACGACGCCCCACTGTGAAAGATACCCTGATGAAAACCATCCTCAGCCTTGTCATCGTCGCCGCGCTGGCAGCACCTGCAGTGGCACAAGAGGCCGCGCCGGTTGCCCCTGCACCCGTCGTCCTGCCGGCAATTTCGGTAGCCCCGGTTTCATCCGCTCCGATTACCGACCGGATCTTCGCCTCGGGCCTGATCGGCCCGGTCGAGGAAATCGTGGTGCAACCGCAGATCGAAGGGCAGGCGATCGACGCGCTGCTGGCCGATATGGGCGACCGGGTCGAAAAGGGTCAGGTGCTGGCGCAACTGTCCAAAACGTCGCTGCTGCTGCAGCAGACCCAGCTTGAGGCATCTGCGGCGTCGGCCAATGCCGCCCTTGCCCAAGGCCAGGCCCAACTGGTCGAAGCCCGCGCCTCTGCCGACGAGGCCGTGCGCGTGCGAGACCGGGCCAAATCCTTGCGCGATAACGGTGCCGTCAGTCAGGCCGCCCTTGATCAAGCGACATCGGCGGCCACATCGGCACTGGCCCGTGTCACCGCCGCCGAACAGGGTGTGCAGGCGGCGCAGGCGCAGATTGCGCTGACCGTGGCGCAGACCGCCGATGTTGAACTGTCGCTGGCGCGCACCTCGGTCAAGGCCCCAGTTGCCGGTGAGATCATCACCCGGAATGCGTCTGTCGGGGCCATCGCCACGGCGGGTGGCCTGTCGATGTTCGTGATTATCCGCGACGGATTGCTGGAACTGCGCGCCGATGTCGCCGAACGCGATGTGCTGCGTCTGGCCGTCGGTCAAAAGGTCAGCCTGCGCGTCGTCGGCCGCGACGATCCGCTGACCGGCGAGGTGCGGCTGGTTGAACCGACCGTCGATACCGTCACCCGGCTGGGCCGGGTCCGCATTACGCTGGACAATCCCGGCCTTGTGCGCTCGGGCATGTTTGCCGAGGCCGAGATTTTGGCTGCCGCCCGCGATGCCCTGACGGTGCCGGTCGCCGCGGTCCAACTGACGGCCTCGGGCGCATCGGTGTTGCGCGTCGATGCCGACGGTCTGCTGAGCCGCGTAGCCGTGACCACGGGCATCCGTGACCGTGGCAATATCGAGATCCTGACCGGTCTGTCCGCGGGCGACAAGATCGTGGCACGTGCCGGTGCCTTTGTGCGCGAGGGCGAGCAGATCAATCCGGTTGCCGAAACCGCTGCCGATATGTCGAACTAGGGGTCTGACATCATGAACTTTTCTGCCTGGTCCATCCGTAACCCCGTCGCCCCGATCCTCGCGTTTTTCCTGCTGATGGTTGTTGGCTGGAATGCCTTCAACAACCTGCCAGTGACAAGGTTTCCCAACATCGATGTGCCGCTGGTTGCGATTACGGTGGCACAGGCCGGCGCTGCCCCGGCAGAGCTTGAGACGCAGGTCACCCGGGTGGTCGAGGATGCGGTGGCAGGCATCAACGGGGTCAAGAATATCCAGTCCACAATCTCCGACGGGGTTTCTACCTCGGTCGTCGAATTCCGCATGGAAGTTCCGACCGACAAGGCCGTGCAGGACGTCAAGGACGCCGTTGATCAGGCCATTGGCGATCTGCCCGCCGACGTCAATACCCCCGTCGTGACCAAGATCGACGTCGAGGGTCAGGCGATCATGACCTTTGCCGTCGCCGCCCCGAACCTGACCATCGAGGAACAGTCGTGGTTCGTCGATGATGTGATCAAGCGGGCCTTGCAAGGGCAGGCCGGGATCGGCCGGATCGACCGTTACGGCGGTGCAGACCGTGAAATCCGGGTCGAACTGGACCCGGTCAAACTGGACAGTTTCGGCATCACCGCCGCCGCCGTCAGCCAACAGGTTCGCGCCACCAACGCCGATCTGGGTGCGGGCCGATCCGAGGTGGGCAATGGCGAACAGGCGATCCGTGTCTTGGGCGACGCAGCCACCGCAGCGACGCTGGCCGATGTGACGCTGTCGCTGCCCGGCGGGCGGTTTGTGCGGGTCGGCGATCTGGGCACTGTGGTCGATACCTACGAAGAACAACGGTCGTTTTCCAAATTCAACGGCAATCAGGTCGTCACATTCGCTGTCTTTCGTGCCAAAGGCGCCTCCGAAGTGTCGGTCGCTGAAACGGTGAACGCGACGCTGACCAAAATCCGCGCCGCCCACCCGGACGTGCAGATCACGCCGGTCGACGATACGGTCTATTACACCCTCGGCAACTACGAATCCGCGATGGCCACCTTGATCGAAGGGGCGATCCTTGCCGTCCTTGTCGTGCTGTTGTTCCTGCGCAACTGGCGGGCGACCCTGATCGCCGGCGTCGCCCTGCCGATGTCAATGATCCCGACGTTCTGGGTGATGGATATGCTGGGCTTTTCGCTGAATCTTGTCAGCCTTTTGGCGATGACCCTTGCCACCGGCATTCTGGTCGACGACGCCATCGTCGAGGTCGAGAATATTTCGCGCCACATCAAGATGGGCAAAACCCCCTATCGCGCCGCGATCGAGGCCGCCGACGAGATCGGTCTGGCCGTTATCGCCACGACCTCGACGATTGTCGCCGTGTTCGTGCCGGTGTCGTTCATGCCGGGAATTCCCGGTCAGTATTTCCGCCAATTCGGGATGACCGTGGCGATCGCCGTCCTGTTTTCGCTACTTGTCGCCCGCCTCATCACGCCACTGATGGCCGCCTATCTGATGCGCCCCAAGGATGCCAAAGACCACGAAGGCGGCGACGGGTCCGTCATGCGCGGCTACCTGTGGATCGTCCGCACCACGATGCGGGCGCGGTATCTGACCCTGCTCGCGGCTATCGGCATGTTGGCGATGTCGCTGTATTTCATGCTGCAAATCCCCGGCAGTTTCATTCCGCCCGAAGATGTCAGCCGGGTGTCAATTTCGGTTGAATTGCCGCCGGGGTCGACCCTTGCGTCGACCGACACCACTACCCGCGCGATCCGGGCGGAAATTCTCGATATCGACGGCGTCAAGGATGTGTTCGTGCTGGGTGGCAGTTCGCCCACCGGCACCCGCGATATTCGCCGCGCGACGGTCACGGTTCTGTTGGATAAACTGGATGCCTCGCTTGAGCTGAAACTGTCGGAGTTGGCGCAGCGGATTCCGCTGATCGGCCCCTATATGCCAGTGATCCCGTCGGACGGCCGCGAAATCCCGCAAAGCGCCATCGAATCGCAGATTTTCGCCGCGATTGCGTCGGTCCCTGACGTGCGCGCGTTCAAGCTGAACGACCGTGGCCAGCGCGACATTACCTATTCGATCCTGTCGGCGGACGAGGGCGCGTTGAACCGCGCCGTCGCCCTGCTTGAATCCGCGCTGAGTGGCGACCCCCTGTTGGCCAATGTCGCCACCGAAGGCGCACTGCCCCGGCCAGAAATTCAGGTGATCCCGCGTCTGGAAGAGGCGGCGCGGCTGTCCGTGACCACCCGCCAGATCGCCGAAACGATGCGGGTCGCCACGATTGGCGACTATGACGCGGCGCTGGCCAAGGTGTCGATTGGTGATCGCCAGATCCCGGTTCGGGTCCAGCTTGACCCGGCGGTGCGCGATGACGTGGCGCGGATTGCGGCGCTGAAAATTGTCACCGGCAGCGGTGCCGTCGTGCCGCTCAGCGCCGTCGCCGACATTCGGGTTGGCGAAGGCCCCAGCGTGGTCAACCGTCTGAACCGCCAGCGCATCGCCACCATCGGCGCCAACCTGCCCGAAGGTGTCGCACTTGGCACCGCCACCGCCCGGTTCAACGAAATCATCGCCGGCGTCGATCTGCCCGCAGGCGTCAGCGTCGCGACCTCGGGCGATGCCGAGGTGCAGGGCGAACTGGTGGCCAGTTTCGGCAACGCCATGTTGATGGGCCTGTTGCTGGTGCTGACCGTTCTGATCCTCTTGTTCAAATCGGTGATCCAGCCGTTCACTATCCTGTTCTCGCTGCCGCTTGCCATTGGCGGGGTGGCGGCGGCGCTGATCCTGACTAATTCGGCGATTTCGATGCCGGTGCTGATCGGTATCCTGATGCTGATGGGGATCGTCACCAAAAACGCCATCCTGCTGGTCGATTTTGCCATCGAGATGCGGATCGCCGGGATGAACCGGATCGAGGCGCTGGTCGAGGCAGGGCACAAACGGGCGCGGCCCATCGTCATGACGTCAATCGCGATGTCGGCGGGGATGCTCCCCTCGGCGCTGGGCGTGGGCGAGGGCGGTACATTCCGTGCCCCGATGGCGACGGCTGTGATCGGCGGGATCATCGTATCGACCGTGTTATCGCTGGTCGTTGTTCCGTCGTTCTTTCTGATCATGGATGATTTCAGCAAAGTTCTGGCGTGGATTTTCAGCCGCTTTGTCGGCAAGAAAGAGATCGAGCCGGTCGAGCCGGACGCCTTTGAAATGGATGCCGCCATCGCCGAATTGCGTGGCGAGGTCGACAGCCTCAAGGCCGGACGCCGCAGCGCCAAACGCGAGGACGAGCCGGTGATCCCGTTGATGAAACCGGCGCAGGCGGCGGAATAGTCAGAGGGTTTTGGCCAAGGCACGCAGTTCGAATTTCTGGATCTTCCCGGTCGAAGTCTTGGGAAGCTCCTGAAACACCACCTGCTTGGGCGTTTTGAACCCGGCCAGACGGGTGCGCACAAATGCGATCAGATCGGCGGCCTCTACGGTCGCGCCGTCTTTCAGCTCAACAAAGGCGCAAGGCACCTCGCCCCATTTATCGTCGGGCTTGGCCACCACGGCGCACAGGCTGACAGCGGGGTGGTGCATCAGCGCTCCTTCGACCTCGACCGAGCTGATGTTTTCGCCGCCTGAAATGATGATGTCCTTGGCCCGGTCGACAATCTGCATGTACCCGTCGGGGTGCTGCACCGCCAGATCCTCGGAGTGGAACCAGCCGCCGGCAAAGGCTTTGGCGGTGGCGGTGGGGTTGCGATAATAGCCCTTCATCGCACAATTGCCGCGCATCACGATTTCGCCCTGCGTTGCGCCGTCCAGCGGCACCTGGACCATCTTGTCGTCCAGCACTGTGACCCGCTCCATCGTGGGCATCCCAACCCCCTGACGGGCGGCGATGGCGGTCTGTTCGTCGGCAGGCAGGGCATCCCACGCAGCATCCCATAGGCACTCGGTGACATGGCCGTAGGTTTCGGTCAGCCCGTAAACCTGAGTAACGTTGAACCCCAGCTTTTCCACCGCAGCCAGCGTTACGGCGGCGGGCGGGGCCCCGGCGGTAAACACCTGCACGATGTGATCGAACGGACGGCGGTCGGCGTCTTTGGCGTTGACGATCATGTTCAGCACGATGGGCGCGCCGCCAAAATGCGTCACGCCTTCGTCGGCAATCGCGTCATAGATCGCCCGCGCCGTCACGTCGCGGCAGCAGATCATCGTGCCGCCGAGTAGCGGCAGCATCCATGTGTGGTTCCAGCCGTTGCAGTGAAACAGCGGCACGATGGTCAGATAGCGGGGCCGCAGGGTCATCTGCCAACTGACCGGCGTGCCCATCGTCATCAGATAGGCACCGCGGTGGTGATAGACGACGCCCTTGGGTCGCCCAGTGGTGCCGGAGGTGTAGTTGAGCGCAAGGCTCTCCCATTCGTCGCTCGGCATGATCCACGGCACCGTGACGTCGCCGGTTTGCAGGAAATCCTCAAATGTCACATGCCGACCGCTGGCGGCGTGGCCGGCATGGGGATCGGGGGCTTCGATCAGCAGAGGCTTCGGCCCGGTCATCGCCGCCATTGCCGCCTCGGCCAGTGGCAGGAACTGGCTGTCGCAGATCACGGCCTTGGCCTGCCCGTGGTCAAAGATATAGGCGACCGTATCGGTATCCAGCCGGGTGTTGATCGTGTTCAGCACTGCCCCACAGGCCGGAATCGCGAACGAGGCCTCGGCGTGGGCGGGGATATTGGGCAGGATCGTGGCCACGACATCGCCAGGGGCGATGCCCGCACGGGTCAGCGCGTTGGCCAGTTGCGACACCCTGGCGTGATACTCGGCATAGGTGCGCCGGGTCGGGCCATACACGATCGCCTCGACCCGCGCGAAAACGTGGGCAGCGCGGGCAAGGTGCGACAGTGGCGTCAGCGGCACATAGTTGGCGGTACATTTGTCCAACCCGGTTTCGTCAGCCATCCAGCCCATTGCCATTCTCCCCCATCGCCGCCTAGCGTGGCCGCGCCTCTGCATATCAGCCTATCGGGGCCGAAAGGACAATGCCCATGCAACCAACGATTGACCGGCCGGGGCTGGCAGCATTTGCGATGCGGGCGCAGGCGTGATGTCGGCCGACGTCAACCGGCCCGGCGTCGCCGTCGTGGCTGTGTTGGGCGCGATGGGCCTGTTCGGGCTGATTGACAATTTCATGCGGCTGGCAGCGCAAACCGGCGGGCTGTGGCAGTTCCACTTTTTGCGCGCGGTCGTAGCTTTGGCGTTGTTGGTCGTCGTGGCGCGGATCATAGGCGTCTCGTTGCGCCCCAAACGGCCGCTGAACGTGCTGGGGCGGTCGGCCCTGAACGGGGCGGCGATGGTGATTTATTTCGGCTGTCTGGGCCTGATGCCGATTGCGCAGGTGGTGGCGGGCCTGTTCACCGCGCCGCTGTGGGTGGTCCTGTTTTCGGTCGCGTTCTTTGGTCAACGGGTCGGGCCGCGCCGGATATTCGCAGTGCTACTGGGGTTCGCGGGAATCGTATTGGTGCTGCGCCCGGATGCCGGGGCTTTCAGCCTGCTGAGCCTTGTGCCCGTGCTGGCCGGGGCGGTCTATGCCTTGGGCAATATCGCAACCCGGCGCTGGTGCGGCGGCGAGGGGACGCTGACGCTGCTGGGCGGTTTTTTCGGCATGATGATGGTGTTCGGGGCTTTGGGCGTCGGGGTGTTGGGGTTGTTTCCGCAGCCGGTGCCGAACGGGGCCGATGGGTTCATCCTGCGCGGCTGGGTCACGCCGGTGGGTGTTTACGGCCTGATGATCCTTGTGCAGGGCGTCGGGTCGCTGATCGGGGTCGGGCTGTCGATCCGGGCCTATCAGCTGGCCGATGCCACCTTTGTCGCGGTGTTTGAAAATACCCTGCTGCTGTTCGCGACAATCTGGGCGGCGATCTTGTGGCGCGAGGTGCCGGATGCGCTGGGCCTGCTGGGGCTGGCGATGATCGCCGGGGCCGGGGTCATCATCGCGCTGCGATCCGGTGCGCCACAGACGGTGCGAGCGGTGACCTTGCCCGAATGATAATATCGCGCGCCCGCAATTATATTTTCGTCCATGTCCCCAAGACCGGGGGAACCGCGATGGCGCTGGCGCTTGAGGCGCGGGCGGCGGCGGACGATATCCTGATTGGTGACACACCCAAGGCGGTGCGGCGGCGCGGGCGATTGAAGGGTTTGAAGGCGGCGGGGCGGCTTTGGAAGCATTCCACACTGGCCGATATCGACGGCGTTGTCGGGCGCGACGAAATGGCCGGGATGTTCACATTTACCTTGGTGCGCAACCCCTGGGACCGGATGGTCAGCTATTACCACTGGTTGCGCGAACAGGGTTTCGATCATCCAGCGGTGACGCTGGCCAAAGATCTGGATTTTAACGGATTTGTCATGGACCCCGCGACGGCGCAAAGTTTCACGCGCCATACGGCGGCCAGCTACATGACCGACGCGGGCGGGGTCGAACAGGCCAAAGCCTATGTCCGGCTCGAGCATCTGGCGGATGATCTGGCCCCGGTGGTGGCGCACTTGGAGTTTGAAATTGCAATGCCGTTGGCCAACGCGTCGCAACGGGCGCGGGACTGGCGGGGGTATTATTCGGATGCGACCGCAGCGCAGGTCGGGCTGATTTGCGCGGATGACATCGCAAGGTTCGGGTATCGGTTCGACGGAGAGGGGTAGGGGGCGCTGCCCCCGTCCCTGCGGGACTCCCCCGGAGTTGTTGGTGCAAAGTGAAATGGCAAGGGCGCAACCGGGAATGGTCGCGCCCAGATTTTTTGTCAGGCGGCCTTTTGGTCAGCAAAGCGCGTGTAGAACGATTGCCCCTCATCGGCCATGTCGCGCAGCAGTTTCGGCGCGGCGAAGCGGGGGCCATAGGCGGCGGCCAGTTTGTCGCAGCGATCCGCCGCATAGGGCGTCCCGAGGATATCCAGCCAGCTGAACGGCCCGCCCGACCACGGCGCGAAACCCCAACCGAGGATCGCGCCGACGTCGCCTTCGCGGATGTCTTCCAGCACGCCGTCCTCGAGGGCACGGACTGCTTCGAGGACCTGGCTGAACATCAGTCGATGCTGGACGTCGATCAGGCTAGGCTGGTCTTTGGCATGGGGATATTTTTCTGCCAGCCCGGCCCAAAGCCCCTGCCGCTTGCCCTTGTCATCATAATCGTAGAACCCGGCATTGGCCTTGCGCCCCAGCCGCCCCTCGTCCGCCATCCAGAACAGCAGCGGGTCGGCGGCGGCGTCGTAAGACACGCCCATCGCGGCCTTGGTCGCCTGGGCGATTTTCACCCCAAGGTCGATGCTGGTTTCATCGGTCAGTTGCAACGGTCCAAGGGGGAAGCCCAGCATCGTCGCGGCATGTTCGATCAGTGCCGGAGCGACGCCCTCACTGACCATCCGGATGCCTTCGTTCAGGTAGGGGATGATACAGCGGTTGGCGTAAAAGAAGCGCGCATCGTTAACCACGATCGGGGTCTTCTTGATCTGGCGGACGAAGTCGAGCGCCTTGGCGACGGCCACATCGCCCGTTTTGGCCCCCTTGATGATTTCCACCAGCAGCATCTTGTCGACCGGGCTGAAGAAATGGATGCCGATGAATTTCGCCGGATCGTTGCTGGCCTTGGCCAGTTCGGTGATCGGTAGGGTCGATGTGTTGGTGGCAAAGATGCAGTCGGGGCCGGTCACGGCCTGCACCTTCTGGGTGACCTCGGCCTTGACGGTGGTATCTTCGAACACCGCTTCGACGATCAGGTCGCAGTCTTTCAGCGCGGCATAATCGGTCGTCGCGGTGATGAGGTCGAGCATGGCCGCCTTTTTCTCAGGTGTCGCCTTTTTGCGGGCGATGCCCTTGTCCATATAGTCGGCGGAATAGGCTTTGCCCTTGTCGGCCGCCTCTTGTCTGGCGTCGATCAGCACGACCTTGATCCCGGCAAGAGCCGAGACAAGGGCGATGCCCGCGCCCATCATGCCCGCGCCGATCACGCCGATCTGTTTGACCTTTTGATCAGCCACGTCCGGGCGGTTCGCGCCTTTTTCCAGCGCCTCCTTGTTGATGAAAAGGCTGCGGATCATCGCCGAGGGTGAGGGGTTCATCAGCACATTGGTGAACCAACGCGCCTCGATCTTCAGGGCCGTATCAAAGGGGACCATTGCCCCCTCATAGACCGCCGACAGCAGCGCCTTGGCGGCGGGAAACGCGCCCTGGGTCTTGCCGTTGACCATCGCAGAGGCCCCGACAAAGGTCATGAAACCGGCGGGGTGATAGGGCGCGCCGCCGGGCATTTTATAGCCCTTTTCATCCCAGGGCTTGACGATCATCGGACCGGACAAGACCCATTCTTTGGCTTTGGCCAGCAGTTCGTCGGCAGGCACCACCGCATCGATCAGCCCGGCGCGCAGTGCGCTTTGCGGGTCCGAAAGTTTGCCTTCCAGCAGGAACGGCGAGGCCGCCATCGCGCCCATTTTGCGTACAAGGCGCGTCGTGCCGCCCATCCCCGGAAAGATGCCGACCATGATTTCCGGCAGGCCGATCTTGGCCTTGGGGTTGTCGGCGGCGATGATGTGGTGACAGGCCAGCGGAATCTCGAACCCGATGCCAAGCGCGGTGCCGGGCAGGGCGCAGACGATCGGCTTGCCGCCCTTGTTGGTCTTGGCGTCCATCCCGGCGCGTTCGATCTTGCGCAGCAGGGTATGGGTCTGCATCAGCCCGTCCATCAGGCCACGGGCAGGGTCGTCGCCCGCACTTTCCTTCATCTTGGAAATGATGTTGAGGTCCATGCCGCCAGCGAATGACCCGTCCTTGCCCGAAGTGATGATGATGCCTTTGACAGATTTGTCATCCAGCGCCTGATCGACCAGCGCTTCGAGGTCGGCGAACCCCTGCTGGTTCATCACGTTCATGGATTTTCCAACGGTGTCCCACGTGATCGTGGCCACACCATCGGCGTCGGTTTTCATGGTGAAATCAGTCATTTGTTTTCAGTTCTCCGGGGATAGGGGGTGCCGTCGAGATGTGTGTAACCTTGAGGCGTGGCCAGCAGGTCGAGGCCAGGATAGTGGCAGATGTTGTCGGGCTGGCGGGACCCGGCGATCAGGTAGACGACAGGGGCGTCAGTTTCATTGCGCAATGTGTGGGCGACTTGCACCCCGGCCTTCCAACAGCAGGTGTCACCCGGACCGATGACAGTTTTCACGCCGTCCTCGATCACGGTCAGACTGCCTTCGAGCATATAAAGGAACTCGTCCTCGTGTTCTTCCCAATGAATCTGCGAGGATTGCCCGCCGGGATGCAGCGTTTCGAGCGCCAGACCAAACTGCGTCAGACCGCCCGCGTCGGTCAGGTGCCGATATGACAGGTTTCCCGATCCCAGATTGTAGGGATCGGGATAGTTGGATTCGCCGTCCGTCAGTGGCACGGTGTCTTTGCGAAAGATCGCCAAGGCTACACCCTTTCGATGATCGTCGCGGCACCCATACCGGAGGCGATACAAAGGGTCGCAAGGCCAACGCCTTTACCCGAACGCTCCAGCTCGTCCAGCAACGTGCCGATGATGATCGCGCCCGTGGCGCCCAGCGGGTGGCCCATCGCGATCGAGCCGCCGTTGACGTTGACCTTGTCATGATCCACGTCGAAGGCCTGCATGAAGCGCAGGACGACGGACGCAAAGGCCTCGTTCACCTCGAACAGGTCGATGTCGCTGATCGCCATGCCGCTGTCGCGCAGGATCTTTTCGGTCACCGGCACCGGACCGGTCAGCATGATCGTCGGATCGGTGCCGATCTTGGCGGTGGCTCGGATCCGGGCGCGCGGGGTCAGGCCCCATTTTTCGCCAAATGCCTTGTTGCCGACCAGCACACCGGCGGACCCGTCGACGATACCGGACGAATTGCCCGCGTGGTGGATGTGATTGATCCGCTCCAGATGCGGATATTTCATCAGGGCGACCTTGTCGAAACCGGGCATCACCTCGCCCATCGCCTGAAAGGCCGGGTTCAGTGCGCCAAGCGACTGCATGTCGGTCTGCGGGCGCATGTATTCGTCGTGGTCCAGAATCGCCAAACCGTTCTGGTCGCGCACCGTGATCATCGATTTCGCAAACCGCTTGTCATCCCATGCCGCCTTGGCGCGTTGCTGGCTGGCGACGGCGAGGGCATCGGCCTGATCGCGGGTAAACCCGTATTCGGTGGCGATGATGTCGGCGCTGATCCCCTGGGGCACGAAATAGGTATCCATCGCGACAGACGGATCAACGGCAATCGCCGCCCCGTCGCTGCCCATCGGGACCCGGCCCATCATTTCGACGCCGCCGGCGATATAGGCGTCACCGGCGCCACCCGCGACCTGATTGGCGGCCAGATTGACCGCCTCCATGCCCGAGGCGCAAAAGCGGTTGATCGCGAGGCCGGGAATCGATTGGTCAAGATCGCTCGCCAGAACGGCGGTGCGGGCGAGACAGCCGCCCTGCTCGCCAACTTGGGTGACGTTGCCCCAGATCACGTCTTCGACGGCGTGACCGTCCAGATGGTTGCGCGATTTCAGGGCGTTCAGAATCTGCGACGACAGGCGGACCGAGGTCACCTCGTGCAGCGAACCATCGGCGCGGCCTTTGCCGCGCGGGGTGCGGACGGCGTCGTAGATATAGGCGTGTTCGGTCATGTTCTTCTCCTTAGGTGCGGTCCGCGGATTTTTTATTTTGCGCCCGGTCGGCGGGCGACCCGGGCAAAATGTCATATGGGGCTTGCCAGCCCGGCTGGGCGGCAATCCGGTCAAGCCAGCGGTCGATATTGGGATAATTGGCGCGGTCGAACGTGAAGGGTTCGGGATAAAACAGATATCCGGCGCACGCGATATCGGCGATGGTGATATCCTCGCCCGCCAGCCAGAGACGGCCCGCAAGGTGGGTTTCGATGATCTTGAGCGCGCTGGCCAGACGCATTGCGAGAAAACCGTTGATGTCGGCATTGCGCTTGGCCTCGGGCAGGAAATTCATGTTGAATCGCAGAACCCCGGCGACGCCGGAGACCTTGTGATTGTCAAAGAACATCCAACGCAGCACCTCGCGCCGCTCCGCCGCCGACCGGCCGCCCAGCTTGCCGGTTTTCGAACTGATATAGTCCTGGATCACCCCTGACTGGGTCAGGATCAGGTCGCCATCAACCATCACAGGCACCTCGCCCATGACGTTCAGGGCACGGAATTCGGGGGTGCGGGTGGCACCGTTGAAAAAGTCCACGAATTCCGGCTGCCAGGTTTCACCTGCCAGTGTCAGGGTCAGCGCCGCCTTGTAGGCGTTGCCGCTTTCGCCGAAGCAATGCAGTGTGATGGTCATAGTCTCTCCATTTCAGACGTAACCCCCGTGGCAGGCCACCGGGGGTTTACCGACCCCCGGACCCCCCGGGAGTTGTTATTGCAAAGTGAACAGGGGCGTTCACCCGATCTTAACCCGTGTCGCGTCAATCTGAACCCAAGGTACAGGTTGGAGAACCCAAGGCCCTGCGAAGTGAAACCCTGCCCCGACCTTTTCGAAAATGTCAGGGGCGGGGTGGATCAATCCCGCATTCACTTTGCAATAAAAATTCCCCCCGGAGGGTCCGCAATTTCCGCCCGCGCGTCGCTTACTTTTTGCGATCCTCCAGTTCCGCGTTGAAAAGGCGCAATCGGTGGCCAAAGGTGTCGGCGTTGATGACGCTGTCGAAGTTTTCGAACAGAAACGACAGCGCCTCGCCCTCGTCCAGCCCGGCCTCTTTGCTGAACCGTTTCAGACGGCGATAGCCATCTTCGGTCATCGCGACCGGGAAACGGCGGGTCAGGCGCAGGCGTTTGGGCATGGTGATGATCCTCGTAAGGTGGGTCTTGACCCACGCACCCTAAAAGTTTGCAGCCTCCAGCGCCATCACAGGTTCGGCCCCTGACATGATCCGTGCCAGATGCATTCCCGTCGCGGGCAGTTGGCGAGCCATGTAGTAGCGCCCGGTCGCGATCTTGGATTGGTAGAAATCCTTGTCAGTGCTGCCGCCGTCCAGCGCCGCCATCGCCGCTTTCGCCATCCGTGCCCACATCAGCCCAAGGCAGACATGCCCCATCAGGTGCAGGAAATCGGTCGATCCGGCCAGCGCGTGGTTGGGGTTCTTCATCCCGTTCTGCATGAAATACATCCCCGCAGCCTGTAAATCTTTACTGGCGACTTTTAGCGGATCGAGGAAGCCGGTTTTCAGCGCCGCGTTGCCTTCGTTGTCCTTGATGAATGTCTTGATCATCTCAAAAAACCCGAGCACATGCTTGCCGCCGTCCAGACCCAGCTTGCGCCCCACAAGATCGAGCGCCTGCACCCCGTTCGCACCTTCGTAGATCATCGCGATCCGGGCGTCGCGGGCGAACTGCGACATCCCGTTTTCTTCGATATAGCCGTGCCCGCCCCAAATCTGTTGCGCTGCGATCGTCGCATCGAACCCCTTGTCGGTCTGGAAGCCCTTGATCACCGGGATCATCAGCGAGACCAGTCCGTCGGCCTCTTTATCATCAGACTTATGCGCCTTATCAATCAGTTGTGCCCCCCAAAGGGTCAGTGCGCGCGCCCCTTCGACGAACGATTTCTGGTCCATCAGGCTGCGCCGGATATCGGGATGCACGATCAGCGGATCGGCGGGCCCATCAGGGTTTTCGTCGCCCGTCACGGCGCGGCCCTGTAGCCGGGTCCGGGCATAGTCCAGCGCGTTTTCATAGGCGACCGCCGCTTGGGCGTAACCCTGCAAGCCCACCGCCAGCCGCGCCTCGTTCATCATTGTGAACATGGCCCGCATGCCCTTGTGTTCCTGCCCCAGCAAATACCCCGTCGCGCCGTCATAGTTCAGGACGCAGGTCGAATTGCCGTTGATCCCCATCTTGTGTTCGATCGACCCGACCGTGACGCCGTTGCGGTCGCCAAGCGACCCGTCATCATTGACCAGAAACTTGGGCACGATGAACAGCGACACGCCCTTGATCCCTTCGGGCGCGCCGGTGATCTTGCCCAGCACGAGGTGGATGATGTTGTCGGACATGTCATGTTCGCCCGCCGAGATGAAAATCTTCTGCCCGGTGATCTTGTAGCTGCCGTCGTCCTGGGGTTCCGCCTTGGTCCGCATCAGCCCCAGATCGGTGCCGCAATGCGGTTCGGTCAGGTTCATCGTGCCGGTCCATTTGCCTTCGATCATTTTCGGCAGATAGGTCGCCTTTTGATCGTCGGTGGCGTGGATGTTGATCGCGGACACTGCCCCGTGGGTCAGCCCGGAATACATCTGGAACGCCATGTTCGCTGCGCTGAACATTTCACCGACCGCCGTGTGCAACACATAGGGGATGCCCTGACCACCATAGGCCGGATCGCAATCCAAGCCTGGCCAGCCGCCTTCGCGCACCTTGGCATAGGCCTCTTTGAACCCGGTCGGGGTGCGCACAACGCCGTTTTCCAGCGTGCAACCTTCGGTGTCGCCGACCACGTTCAGCGGCGCCAACACATCGACCGCCAGTTTGCCGGCCTCTTCCAGCACGGCGCTGGTGAAATCGGCGTCAAGGTCGGCGTAGCCGGGGGTGTCCTGCGCGCTGACCTGCAGCACCTCCTGCAGCACGAATTGCAGGTCTTTGGTCGGGGCGGTGTAGGTCGGCATATGCTCTCTCCTGTCGGCCTAAGCGGCGGTTTTTGATTTGCCCAACGAGGCGAGTTGTTTCGCCCCCCAGGCCATTTGGACCTGCAATTCGCCAATCGCCTCGTCCAGTTCGGCGCGTTGCGATTGCATGTCGGCAAGGTGGCGTTCGGCGGTTTCGTAGGTTTTGGCCAGTTGTGTTTGCTGGCTGTCGCCCATGTCATACAGGTCAAGCAGCTGGCGGATTTCTTCAAGCGCGAAGCCAAACCGTTTGCCCCGCAAGATCAGCTTCAGCCGCGCCCGGTCGCGTTTGGTGAACAGGCGGCGTTGCCCCTGCCGGATCGGCGACAGCAGTTCCTTGGCTTCGTAAAAGCGCAGGGTGCGCGGCGTCACATCGAAAGCGGCGCACATCTGGCTTATGGTCATGGTCGTATCGGTCATGATGTTGTCCGGTTGTCCGTTGCGTGATGCCATTTACCTGCGACTTCGCCCGCATCCTTACAACCCAAGATGACGTTTACGTAAACGTAACGTGGCGTCATTCGGCGGAATGACCAAAGGTCAGCATCGGGGGCGGTCTAACCCAGTGATTTGGCGGTGTCGTCGCGCAGCTTTTGCAGTTCGGCCATCGTTTCGTCCAGTTGACGGCGCTGTTCGGTCAATTCGGCCAGCTGGCTGTCAGCAAGGACGATCCATTGGCGCATCTGTGGCACGGTCCCGTCCTTTTCGTAGATCAGCAGCCATTGGCGAATGTCCTCCAGCGAAAACCCGAACCGCCGCCCGCGTAAAATCAACGTCATCCGGGCCAGTTCGCGCGGCCCGTAAAACCGCGCCCGCCCTTCTTTTTCGGGGGTCAAAAGCTCGATGTATTCGTAATAGCGCAGGGTGCGCGGGGTCACGTCGAACTTGGCGCACATCTCTTTAAAAGATAGGCGGACGTTGGACATTGCAGGCCTCCCTGTGGCCAAGTCTAACGGGCGCGATGCTGCGGGGCAACTGGCGTCCGCATGGCGCTGACGGCACACATCTGGCCGGTCAGTTTGCCCTTGCCCTCGTGGCCGCACGTGCCAAGTTGCGCCCGACAATCGGAGATCCTGGATGACTGACGACATGACCGCCCGCCGCGAACGCCTGGCCAAACAGTTTATCGCCGCCCTGCCACATGCCCGCGCGTTGGGCATGGCGCTAAGCGCAGTGGGCGACGGGACGGCCGAGATCGGGATGGACTATGACGCGCGGTTTGTCGGCGACCCCGAAACCGGCGTGATCCACGGCGGCGCTGTATCGGCGCTGATGGATACCTGTTCGGGGGCCGCCGTCATGGCCCATCCGTCGAGGCCACAGGGCACATCGACCCTTGATCTGCGCATCGACTACATGCGTCCGGCCACGCCGGGGCAGCGGATCGTTGCACGGGCTGAATGTTACCACGTGACACGCTCCGTCGCCTTCATCCGTGCGGTGGCGCTGGACGACGATACGGCCCGCCCGGTGGCGACGGCAACAGGTGCCTTTACCGTCGAAGGGGTGACATTGTGAAACGCCCGGAACCCGTGCAGGTCATCAAACAACGGCGCGATGCAGCACTCGAGGCTTTGGTCGGCGGCGTCCCCTATATCCGGTTTCTTGGTATCCGTTTTGATCGGCGTGGCGACGAATTGACCGCCGTTTTGCCCTATGACGACACCCTGATCGGCAACCCGATGCTGCCCGCGTTGCATGGCGGGGCGACGGCGGCTTTCCTCGAGGTGGCGGCGATCATCGAACTCTCCTGGGCAACGGTCTGGGAAGGGATGGAAGGCGGCGGCGAGGCTGGCAAGATCAGCCTGCCGAAAACCATCGACTTTACCGTCGATTATCTGCGCACCGGGTTGCCGCGCGACGCCTATGCGCGGGCCCGCATCAACCGCTCTGGGCGGCGCTATGCCTCGGTCCATGTCGAGGCGTGGCAAGATAACCGCGCCCGCCTGTTCGCGCAGGCGACTGGACACTTCCTGATGCCGGCCCGCGATGGCTGACCTGACCCACAGGCGCGTGTTGCACATCGCCCTCCCGATCGTGCTGTCGAACGCGACGGTGCCGATTTTGGGAACTGTCGATACCGCCGTCGTCGGCCAAATGGGGCTGGCCGCACCGATTGGGGCGGTGGGGATCGGTGCGATCATTCTGACGGCGCTGTATTGGGTTTTCGGGTTTCTGCGGATGGGCACGACGGGGTTCGCGTCGCAGGCGTTGGGGCAGGGCGACCGGGCCGAAGGCGCGGCGATCCTGATCCGGGCGCTGGGCATCGCGGCGGTGGCGGGGGTCGCGATTATCGCCCTGCAACTGCCGCTGTTTTATTTTGCGTTTCAGCTATCCCCGGCGTCGGCCGAGGTCGAAGGGCTGGCGCGGCACTACATGGCGATCCGGGTCTGGTCGGCCCCGGCGCTGATCGGGCTTTACGCCCTGACCGGCTGGCTGATCGCGGCGGAACGCACGCGAGCGGTGCTGGTCATTCAGCTTTGGATGAACGGGCTCAATATCGCGCTGGATCTGTGGTTCGTGCTGGGTCTGGGTTGGGGTGTGCAGGGCGTGGCGTTTGCGACGTTTCTGGCGGAATGGTCTGGGTTGGCGTTGGGGCTGTGGTTCTGTCGCAGCGCGTTCGGCGATCCGGGTTGGCGCGATCTGTCCCGGCTGCTGGACCCCGCCAAACTGCGCCGGTTCGCATCCGTCAACGGCGACATCCTTCTGCGATCCCTGATGTTGCAGGCGGTTTTCGTGTCGTTCCTGTTTTTCGGGGCGCGGTTCGGTGACGTGCAACTGGCGGCCAACCACATTCTGCTGCTGTTTCTGGAAATCACCGCCTATGCGATGGATGGTTTCGCCTTTTCGGCGGAAACCCTGGTCGGGCAGGCATTAGGCGCGCGGCAACGGGCGGCGCCGCGCCGGGCGGCGGTGCTGACCAGTTTCTGGGGGCTGATCGTGGGCATCTTTCTGGCTGTCCTGTTTCTGCTGGCCGGCGGGGTGGTCATCGACCTGATGACGACCGCCCCCGACGTGCGCGAGGTGGCCCGCATCTATTTGCCCTACATGGTGCTTGCGCCGCTCTTGGGGGCGGCGGCGTGGATGCTCGACGGGATCTTCATCGGCGCGACCCGGACGGCGGACATGCGCAATATGATGGCGGTGTCGGCGGCGGTTTATTTCATCGCAGTGTTCGCGCTGATGCCGGCGTTCGGCAATCATGGGCTGTGGCTGGCGTTTCTGCTCAGTTTCGTGGTGCGTGGGGTGACGTTGGGGCTGAAATATCGGGGCCTCGAGGCATCCGCCAGTTAGGCCCAGTCGGCGCGACCGGTGCCAACCGCCTGTGCCAGCGATGTGAAACCGTCACGCTCCAGCAACCGATCCAGCCCGCGCACGATGTCGTCGGCCAGACTGATCCCACCATAGACAAGGCCGGTATAAATCTGCACCGCCGACGCTCCGGCGCGGATTTTCTGATAGGCCTGTTCGGCGCTGGCCACACCACCGACCCCGATCAGTGGCAGGTTGGTCAGTGCGGCAAGCCGCGCCAGAACCCGCGTGGATTTTTCGAACAACGGCGCACCTGACAGACCACCCGTTTCGCCGCGATGCGCACTTTTCAAACCTGCGCGGTCCAGCGTGGTATTGGTGGCGATGATCCCGGCGATACCTGCGGCGGTCGCCACTTCGGCCACATCGACAATATCGCCGTCGCTCAGGTCCGGCGCGATTTTCAGGAATATCGGCAGGCTGTGCCGGTTTGCCGCCACCACCCCGGCCAGCAATTCGGCCAACGCCGCCTTGCCCTGCAAATCACGCAGGCGTTCGGTGTTGGGACTGCTGACGTTGACGGTGGCAAAATCTACATCAGCGCCGCAGGTCGCCAGCACGGCGGCAAAATCACCCGCCCGGTCCGCGCTGTCCTTGTTCGCCCCAAGGTTCAGACCGATGATCCCGCCTTTGGGGCGCTGCGCCAGACGCGCAGCAATCGCATCAGCGCCGTCGTTGTTGAACCCGAAACGGTTGATCGCGGCGCGGTCTTGCGTCAGGCGAAACAGCCGTGGCCGGGGGTTACCGGGTTGTGGCCGGGGCGTTGCTGCGCCAACCTCGATAAACCCGAAACCACAGCGGGACAGGGGATGCAGGGCGGTCGCGTTCTTGTCAAATCCGGCCGCCAGCCCCACCGGGTTGGGCAACGAAAGCCCTGCGACCGTGGTCGCCAGCCGGGGCGTCGTGAAGGGCCCGCCGCGCGGCCCCAGTCCCATCTGCAAGGCCTTTATCGCCAGCCCGTGCGCCCGTTCGGGATCGATCCGGCGCAGGGCGGCAAGGCCGAGGGTTTCAAGCGTCCTCATGACATTTCAGGGAAATCATGCGCGGTGCCGTTCCACCGCAGGGGCGCGTGCCAGACTACATCGGACAGCCGCAATTCCGCAAACAGATGCGGGAACAGATCGCCACCGCGCGAGGGTTCCCATTTCAGGTCAGCCAGACCCTCAGCCTCGACCGCCAGCAATTCCAGCCCGGCAACCCCGGCAAAATACAGCGCCGCAGTCGTCGGGCACTGGGCGGCAGTGGAAAAGTGGACGAACCCGTCGGCCAGATCAATCGGCGCGCCAAGGGTCTGTCCCCGCGCCTGCAATTCGGCCCATTCCTCGGCGCGGAAAATCTTGTAAATCAGCATCCGCCTGTGATGCCCGCCGCCCCGTCCGTGGTCAATGGGCGCTGTCATCGCGGTGTTAACGGCAGCGGGCAGGTTCCGGTGGCAGAGGCTTTGACTCTGCCGCCGAACGGCGCAACCATGCTGCGTCATACAGCCAACCGGGAGAACCACAATGAAACCGACGACAACAACCTTGACGGCGCTGCTTGGCGCGACGGCGCTCGCTTCGGCGCTGGCCATGCCGCTTGCGGCGGAAACCGTGAACATCACGATCTTCGGGGTCGGCGATATCTACGACTTTGCCGGCGACGGCGAACGCGGCGGGTTTCCCCGGATGAATGCGGTGGCCAAGGCCGAACGCGCCGCCAACCCCAACGCGCTTTACGTGATGGACGGCGACATGCTGTCGCCGTCGCTGCTGTCCGGATTCGACAAGGGTCAAAACACCATCGACCTGACCAATCTGGTGCCATTCGATCTGGCGGTGCCGGGCAATCATGAATTCGACTTTGGCGTCGCCAATTTCCTCGAAAAGATGGCGGCGTCAAAATATCCTTGGGCCGCGGTGAACATCACCAACGCCGACGGCACGCCGATTGACGGCTTGGGCGGCACGATGATGAAGGACGTCGGCGGCGTCATGGTGGCGCTGGTGCCGGTGGCACAGGACACCTCGCCGCAAGTCGCATCGACCGAAGATCTGGTGTTTCTGGGCACCGTCGAAACCGGTGTCGCCGCTGCCAAAGCCGCACGCGAAGCCGGGGCGGATCTGGTTGTCGGCGTGGTGCAGACCAACATGGCCAACGACCGCGAGCTGATTTCGAGCGGCGCGTTCGATGTGATCATGTCGGGCGACGATCACCAATATGCGACGTCCTATGACGGGCGCACCGCCTATGTCGAAACCTCGATCGACGGGCGGTTCCTGTCACCGATTGATATCGCGGTCACGATCGGCGCCAAGGATGACGGCACCCGGACGATCAGCTGGACCCCGATGTTTCGCTTTATCGACACCGCCAATGTGACGCCCGACCCGGACAGCCAGGCGATGGTCGATCAGTTCACCGCCCAGCTTGACGAAAGCCTGAACGTCGAGATCGGCGAGACCACTGGCGAACTCGACAGCCGCCGCAATGTCATTCGTGGCGAGGAATCGGCGATGGGCAATCTGATTGCCGATGCGATCCGGGCGGCAACCGGCGCTGACGTGGCAATTGCCAACGGCGGCGGGATCCGGGCAGACCGCACTTACGACGCAGGCACCGTCCTGACCCGGCGCGACATCCTGACCGAACTGCCGTTCGGCAACGTCACCGTGCTGACCGAAATTCCGGGCAGCCAGCTTTTGGCGGCGATTGAAAACGGGGTGTCCCAGGTCGAGGATGGGGCCGGCCGATTCCCGCAGGTTTCGGGCATGGCGTTCGTCTATGATCCGACCGCGCCGGCCGGAAGCCGGGTAGCCGAGATCACCGTCGGCGGGGCGCCTCTTGATCCCGACAAGCTGTACCGCGTCGCGGCCAACGATTACATCCTTGGCGGCGGCGACGGCTACGGGGCGCTGGGCGGCGGCAACGTGCTGATCAATGCCGGCAATGGCAACCTGATGGCGAACGACGTGATAAACTATGTCGTGCAGAATGGCGGTGTGACCAGCAGCGTCGAAGGCCGGATCAAGGTCGTCGGGCAATAGGCTTGGAAACTTTGGCGGGCGGCCAATCGGGCCGCCCCGTTTGCTCGTCCCGAGGGTAGGCTTCTTTGAAAGAAACAAGGCAAAGCTACGGCAATATTTGGCCAAGAATACTCCCGCCCGAGGTGCCACGGTTTGCCGCAGAGCGGCAGGCGGCAATCCGGGTTTCAACCGTCCCCCTGCGCCGCTAGATTGACGCCATGTGCGGACGCATGGCCATCACATTGCCCCCCGAAGCGATGTCGCAGTTGTTCGCGGCGACGCCGGACAATGACTTGCCGCAGGGACCAAACTACAACGTCTGTCCGACGCAAACGCTGGCCGTCTGCACTGCCGCCGAGCGGGTGCGCCGTTTGCGCCCGATGCGTTGGGGGTTCGTGCCGCACTGGTACAAGTCCCCGACTGATGGCCCGCTGTTGATCAATGCCCGCGCCGAAACCATCGCCGTGAAACCCGCCTTTCGGGATGCCTGCCGCCACCGCCGCTGTCTGATCGCGGCGGACGGGTTCTATGAGTGGCACCGCACCGAGGGGCAGACGCCGCAGCCCGGGTTCGTGACGCGTGCCGACGATACGCCCATCGTGTTCGGCGGCATCTGGCAAACCTGGGCAAACGGCGACCAGCGCCTGACAACCTGCGCCATCGTCACCTGCGCCGCCAACGCTGCAATGGCACCGATCCACAATCGCCTGCCATTGATTCTTGAGCGGGCCGATTGGCCGCTGTGGCTGGGCGAGGCGGGCAGCGGGGCGGCTGACCTGATGCGCCCGACAGCCGAAACCACGCTGGCGTTTCGCCGCGTCTCGACGGCGGTCAATTCCAACCGGGCCAGCGGGGCGGACCTGATCGCGCCACTGGCGGATGACGCATGACGCGGGCAGTATCGCGCTGACCAGACAGAGGCCGCCCATGACCGACGACATCGCCACCATCCTTGCCGCCCCGTTCGACGGTCCCGGCGGATCGGTCACGCCGCCGATCGTGCAGACCTCGTTGTTCACCTTCCCCGACTACGCGGCCTTCGCCGCCCGGATGGCCGGGGACAGCGACGATCCGATTTATACCCGCTTTCAGAACCCCACCGTCGCCGCATTCGAGGCCCTGATGGCGCAGGCCGAGGGCGGCGCGGCGGCGGTCGGTTTCGCCTCTGGCATGGCAGCGATTTCCGGCGCGCTTGTGGCCTTCGTCAAGCCGGGCGACCGGATGGCCTGCGTCGAACACGTCTATCCCGACGCCTACAAGTTTTTCGAACGCATCCTGCGCCCTTTCGGCGTCGATGTGACCTATCACCCGGCACAGGCGTTCGAGGATCAACCCGACCTGTTGGACGGCGTCGCACTTGCCTATCTGGAAAGCCCGTCGTCGCTGGTCTTTCAGCCGCTCGATGTGTCAAAGGTCGCCAGTCATGCCCGCCGTCACGGCGCTTTGACGGTGATTGACAATTTCTGGGCGACGCCCGTGTTTCAGCGCCCCCTGTCGCTGGGAATCGACATCGTGCTGCATTCGGCGTCGAAATACATCAGTGGTCATTCCGATACGGTGGCCGGGGTCGTCATCGGGTCCGACGCCCATATCGGCCGAATCCGCGACCTGACCCTGCCACTTCTGGGCGCGAAACTCGCTCCGTTCGAGGCATTCCTGCTGACCCGCGGCCTGCGCACGCTGGTGTCGCGGATGCGCCAGCATAAGGCTACTGCCGACCTTTTCGTGGATCGGCTGGCCGGACTGGCACAGGTTGTGCGCGTCAATGCGCCGGGGCCGGACGCAGTGCCGGGGCTGACCGGGCGGTCAGGCCTGTTGTCGGTGGAATTTGCCGACAGCGTCGATATCCCGCGGTTTTGCGACAGCTTGCGCCTGTTCCGGCTGGCGGTCAGCTGGGGCGGGTTCGAAAGTCTGGTAATGCCCGCACGGGCGGCGCTGGGACGGCCCGGCGACGTCAACGCCGCGCGCCGGTTCGGTGTATCGCCCGGCCTTGTGCGCCTGTCGCTGGGGCTGGAATCGGCCGAGGATTTATGGGTGGATTTCAGCACCGCACTGATCACCGCGACCTCTGACCCGGTCTGACGATCCGCCGTTGTCGTGCCGTCGCTGACGCAACGCGATGGCGTCCCGTGTCGGCATTGCAGAGGCGCGACCGCGACGTGATCGGGGACGTTAAAACGGTGGGTTGGCAAGTGACTTAATCCGTGGTCGTATGATCGCATTCTCGACCGGATTGCTCCGGTTTCTCTGACAAGGTGTTCGGCGAAATCGTTCGATCCGGAGGGGCTACATCTGCGCTGCCCACAAACACAGTTGCCTGTGGGCAGCCAATCAACAAACTCAGTTGGAGGAAACCATGACTCTGAAGCTTAAACTCGCCGCGGGTGCCATGATGGCCAGCCTGCTCGCCTCTGCGGCGTCGGCGCAATCGCTTGTCTATTGTTCCGAAGGTTCGCCCGAAGGGTTCGATCCGGCACTTTACACCGCCGGCACCACGTTCGACGCCTCGAGCCATCCGATCTATAGCCGTCTGACCGAATTCAAGGTTGGCACCACCGAAGTGCTGCCGGGCCTTGCAGAGAGTTGGGAAGTGTCTGACGACGGCTTGACTGTGACGTTCAAGCTGCGTCAAGGGGTCAAGTTCCATTCCAACGATCAGTTCACTCCGACGCGTGATTTCAACGCCGATGACGTGATCTTTAGCTTTGACCGTCAGGGCAACCCGGATGACCCCTATTTCTCGGTCTCCGGCGGGACTTGGGAGTACTATGGCAGCATGTCGATGCCCGATCTGGTCGGCAGTATCGAAAAGACCGACGACTACACCGTCGTCTTTAACCTGACCCGCCCCGAGGCACCGTTCATCGCCAACATGGCAATGGATTTCGCGTCGATCGTGTCCAAGGAATATGCCGATGCTATGATGGCCGCAGGGACGCCTGAAATGCTCAATCAGGCGCCGATCGGCACCGGCCCGTTCACGTTCCAAGCCTATCAGAAAGACGCCGTCATCCGCTATCTGCGCAACGATGATTATTGGGGCGACAAGGCCAAGGTCGAAAGCCTGATCTTTGCGATCACGCCGGATGCTTCTGTGCGGTACCAAAAGGTGCTGGCTGGCGAATGTCAGATCATGGCCTATCCGAACCCCGCCGATGTGCAGGCCATGAAGGACGACCCCAATCTGGTCGTGATGGAACAGGAAGGCCTGAACGTCGGCTATCTGGCCTACAACACGACCATCGCCCCGTTCGACAATCCCAATGTGCGTCGCGCGTTGAACATGGCGATCGACAAGCAGGCGATCATTGACGTGGTGTTCCAGGGTTCTGGCCAGATCGCCAAGAACCCAATCCCGCCAACCATGTGGTCCTATAACGACGCGGTTGCGGATGATCCCTACGATCCCGAAACGGCGAAACAGATGCTGGCCGCCGAGGGTGTCGAGAATCTGAACATGAAGATCTGGGCGATGCCGGTGCAGCGTCCCTACAACCCCAACGCACGACGCATGGCCGAACTGATGCAGGAAGACTTTGCCGAAGTTGGCGTGACGGTCGAGATCGTGTCCTACGAATGGGGCGAGTATCTGTCCCGCTCAAGCGCCTTGGACCGTGACGGTGCGGTGCTGCTCGGTTGGACGGGTGACAACGGCGATCCCGACAACTTCCTTGCCGTGCTGTTGGGTTGCGATGCGGTCGGTGCGTCAAACCGGGCGCAGTGGTGCTATCAGCCCTTCGATGACCTGATTCAGCAGGCCAAGGTGCTGCCGACACAGGCAGAACGCCAACCGCTGTATGAACAGGCGCAGGTCGTGTTCAAGGAACAGGCGCCCTGGGCTACCATCGCCCATTCGGTCGTGTTCATGACGATGCGGCCCGAAGTTCAGGGCTATGTCGTGCATCCGCTGGGTGGCCACATCTTCGATCAGGTCAGCCTGACGCAGTAAACAGCGTAAAAACCGGGGGCGGCGCGGTTGTGCCGCCCCCTTTCGAACTTCCAAGCTGGGCGAGGCGACGTGATTCAATCCCTGAACGACCGGCTGACCGAATACGCGGACATCGCGGCATCCCTTGGCGTCGATGCTGTCGCTCTTGTGCCGGGGCCGAATTTCACCCGCGCCGTGATTCACCCCTTCATGAGCCATGAACGCCCGTTCATCATCGTCATTCCGACCAAAGGCGCACCCGCTGCGCTTGTCCCCAATCTGGAATTGCGGAGTTGGGATCTGGTCGGGTTTAAGGGCGCGGTGTTCGACTGGCGCGATCAAGATGGCTACGACGCGGCGTTCAAGGCGCTGACCGACCATCTGAGGATCGCATCGCTTGCCGTCGAAGGGCAGGTGATGCGGGTTTTCGTCTATCATGCCCTTTTGCGTGCCCAGCCGGATCTGCGAATTGTCGATGCCGAGCGCGAGATTTCGGCGCTGCGGATGATCAAGACGCCTGCCGACATCGACGCTCTGAAGTCCGCCATTGCCATTTCAGAAAGGGCGCTGGCGCGGACGCTGGACACCGTCCGCCTTGGTCAGACCGAAAAAGACATAGAACAGTCGCTGGTTCAGGCCCTGTTCGCCGAAGGCGCAGAAGATCAGTCGTTTCACCCCATCGTCGCCGCCGGTGACGGGTCGGCGCGGCCGCACGCCAAGGCCCGCGCCGACTATCGGGTCAAGGCCGGCGATGCCCTGCTGCTGGATTTCGGGGCCCGCAAGTACGGCTTTGCCGCCGACATCACGCGCACCGTGTTTCTCGACCATGCCACCGACGAGGGCCAATCGGTCTATGAAACGGTCCTGCGCGCAAATCTGAAAGGGTTCGAGGTCACCCGCGCGGGCGTCACCGCACATCAGATCGACGACGCGGTGATCGGCGTGCTTGAATCGTCGCCCTACGCCGACCGGATCCGCACCAAGACCGGCCACGGGTTGGGCCGCGACGTGCATGAAGCCCCGTATATTATGCGCGGCAACCACATGGTTTTGCCGGCCGGAACCGTCTATACCAACGAACCGGGCCTTTATGACATCGGCAACTTTGGTGTGCGGATCGAGGATGACGTGTTGATCACCGACAATGGCTGTACCTCGCTCACCCAATTTCCCAAAGACCTGACGGTGTTGCGGTGCTGAATTATGTCCTGAGCCGCCTGCTGACGTTTGTGCCGACGTTCATCGGCGTCACTCTGATTTCATTCGGTTTTATCCGGGTTCTGCCCGGCGACCCGATCATCGTCATGGCGGGCGAACGCGGGTTGACCCCCGAACGCTATGCAGAATTGACGGCGCAATTCGGGTTCGACCGGCCGATCTACGTCCAGTTCTGGGATTACTTGCTGGGCGTACTGCAAGGCGACCTCGGCACCTCCCTGGTCACCAAACGCCCGGTCTGGGACGAATTTTTCGCGCTGTTCCCCGCGACGCTGGAGCTGTCGATCTGCGCGATGATCTTTGCCTTGGTGCTGGGCCTGCCCGCCGGAATTATCGCCGCGGTGAACCGGGGCAAGTTTTTCGACCGCGCCCTGATGTCGACCGCCCTGATCGGCTATTCGATGCCAATTTTCTGGTGGGCGCTGCTGCTTATCATCGTGTTTTCCGGCAATCTGCATTGGACTCCGGTGTCTGGGCGGATCGATCTGATCTACTATTTCCCGAATGCCACGGGTTTCATGCTGATCGACAGCCTCGCCTCGGGCCAAAAGGGTGCGTTTGCCTCTGCAATCAGCCACTTGATCCTGCCGACCATCGTGCTGGGAACCATCCCGCTGGCGGTGATCGCGCGGCAAACCCGGTCGGCGATGCTCGAGGTGCTGGGCGAGGATTATATTCGGACAGCCCGCGCCAAGGGCCTGTCGCCGGGTCGTATCAACGGCATCCATGCGTTGCGCAACGCCCTGATCCCGGTCGTCACGGTCATCGGTCTGTCGGTCGGCACCCTGCTGGCTGGTGCGATCCTGACCGAGACGATCTTTAGCTGGCCGGGCATCGGCAAGTGGATGGTCGACAGTATTTTCCGCCGCGATTACCCGGTGGTGCAGGGCGGTCTGTTGTTGATCGCGGTCATGGTCATGGTCGTCAATCTGACGGTCGACATGCTGTATGGCGTCATCAACCCCAAGATCAGGAAACGCTGATGGCCGACGCGACTGTCATTGCCGACACGATCGAACGCCCGAACCGCCTGCGCGAGTTCTGGTTCTATTTCCGCGAAAACCGGGGCGCCGTCATCGGCCTGTGGATATTCGCTGTCTTCGCGTTCCTCGCACTGTTCGGGCCCTGGGTCGCGCCGCATGACGCCACCGCGCAATTCCGTGGTGCGACACTGCAACCCCCCTTCTGGCAGGAGGGCGGCAGCCTCAAGTTTATTTTGGGCACCGATCCCTTGGGTCGCGATATGCTGTCGCGGTTGATCGTCGGCGCGCGGTATTCTTTTTTTGTCGGCGTCGTCGTGGTCAGCATCGCCGCATCGGGGGGCATCATGATCGGGCTGCTGGCCGGGTTCGCGCCGCGGTGGCTGGACAGTATCATCATGCGGATCATGGATATCATTCTGGCCTTTCCCTCGCTGCTGCTGGCGCTGGTGCTGGTCGCCGTGCTTGGCCCATCGCTGACCAACGCGATGATCGCCATCGCCATCGTGCTGCAACCACACTACGTGCGTTTGACGCGGGCATCTGTGCTGTCGGAGTTGCAAAAGGATTATGTGACGTCGGCCCGTGTCGCCGGTGCCGGCCTGTTGCGCCTGATGTTCGTGACCGTCCTGCCCAACTGTCTGGCGCCGATCATCGTGCAGGCGGCCCTGTCGTTCTCGACCGCGATTCTTGACGCGGCGGCGCTGGGGTTTCTGGGCATGGGGGCGCAGCCGCCGACGCCGGAATGGGGCACCATGCTGGCCGAGGCGCGCGAATTCATTCTGCGGGCGTGGTGGGTCGTGACCTTTCCCGGCCTCGCGATCCTTGTCACCGTGCTGGCAATCAACCTGATGGGCGACGGGCTGCGCGACGCGCTCGACCCCAAGCTGAAGCGGAGCTAGCCCATGTCGCTGCTGCGCATCCGTAACCTGTCTGTTGATTTTGCCACCGTGTCGGGTCAGTTTCGTGCCGTCGATGCGGTGGATCAGGACGTTGATACCGGCGAGATTCTGGCCATCGTCGGGGAAAGCGGGTCGGGCAAATCGGTGTCGATGCTGGCGGTCATGGGCCTCTTGCCGTGGACCGCGACCGTAACCGCAGACGAGATGACGTTTGACGGGCATGACCTGCTGCGGATCGGGTCCGCAGCGCGGCGGCGGATCGTCGGCAAAGACCTCGCGATGATCTTTCAGGAACCGATGTCGTCGCTGAACCCCTGTTTCACAGTCGGCTGGCAGATCAGGGAATCGTTGCGAATCCATCTTGGGCTGGGCGCAGCGGATCGCCAGAAACGCGCGGTCGAACTGTTTGAACAGGTCGGTATCCCCGACCCGGAGAAACGCCTGTCGGCTTTTCCGCACCAGTTGTCGGGCGGCATGAACCAGCGCGTGATGATCGCGATGGCGATCGCCTGCAAACCCAAACTGTTGATCGCTGATGAACCGACGACGGCGCTGGACGTGACCATTCAGGCCCAGATCCTTGATCTGCTGGCAAGCTTGCGCGAAGAAACCGGGATGGGGCTGGTGCTGATCACGCATGACATGGGCGTGGTGGCCGAAACCGCCGAGCGGGTCAGCGTGCAATACGCCGGCCAGAAGATCGAGGAACAGTTGGTCGGGCCCTTGTTTGCCACGCCGCACCATCCCTATACCGCCGCCCTGCTGGACGCCCTGCCGGAACGCGCGACCGAGCGGTTGTTGCCAACGATCCCCGGCGTCGTGCCCGGACAGTTTGATCGGCCTGCCGGATGCCTGTTTTCGCCCCGCTGCAAATTCGCCGATGCGCGTTGCATTTCAACGCCCCCAGTGCCCCGCGGCGCCGATCTGGGGCAGGCGCGGTGCCACTATCCGCTGAACGCCGATGAAAGGGTCGCCTCATGACCGCACCTGTCATCGAAGCAAAGGCGCTTGAACGGCACTATAGCGTCAGTAGCGGCCTGTTCCGGTCGGCCCGGACGCTCAAGGCCGTGGCAGGTCTGGATTTTTCGTTGTCTGCCGGGAAAACCCTTGCCGTGGTTGGCGAAAGCGGCTGCGGGAAATCGACACTGGCGCGAATGGTCGCGATGATCGAAGAACCGACCGCCGGAGCGCTGACCCTTGATGGCAAACCGATGCTTCGCGACGATTGGGCCGACCTGCGCCAGTCCGTCCAGATCGTGTTTCAGGACCCTTATGGTTCATTGAACCCGCGGCATCGGATCGGGACCATATTGCAAGAGCCGCTGGCCATCAACAAACCCGAGATGCCTCGCCCCGAAAGGGAAGCGAAAGCCCGCGACATGCTGAAACTCGTCGGCCTGCGCCCCGAACATTTCGACCGCTATCCGCATATGTTTTCGGGTGGTCAACGACAGCGGATCGCGGTGGCGCGCGCACTGATGCTTGATCCCAAGGTTCTGGTTTTGGACGAACCGGTTTCGGCCCTTGACCTGTCGATCCAAAGCGCGATCCTGAACCTGCTGACCGAATTGCAGGACCGGTTGCAGCTGGCCTATCTGTTCATCAGTCACGATCTGTCAGTGGTGCGTCACGTCGCCGATGATGTGATCGTGATGTACCTTGGCCGGGCGGTCGAGCGGGGCCCGAAAGAAGCGATTTTTGCGGCCCCCAAACACCCATATACCAAGGCGCTTTTGTCCGCGACACCACGCGCCGATCCGGGTGCCGCCAAGGACCGGATCAAACTGACCGGCGAATTGCCGTCACCGCTCTCTATTCCCGACGGCTGCCCGTTTGCGCCCAGATGCTGGAAGGTTCAGGCCAAATGCAGGGCCGAGCGTCCGACAATGGGTGCTGAAAACCACCAGGCGGCTTGCTTTTTCCCCGTTGATAAAGATTGAAATGCAACTCGGCCCGATTCAATTGCCTGTGTGAAACGGAATGCAAAATTGACGGGTTTTTAAAGAAAATATGCCCATTTTTCCAGACATCCGCGTCACAGCCAACACCTGCTATTGGAAAAGCCCATCGGATAAGAAAGCGCACCAACGACAATCTATTGTTGCAGTAACCAGTCTATAAATGAACTTGCACTCGCGCTCATCGGCGCCTTCCGCGGTCTGACCAGAAAATACCCATATGAAGAAAGCTCAACACTTGAGAGACGCGCAAGCGTGCCTTCCTCCAGTTCTCGCGACACGAGCGCGTCGTTCAGGGCGACCCCTTGCCCATCTATCACCGCCTGCACCCTCACATTCGGGTCGGGGATAATCAAAGTGTCTTTGCGGGTTTGCTGAGGCATGCCAGCCGCATCAAACCAGTCGGACCAGGCATTGCTGCCATCGTGATCCCGCAGCAAAGTGAACTCGGAAAAAGCCCGCTCCAAACCCATTTGTTGGACTTTTTGATAGGCTTGCGCATTGCCGACGGGCCATGCAGGCATCGACATGACGGGCGATATGTCAGCGTCGTCCCAACGTCCGTTGCCCCAACGGATTGCGATATCCACGTCTTGATTTTCAAGATTGAACAACTGTGTCATCGGCTGAATCCGCAGCTGAATATCCGGGCACTGCTGCATGAACGTCATCAGCCGCGGCGACAGCCACCGAGAGGCGAAATAGCTCGACATTCCAACAGTAAGCGATTGAGTTTCGGCGGTCTTTAGCGTCACCAATTCTGCCTCAATGCTAAGGTAGTGCGCACGTGTTGCATCCAGCAGCTGTTGCCCCTTTGATGTCAGAGCGACGCCCCGCGGGGTCCGCTCGAACACGGTGAAACCCAAATCAGCCTCGAGGGTTTTGATCTGATAGCTGATTGCGCCCTTTGTCAGGTGCAGCATCTCGGCTGCTTCCGTAAAGCTCTTGCGCTGCGCGACCTCGATGAAAAGTCGCATTGTGTCGTGATGTTTAAAGGCAGTGCTCATATCCACAAGAGTATAAAATAATTGAACGATGAGTACAGAAAAATTTGATTGATGTGCCTTATTATCAGACCCATTCTGCATGAAACGGGGGCCGCAGGTTGGAAAACATAAACACAAATGTTCAGCCAAAGCTGCGGGAGGTGGTTCGTCGCGGGCGTGCGGCCCGTCAATCTGAAGTCCGCGTTGTGGTATCTCCACGGACCCGAAAGGTGCCTGCCTACGCTTTGCTGAATGAGGCCGCACTGACCGCCATCGAGGAACAGGCCGACTGGATTTTGCAAACCATCGGCGTCGAGTTCCGCGGCGACGCCGTCGCGCTTGAACTTTTTGCCGCCGCAGGTGCTACTGTGATCGGCGAGCGCGTCAGGTTCGAGCCCGGCCTTGCCAGACAGCTTTGTGCGACAGCACCCGCCCAATTCCGGCTTCATGCCCGCGATCCAGCCAACACAGTGACGTTGGGCGGCGACAACGTTGTGCTGATGCCGGGATATGGATCCCCCTTTGTCACCGATCTGGAACACGGGCGCAGATACGCAACGCTGGTCGATTTCGAGAATTTCGTAAAGCTAAGCTACGCCTCGCCGTGGCTGCATCATTCCGGCGGAACGGTGTGCGAGCCGACCGATATTCCGGTCAACAAGCGGCATCTGGATATGGTCTTGGCGCATTTGACCCTGTCGAGCAAACCCTTCATGGGCGGGGTTACCTCGCCAACCCGTGCCCAAGACAGCATCCAGATGGCGCGACTCGTGTTTGGCACGGCGTTCATGGAGGAGAACGCTGTGATGCAAGGCAATATCAACGTCAACTCTCCTTTGATCTATGACGACACAATGTCCGGTGCCTTGCGGGTCTATGCGGCCGCCAATCAATGCGTTTGCGTGTCGCCTGCGATTTTTGCCGGGGCGATGGGCCCGCTGTCGCCCGCAGCAACCGTGGCGCAAACCTTGGCCGAGGGCATGGTCGGCATTGCGCTGACCCAACTGGTGCGGCCCGGATGCCCGGTTGTGTTTGGCAGCTTTCATTCGACGATGAACCTTAAATCCGGCGCTCTGACCTTTGGCTCGCCCGAGGCCAATCTGGTAACCTTGGCACTGGCGCAGGTCGGGCGGCGATTGGGGGTTCCTGTGCGCTCTGGCGGCGGCCAGGTCACCGCCTCGAATGCCGCCGACGGGCAGGCGATGCAAGACAGCACCGGGGCGATGTGGGCGACACTCATGTCGGGGGCGCATCAGGTTTGGCACGCGGCCGGCTGGCTCGAAGGCGGATTGGTGATGTCTTATGAGAAGTTCGTCATGGATCTGGATCATTGCGGGGCGATGATGACGATGTTGCAGGGCTTTGGTACTGATGCAGAGGCCTTTGGCCGCGACGCCTATGATGAAGTTGGGCCGGGTCAAAACTTTTTATCGACCCAGCACACGCTGCGCCACTTTGCCACCGCCAACTTTCAGCCCGACATCCCCGAGGCCGGTCCCTACGAGACGTGGACCGAAAACGGCGGCCTGTCTGCGGCACAGCGGGCAACGCGGCGCTGGAAACAGATGCTGGATGATTATCAACCGCCGCCGATGACCGATGACATTCGCGCGGCGCTTGCTGATTTCGTGACGGTTCGCAAAGCGTCAATGCCCGACGAATGGTACTAGGCCTGATGAACTGCATCGACGCGGTGCGCGAACGGGCGGGCATATTCGACAGGTCGCCCCATGAGTGGTGCAATCCCGAGGCCCGGATTCCTGCAAGTCAGTCTTGCAGTCCTGCCCATCGACAGATGCGCACTGCCTGAATAACGTTTGGATATCGCCAACACGCAGTTGGGCGATCTTCACAAAACCGAGCCGATGCTCAAACGGATGGGAAACCTCCTGTCCGATCGAACCAACACGTTCTTGTAACGGACGCACCCAAATGGAGGATGAATATGGCTTACTGCATCACTCACTTCTTTCCAGGCGGAACCAAGGCGCAATACGAGGCCGTCATGGTCGCGATCAACGGTCAGCTTGGGGTCATCCCCACAGGCCAGATTTTCCATGTGGCGGGCCCTGTTCCGGGCGGCTGGCAAGTGACCGCCTTGCAGGAATCGAAAGACAGCTGGGACACCTTCGTGACGGAACGTTTTCTGCCCGTCATGAGCAAAGGTGTCAAAGGCGGCTTCGAGGCACCACCGACCGGAATTGAATTCGAGGTTGGACATTTCTTTCAGTGACGCCCCGGCAACCGAAGGCTTTTCGGTGCCTTACAGTCCAATCCCTTATCCGGAGAATCGCAAATGAATATCTATTCCGAGATGGAAGCCGCGATGCGGTCGAACGACGCAGCCCGCTATGCCGCTTTGTTGCATGAAGACTTCGAATATGTTCGTCACAAATCCAAAGACACCCTGAACCGGAGCCAGATGGAGGCGCTGCTCTCCAAGGTCTGGGCTGGTGGCAATCGGACAATCGAAGATATGCGCTGTCTCTACGAGAATGATGACATCCTCGTCATCCACACAGTTCTTTCGTTCCAGAACGGGACGCGCGAGGGCGCCATGATCGTCAACCGAAAAGAGGGTGGAAAAGTCATCCGAATTGAAACCGGCGTTTCCAATCTGTCGTGACCACGGTGCGGAAGCCTTGACCTCAGGCTTCCGCAGCCCGCCCGCTCAGCTCGTGTTGGCGCTTGATGAAATTCCCGATCAACAAGTCTAGAACCGCACGGATACGGGCAGACCCCCTTGATGATTGGTGATAAACGATCGCACACTCCATCTGATCTATGGGATCGGCGAAAACACGGGCCAGCCCTGCTGTCTGATCGCCGATTGCACAGAACAATGCACCCACACCACGCCCTTCGGCGATCAAAGCCCGTGCCATGTCGATGCTGTCAACCCGCACTGCGGACCGTGCCGGATCGGCGTAGTCCTCGATCCACTTGAACGCCGGAAGATCTAGGAACGGTGCGCCGTACTGAACCAGCTTGTGCTTCTTCAGGTCAGGCGGGGCTTTGGGGGTTCCATGCAGGGCAAGGTAACTCTCGGATGCATAGATGCAGGATCCCAGATCGAACCTGTGGGCGACGACGAGGTCAAGATTGACAACACCCAGACTGCGAATGCTGATATCCGCTTCGCCCTTTGCAAGATCAGATGGAGCCCGGCTCGACAAACGTTCAATGCCCAGTTCCGGATACGCCGCTGAGGCCACCGCCTCGAAAGCTTCGAGAAAATGTACAATGGATGGCGGGCAAGCAATTTTGACCACGCCCGCCAGATCCGATTTCGACGATCGGATCGCAAGATTTGCTTCGCTCAACGCCCTTTCCATGGCTTCAGCCGCTGCGACAGCACTCTGGCCTTCGGCAGTGAAGTGAAATTCCCGGCCGCCGCGATTGATAAGGATAGTCCCCAATGTTGTCTCCACGGCGGAAAGACGGCGGCTTACGGTGGACGCATCGACGGCGAGTATTCTCGCAGCCGCAGCAACCGACCCACCCCGGTAGAGCGCGAGGATGACCTTCAGATCGTTCCAGTCTGGCTCCAGCACCGTTCAAACACTCTCACGTGGATTTTGCTATGTGTAGCCTATCGAACTAAATCACGCGGGCAATATCCGCTTTGTGAGCTGCACGGGGCGGGCTCAACTGATCGACGCAACACACTCAGCGAACTTCTCTGCTGGGGGGCACCTCGATTTTTGGCCATTTTCGAAACTGCGTGGCATGTGTGCGGTGTGAAGCGCGCTTCAGACTCCGGTTGATGCCTTGGTGCGCCCAGAGGTTCGCGGTGCGGCGGATTACCCGCTTGGCTTTGCCTGCTTCGCG